>JALONO010000025.1 GCA_025454895.1 Bernardetiaceae bacterium
AAAAAGTATGCCCGCCGCTACGGTGCTCGTAAAATACCAATAGGCGTCGGTTTGGAGCGTGCCTACATCGGGCATTAGCAAAGCATAAAGTGAATTGAAGAAAGAGGCCAGCAGGTACAGGCCAAAGTAGAGGTAGCCTCGGTCCTTCACGTTGGTGTAAAGCACCAAACAGTAGAAGCCCATGATGAACAATATCCCCACAAAAGCCAGCCCCCATTCGCGGGTTTGTTTGTACGCGCTCAAAGCAACTTCGGGCCTGGCCAATTTGAAGGATTGTAAACTTTTGGAAAAATCCTTGTTCTGGCGGTTGTTGGTCGCTATCTGCTGCACCCGCACGTAGTAAACCTGGGTTTGGCCAGGGGCGATCTTGGCCAGAAAGGCCATGGAGAGGCCCAGGTGGATGGGACGTTTGGCCGAGCGCGTATCGCGCCGGAGGCCGCCCAGTTTGACCGGGGCCTCGTTGCGGAGGGTGTGAAGCTCCACGCTGTCGAACTGGTTGAAGAAATCAAGCACCAAGGTGCTGTCGGCCAACTGGTTGTGGAGGCTGAACCGCAGCCAGCCCACTTCGCTGCCGTCGGCGGTAACGTAGGGCAAGTCAGGGCACGGCTTAAACTGCCCGGCCAGCGGGGCCTGGGCCACCTGGGCGGCGGTGTAGCGGCCGGTGGGGTCGGGCAAGGCTTCCACCTTGGCCAAAATGTTTTTGCCGAGCAAGGCATCGGTAACTTGGATGGGGGTTTGGGCCTGGGCCGCCAGGGGCAGGTGCCATCCGATAAGCAAACAAAGTAAGGTCAGCCTGATAGTAAGCGTTACCATAATAGGAAAAATGAGCCTGGTCTATCAGGCTACCAAGGCTGAAATTGCAAACCCTGTGCCTGTTTAACTTTGCTAAACTATTGACCTGACTATGCGTCCTTTAAGTCCGGTTTTGAGCCAACTAGATCAGGTAAGATATATGGAAAAAGATCAGATTTTGGCACAAAAAATGGCCTTGGTCGCTTGTCGGCAACGTATTGCCAACTCTGATACTGGCCTCGCTAGGGGCCGTAGAGTCAATTTACGGACGATTTTTGCGTTAACTTTTCTTATAAGGTAAATCGATTTGGCGGGCTCATGCGTTTCGTGTTGTTATGCTGGTGGCAGTTATGGCTAGGTGGGCTGGCGGCGGGCGCGTGGGCGCAATCCGCCGTTCGCACCGATAGCTTAGGCCAGGCCTGGCAGCAGGCCAAAAGCGATACCGCGAAAATCCGGCTGGCCCAGGAACTGTGCAACGCCTTTGTGTTTAGCCAACCTGATAGTGCCGTGCGCTATGCCCAATGGGGCCTCAAAAATGCCCGACCCGGCCGCGATGATCGGCGGTTGCACACTTTCCACAACGCCTTGGGAGTGGTGCGCAACCAGCAAGCCGACTATAACAAGGCCATCATGCATCATTTCGCCGCGCTTGAATTGGCCCAAAAGTTTCGCGACGGGGTTAACCAAGGTCGCAGCCTCAATAACATTGGCGTGGTGTTTACCAATCAAGGCAAGTACACGCGGGCCCTGGTCTATTTTCACGAGGCCCAAAAGGTTTATGAAAAAGCCAAAGAGTTTACTTTTGTCAATACGATCCACACAAACGTGGGCATCATCCATCAAAACCTAAAGCACTACGACCAAGCGCGGGAGAGCTTCCAAAAGGCCATTCGCGGCCATGAGCGAAACCGGAACCGCAGGGGCACGGCCATTGCGTTGCAAAACCTGGCCCGGTTCTATTACCTACTGGCCAAGTACGACTCGGCCATGCATTTTTTTGAACAAGCTGAGCACATTTATCGGGAAATAGGGGAGAAGTCATTTTTAGGCCGAGTTTACAAAAGTAAAGGGGCCATTAGGGTCGCATTCAACCAACTAGACCAGGCGGAGGCCGACCTAAAATATGGTTTTTCCGTGGCCACCGAGGTCAAAGACCGGAAAACCCAGGCCCAGGTGCAAATTGAAATGGCCAATTTGCGGCTTAAGCAACACCGCCCCGACGAGGCCGCCCAACTGGCCCGCCAGGCCCTGGCCACGGCCGAGGAGATTCAGAGCATGGAGGAAATAAAACTGGCCGCCGCCCTGGTGTCGGATATTTATTTTCAGTTGGAAGACTACGGCCAGGCCCTAAGTTACTACAAAGTGGCCCGCACCGCCCAAGATAGCCTGGACAATGTGGAGCGCCAGAAAGCGATCAGCAATTTGCAAAGCGATTTTGAGATTCAGAGCGAACGCAAGCAGCGGGAGGAGGATAGTGTGAAAAACCGCCAGATGATGCAATTGTTGAGGAGCCGGGCCGAGTTGCGCCAAAGGCAATTGCTGATCGAGAAGTACCAGCTCAACGACTCTAACCAGTTATTGCTGGCCGTTACCGAGCGCACGGAAAAGGAATATGACAGCCTCAAACAGACCTCTAAGGCTGAAGCCGAGATGCAACAGAGCCAGTTGATTTTTCAAAAGCAGCAGTTCAACCTTCAGCAAGCCGAATTGAGAAACAAGCAGCAGCAACGCAACTTGTTAATGGTTTCGCTGGCTTTGGTGCTTAGCGTGGTGGCCGTCCTGGTCTGGGCGTACTACCAAAACCGGCGTAAAAACCGCGAGTTGGCCGCCCGGCAGGCTGAACTTCAGCGGCTCAATGCCACCAAGGACAAGTTGTTTTCCATTGTGGCCCACGACCTGCGTGCGCCGTTCAACGGCCTCAAAAACAGTTTGGAACTGTTTGATAGCCAGTACATTTCCCAAACTGATTTTACCCACCTGGCCAACCTGCTGAAACAAGACGTGGAGGGCCTCAACCAGGGGCTGGATAATTTGTTGCGCTGGGCCCACTCGCAAATGCAGGGTATTGAACCTCAACCACTTAGCGTAGAACTAGGGCAAAAAGTGGACGAAGTGCTCCAACTATACGCCCGCCCTGCCGCCGATAAGAACATCGATTTGATCAATCAGGTGCCCATTGAGGTCAAGGCTTGGGTGGACCCGGATCATGTGCGGCTCTTGCTGAGAAATTTAGTAAACAATGCCATCAAGTTTACCCCGGCGGGCGGTAGCGTGCGGGTGGGGGCTACCGTGGGGGCGCGGACCAAGATTACCATTTGCGACACCGGCCTTGGTATGACCGCCGACGAAATAGGCAAACTTTTCAACATCGAGCAACACTACAGCACCCGTGGCACGGCCAACGAAAAAGGCTCGGGCCTGGGCCTGATCCTTTGCAAGGAATTTGTGGAAGCCAACCAAGGCCAGCTTACCGTGGAGAGCCAAAAAGGGAAAGGTACTACTTTTACCATCGATTTGCCCCTGTCCAATTAAACCTTGGCTTGGTTAGGGCATCTAAATCGCACACCCGCTGGCCCATGACCGAACTGGAAAACCGTTGGCATACCCTAGTGGCTACTTTACCTGCCCCATTGCCTGCCAAGCAACGGGTGCTGGCCGATCTGTTAGCCCGTTACCAAGCCGATGGCCGCCACTACCACAACTTGGCCCACCTGCGGGCTATGTTTGCCCTGGCCCAGCAATATGGGCCGCAGTTGCGGCAGCCCGCCCTGGTAGCTTTGGCCATCTGGTTTCACGATGCGGTGTACAACCCCCTGCGCGCCGATAACGAAGCCCAAAGTGCGGCCTTGGCCCGCCGCCAACTCCAGCTCTTAGATATTGCCCAACCCGATATTGATAAAGTGGAGCAGCTGATTTTGGCCACTAAAACCCACCAGGCCCACGGCGATCCTGACACTGAATACTTACTTGATTTTGATTTGGCGATTTTGGCCGCCCCTATCGATCAGTATCAGCTTTACGCCCAGCAAATTAGGCAAGAATACCGGCTCGTGCCCGACTTACTGTACCAGCCCGGTCGCCGCCGGGTGCTCAAGGCATTTCTGGACCGGCCTCGCATTTACCACCATTTGGGGGCTGCCGCCGAAGCCCAGGCTCGCGCCAACCTCGCCACGGAACTAGCCGAGCTTGTTTAATTTTTTCAACCAATTATCCACAATTAAATCGTCAAAGTTCAACAAAGTTGTTTGCCGATAAAAAAGTCGCTTTCCCGCTTGGCAATCCCCAAATTTTCGTTAAAATTTGACGTTTATTTAAGCAAACCCATTTTAGGCAATCAACCCAACCTACCGAGTTATTTTACAGTTTTACCCGATTTGACGAAGCTATGTCGCTACTAGCCCCCGTTACCCGGCCGCTTGATGCCACGCAGGCCGCTCATTTGCTCAGGCGCGCCACCTTTGGGCCTAACGCGGCCCAAATTAGGCAGTTTACCGGCATGAGTGCCGCCAACGCCGTAGCCCTGCTCCTGGCCGATTTGCCCGTGCCAGCCCACCCGCCCCATCCTAACGGGGGTGGCGAATGGCACGGAAATCCGTTTAGCCAAATGGACGAAGGACCTCGCACCAACTCGCTAAAAGGTTGGTGGACTGGGCTGATGGCCTCAAACGAAGCTCCAAATGTACGGGAAAAGATGGTGTTGTTCTGGCAAAACCATTTCGTTTCCACCTTCCAAGTGGTCAACGATGCCCGGTTTATGTACCTGCAAAACCAGGTGATGCGCCGCCATGCCTTGGGCAACTTCCGCCAATTCGTGATCGACATCACCAAGGATGCGGCCATGCTCATTTACCTCAACGGTAACGGTAACGTGGCCGGGCGGCCCAACCAAAACTATGCGCGGGAATTGCAGGAACTTTTCACCATCGGCCGGGGCAACTATACCGAAGACGACGTGCAGGCGGCCGCCCGAGTGCTCACCGGCTGGCGCGTGAGCGGTTACCGCAACGAAACCAGTGGGGCCATCAATGTTACGTTTAACGCCGCCCAGCACGACACGGGCAACAAGCAATTTTCTGCTTCGTACCAAAACCGGGTGATCCAAGGCCGGCGCGATGCCAACGCCGGAGATACCGAGCTAGCCGAATTGGTAGATATGATTTTGGCCCAACCTGAAGCCGCCCGGTTCATTTGCCGCAAGCTATACCGCTGGTTCATCAATTTTGACATCACCGCCCAAATTGAGCAGGAGTTTATCCGCCCCCTGGCCGATCAGTTCCGGCAAAACCAGTTCAATATCAAAGGGGTGCTGGAAACCATGTTCCGCAGCCAACATTTTTACGACGCCGCCGTGCGCGGGGCCATCATCCGCTCCCCTATGGAGCTGGTGATCGGCACTTTGCGGGCCTTCAACCAAACTCCGCCCGAGGTAACCAACGTAGCCCCGTTTTTCCAATACACCAACTACGTGTGGCAGCGCAGCCGCGAGTTGCAAATGGACCTGATGGACCAACCCACCGTGTTTGGCTGGCGGCCCTATTACGATACCGGGTTTTACGAAATCTGGATCAGTTCCACTACGCTAGCTTTGCGCAACTCTTTCTCCGACCAAATGGTAACCGGCAACTTCCGGGTAGGCTCCAACCGGCTGGGTATCGACTCCATTGCCGCCGCCCAAGCCGCTGCCGACCCCACCGATGCCGAAAAACTGGTGGATCACTTTGATAATCTACTGCTGGCCGTGGATTTGACCAAAGCCCAAAAAGACTTTTTGATCGACACTATCATGGTCAACAACCTGCCCCGCTACGAGTGGACCAACGAGTGGAACGAGTTTACCCGCAACCCAAATAACAATACCCGCCGCATGAGCGTGAAAATGAAGCTGGATAGCCTGCTCACTTACATACTCCGGTTGGCAGAATATCAGATGTGTTAGCCTTTGGCCTAGCCAAAGGCCGTTTTCAACCTTTAAAAACTTTATCAAGAAGAAGACATGAAACGCCGCGACTTTCTAACTGCCGCCACATCTTCGTTTTTTCTGCCCGTAATGCTGGATGGGTATGGGGCCAAAGCCTTTTCGCCCACCTCGCCGTTTATGCGTGCCTTGGCCGAGGTAGCCGAGGCCACCGACCGGATTTTGGTGGTGGTGCAATTGAGCGGGGGCAACGATGGGATCAACACTACCCCACCCTTGGACCAACTAGAGGTGTACTTACGCAACAACTTTAGACCGGGCGTGGCCATCCCCGAAAACCGGATTTTGCGCCTCAATGGCCAAAATACCGTTGGCTTACACCCCGCCATGACGGCCATGCAGCGCATGTACAACGAAGGCCAATTATCGATCATTCAAGGGGTTTCGTATCCTCAGCCCAACTTGTCTCACTTCCGGGCTAACGATATTTGGTTCACCGCCTCCGACTCTAACCGGTTCGAAACCACCGGCTGGCTGGGCCGTTACCTGGACGACCGGTTCCCGCGCTACCCGGCGGCTTTCCCCACCGCCCAAATGCCAGATCCGCTGGCCATCCAGATCGGGGCCATTCCTACTACCACTCTGCTAGGCGATAACACCTCGATGGCCGTGGTGTTCCAAGACCCTGATGCTTTTGCCCGCCTGGTGGGCGATAAACCCAACGTGCCCGATACGGCCACCACGCCTGGTTACGCGGGCGACCGGATCAAGTTTATCCGTCAGCAGCAAGTAACTAGCGTGGCTTACGCTGGCCAAATCCGCACGGCGGCCGGCAAAGGGCGTAACCAAGCCACTTATCCTACCAATAATGGCCTGGCTAATCAGTTGCGCATTGTGGCCCGACTTATACACGGTGGCTTGCAAACCAAGGTGTACTACGTTACCATCGGCGGGTTTGACACCCACGCGGCCCAAACCGATGCCAACGACCCCACCACCGGCGCCCATGCCAATTTGTTGCGCAACGTGTCGGAGGGTATTGCCGCTTTCCAAAACGACCTGAAAATGCTGGGCGTGGATGACAAGGTAGTAGGCATGACCTTCTCCGAGTTTGGCCGTACCGCGGTCGCCAACGGCACCCGGGGCACCGACCACGCCTCGGCCGCAGTGCAATTCGTGTTCGGTAAGCACCTCAAAGGTGGCCTGATCGGCCGCTCGCCCAACCTGTCGGACCTGGTGAACAATAACCAACTGCGGATGCAGTTCGACTTCCGGCAAATCTACTCCACCATGCTGCGCGATTGGTTTGCTACTCCTACATCTGATGCCAATGCACTGTTGTTCAAGGAGTTTGGCACCCTGCCCATCTTCAGCGACATTGTAACTGGGTTCGATGAGCCGCTGTTCAACACCAAAAACCTGCGCATGTACCCCAACCCCACCTCGGCCACCTTGGTGATCGAGAACGATGCCCTGGCCAATAGCGCGGGCGCAGTGCGGATTGTGGACCTCGCCGGCCGCGAAGTGCTGCGCCAGGAGCTTACCTCCGGCCAGCGCAAAGTGCAAATGGACGTGCAGCAACTGCCTGCGGGCAACTATATTGTGCAGGTGCAAGCCGGGCAGAAAAGTTTTAGTGGCCAAGTGTCGGTAATGCACTAGTTAGCAGTTTTTCAATTTAATCGTAAGAAGGGAGGCGCGCAGGTCGGGCCTCCCTTTTTACGATTAGGCCAAGCGGCCGCCCAATAAACTTTTCCCTTACCGCAGTAGTTATATCTGCAAATTATTTTGGCAATAGGTTTTTAAATATTTGAAAATCAATTAATTGATTTTGTTGATTGGTGAAATAAGCCAAAATCGCCACCATGCCTGAACTGCCCGAAGTAGAAAGTTACCGCCGTTACTTTGAAGCCACTGCCTTGCACCAAACCGTGCGGGAAGTGGAAGTGCTCGACTCGAAGGTAGTCAAAGTTGACCCCGATTACCTGCGCCAGCAACTGGTGGGGCAGCGGTTTACGGGCACCGACCGGATCGGGAAATACCTGTTTGTCCACCTTAGTTCGGGGCGGGTGCTGCTGCTCCACTTTGGCATGACCGGCGAACTGGCCCACTACGCCCCCACCGCCGAACTACCCCGGTTCACTCGGGTACGTTTTGGCCTGGCCAACGGCTATCACCTGGCTTTTGTGGATCCCCGCAAGTTTGGCCGAATCGAACTGGGGGACAGTGTGCCCCAATTCCAGGCCGCTAAGGGCCTCTCGGCCGATGCGCTGAAGTTACCTTTGGATAATTTTAAGGCTGCCCTGGCGAAGCGGATGGCCCCCATCAAAAGCGTGTTGCTGGACCAGGCCGTGGCGGCGGGCGTGGGCAACTGGATCGCGGACGAGATGTTGTTCCAGGCGCGGGTACACCCTTTGCGGCGGGCGGCCCACCTTACCCAGGCCGAAACTGCGGGCTTGCACCAAGTGATGCTGCACATTTTGGAACTGGCCGTGGCCCACGAGGCTTATTACCGTGATTTCCCACCGTATTTTCTGCTGCATAGCCGGGGCTGGACTGATGCGCCCATTGCGCCTTGCCCCGGTTGCGCGGGCGAGGTGGCCAAAACTGAAGTTGGCGGCCGGGCCACTTACTTTTGCCCCCGGTGCCAGCCCACCGCGCCATAGCAGTAACGGGCCAAACCGGGGCGGAACCCGATAGCGGTTCTCACCCTGGCCGCCTAGTGGTTGCCCAGCATGAAAAGCGAAAAGTATTTCCGAAAACCCTTTTTTATTACTAGATTTGCGCTTTGCTTATGCCAGTAGCGTTCGCTTATTCCACCCAAAAATCTTACCGCCGATGTGTGAAGGCTTGACGGTCAACGTCTTGCATGTAAACCCATCGCCCGTTGTTAAGTTTTGGCCGGAATAGTGCCGCACCCAAGGTTAACCGAAAGTTCATTCGTTCAAACATAAATTGTCAGCAAATTGGCAAAACTCGTTGACGGAAGGGTAAATTTCTCTTCCACCACTCACCACCTGGAATACCCAGACTTCCTGGATGTCCAATTGCAGTCTTTTCAAGACTTTTTCCAATTGGAAACCCCGGCCGAGAAACGCCAGCGGGAGGGCCTGTTCAAGGTGTTCAAAGAAAACTTCCCGATCAGCGACTCGCGGGAGAATTTCGTGTTGGACTTCGTGGACTACATGGTGGATCCGCCCAAGTACTCGGTGGACGAGTGCATTGACCGGGGCCTGTCGTACACGGTGCCGCTCAAGGCGAAGCTGCGGCTATCGTGCAACGACGAGGACAACGAAGAATTTGAGACCATCGAGCAAGAGGTGTTCCTGGGCAACATCCCTTACATGACCTCGCGCGGTTCGTTCGTGATCAACGGGGCCGAGCGCGTGATCGTGTCGCAGTTGCACCGCTCGCCGGGCGTGTTCTTTGCCCAAAGCAAGCACACCAACGGTACCAAGTTGTACTCGGCCCGCATTATCCCGTTCAAAGGTTCGTGGATCGAGTTTGCTACCGACGTGAACAACGTCATGTACGCCTACATTGACCGGAAGAAGAAATTCCCCGTAACCACCCTGTTGCGGGCCATCGGCTACGGGTCAGACAAAGACATCCTCGATATCTTCGAACTATCAGAAGAAATCGATGCCAAACCCAATCCGCTTAGCGGCGTGGTGGGCCGCAAACTGGCCGCCCGGGTGTTGCGCACCTGGACGGAAGATTTCGTGGACGAGGACACGGGCGAGGTAGTATCCATCGACCGGAACGAGGTGTTGCTGGAGCGCGACCACGTGCTGGCGGAAGACGATATTGCGACGATCTTGAGTTCCGGCTCTAAATCGATTATTTTGCACCGGGCAGATGTAAATATATTGGACTACGCCATTATTTACAACACCCTGCAAAAAGACAACTCCAACTCGGAGAAGGAAGCCGTTGAACAAATTTATCGGCAACTCCGCAACACCGAGGCCCCTGACGAGCAAACTGCCCGTGAGATCATCCAAAGCCTGTTTTTCAGCGATAAGCGTTATGATTTGGGCGAAGTGGGCCGCTACCGGATCAACCGCAAACTCAACGCGGGGACCTCGATGGAAGTGCGGGTGCTCACCAAAGAGGATATCATTGCCATTATCAAATTCTTGATCACGCTGATCAACTCGCGGGCCGTGGTGGACGACATTGACCACCTCAGCAACCGCCGGGTACGCACCGTGGGCGAGCAGCTTTATAGTCAGTTTGGCGTGGGCCTGGCCCGGATGGCCCGTACCATCAAGGAGCGGATGAACGTGCGTGACAACGAGGACTTCAAGCCTGTGGACTTGATCAACGCCCGCACGCTGTCGTCGGTGATCAACTCGTTCTTCGGCACCAACCAGTTGAGCCAGTTCATGGACCAAACCAACCCCTTGGCCGAAGTTACCCACAAACGCCGGATGTCGGCCCTAGGCCCCGGCGGTTTGAGCCGCGAGCGGGCGGGCTTCGAGGTGCGCGATGTCCACTACACCCACTTTGGGCGGTTGTGTACCATCGAGACCCCGGAAGGCCCTAATATCGGCCTCATTTCGTCGCTTTGCGTACACGCCAAAGTAAACGGGATGGGCTTTATCGAGACCCCTTACCGCAAAATCCAAGACGGACAGGTAAACCTCAACGACGAGGAAATCATTTACCTCACCGCCGAAGAAGAGGACGGCCATAACATAGCCCAAGCCAGTGCGCCTATCGGCAAAGACGGTAAGTTTACCGTGGACAAGCTGAAGGCCCGCTTTGAAGGCGACTTCCCCATTGTGGGACCCAACGACTTGTCGTACATCGACGTGGCTACCAACCAGATCGTATCGGTGGCGGCTTCGCTGATCCCGTTCTTGGAGCACGATGATGCTAACCGGGCACTCATGGGCTCGAACATGCAACGCCAAGCCGTGCCGCTCCTGCGCCCGCAAGCCCCCATTGTGGGCACGGGCCTGGAAGGACGCCTGGCCGTCGACTCGCGCACCCTCATTATTGCCGAGGGCGAAGGCGAGGTACACCGGGTAGATGCCACCGAAATCGTGATCAAATACGACCGCACCGAAGACCAGGAACTGGTGAACTTCGACGGCGAACTGACCACTTACAAGCTCACCAAGTTCCGGCGCACCAACCAAGACACCTGTATCAACCTCCGGCCCACGGTATTCAAAGGCCAGCGGGTAGTGAAGGGAGACGTTCTGTGCGAAGGCTACGCCACCAACAACGGCGAATTGGCCTTGGGCCGTAACCTCAAAGTAGCCTTTATGCCTTGGCAAGGTTACAATTTTGAAGATGCCATCGTGATCTCCGAAAAAGTGGTGCGTGACGACATCTTTACTTCCATTCACATCGAGGAATTTGAACTCGAGGTGCGCGACACCAAGCGGGGCGAAGAGGAACTCACCTCCGAGATCCCTAACGTGAGCGAAGAAGCCGTGAAGAACCTCGATGAGAACGGGATTATCCGGGTGGGGGCCGAGGTGAAAGAAGGCGATATCTTGATCGGTAAAATCACCCCGAAAGGCGAAACCGACCCCACGCCGGAAGAAAAACTCCTCCGGGCCATCTTCGGCGACAAAGCGGGCGATGTGAAAGACGCTTCCATGAAGGCACCCCCCTCGTTGCGCGGCGTAGTGATCGATACCAAGCTCTTCTCGCGCCCCAAAAAGGACAAAGAAGTGCGGATGCGCATGAAACGTGAGGTAGAGCAACTGAAGACCCGCTATGGCAAGGCCCTGCTGCGCCTCCGCGCTGAGATGATCAACCGGATGAGCAACCTGCTGGACAGCAAAACCAGCAAAGGGGTTAGCCATAAATTCGGCGACGAAGTGGTGAGCAAAGGGGTTAAGTTTACCAGCAAGGTGATCGAGACCAACCTGTTCCCCGAGAAAAACGCTTACCGCGACGAGAGCAACTATAACGTGCCCGAAGAGGCCAACCTCATTGCCGATATTAACCTGGACAACTGGACCGACGACGAGCGGATTAACACGCTGGTGGCCCAGATGGTGAAAAACTACAACATCAAGCGCAACGAGTTGACTGGCCGCTTCAAGCGCGAGCGCTTTACTTTGGAAGTAGGCGACGAGCTGCCCACTGGCATCGTACAAATGGCCAAAGTTTACATCGCCAAAAAGCGCAAGCTCAAAGTGGGCGATAAAATGGCGGGCCGCCACGGTAACAAAGGGGTAGTAGCCAGGATTGTGCGCGAGGAAGATATGCCCTTCTTGGCCGACGGTAACCCGGTGGACATCGTGTTGAACCCGCTGGGCGTGCCCTCGCGGATGAACCTGGGCCAGATTTACGAAACCGTACTAGGCTGGGCCGGGGAAAAATTGCGCCGCAAGTACGCCACCCCCATCTTCGACGGGGCCACGGAGGATGAAGTAGCCAAGGAACTGGCCGATGCTCACCTGCCTGCCTGGGGCCGCACCGAACTTTACGACGGCCTCACGGGCGAGAAGTTCGAGCAGCGGGTTACCGTAGGCATTATCTACATGCTCAAACTCGGCCACTTGGTGGACGATAAGATGCACGCCCGCTCCATTGGGCCTTACTCGCTCATCACCCAGCAGCCGTTGGGCGGTAAAGCCCAGTTCGGGGGCCAGCGTTTCGGCGAAATGGAAGTGTGGGCCTTGGAAGCCTTTGGCGCGTCCAACATCCTCCAGGAAATCCTGACCGTCAAGTCGGACGACGTGGTGGGCCGGGCCAAAGCCTACGAGTGCATCGTGAAAGGCGAGAATATGCCCAAGCCCAATATCCCCGAGTCGTTCAACGTGTTGATTCACGAACTGCGCGGCCTGGCCCTGGAAGTAACAATGGAAGAGTAATTGGTTTTGAAGTAAATCCAGATAACCCGCTGGCATCGGCTAGCGGGTTTTTTGTTATACCTTTTTAACTTGTTATCTTCATCGCCCTCCCGTTTCGCCTTTTCTTGTGGTAGAAATTTAGGTAAATGAAGCCAGCGACTGGCACTTGATCCTTCATCATTAGCAGGGGTTTTCAAAATAAGGCCATTCACTCACTTGTATGGTTTCTTACTAGCCATTTCTACTGTAAATTGCCACTTACAAACAAAGAGCAACGCTAGGTGTGCCTGAGTCAATATGATGCGCCTAAGCTTAGTTTCTTGAACTCATCCCGAATTTGCAGGTAGCAGTTACTTGCTTGTGAATGCGATGTTATCCCCTTTTGAATTTTTTTGTTTTATATGTTAGACAAAAACGGCATCGCCCGGCGCATCGCCCAGGAGCTTCGTAGCGGCTATTATGTGAACTTAGGCATTGGCATCCCCACCCTGGTGGCCAATTTTATCCCGCCGGGCATCGAGGTGGTGCTCCAGTCGGAGAATGGGCTGCTGGGCATCGGCCCCTTTCCCGCCGAGGCCGAAGTGGACCCGGACTTGATCAACGCGGGCAAGCAAACCGTTACCATGCTGCCCGGCTCCAGCCTGTTCAGTTCGGCCGATAGCTTTGCCATGATCCGGGGCGGTCACGTGGACCTCACCATTCTGGGGGCAATGGAAGTATCGGAAAACGGTGACATCGCCAACTGGAAAGTGCCCGGTAAAATGGTGAAAGGCATGGGCGGGGCGATGGACCTGGTGGCCTCGGCCCGCAACATCATCGTGGCCATGCAGCATTGTAGCAAAGACGGCCAGTCTAAGCTATTGAAAACTTGCACTTTGCCCATTACCGGCCTGCGCTGCGTCAAAAAAATTGTAACTGATATGGCCGTGTTGGATGTGTTGCCCCAAGGCGGTTTTCGCCTGCGCGAGCGGGCACCCGGGGTAAGCGTGGCCCAAATCCAGGCCGCCACCGAAGGGAAGTTGGTGATAGACGGGGAAGTGCCCGAGATTACGCCATAATGCCCGGTAAATAAAAAAACCCGACGGATTTTACCGCCGGGCTAAGTTACTACAGGTGCTTATCGATTACTTAACCACGATGGCCAAGTAGCGGTTACGCCAGAACGAAGCGGGATTTTTGATCTTCAGCACAGTGGTGCTGCCGTTTTCCACCAGTTCGTAGCTGCTAGCGTCGCGGGGCTCAACCAGTTCCACCCGCTTGGCCTTATAGTCGCCAATCTCGATTTCGGTCATGTTGCGCAGGTCGCCTTTGGTGAATTGACTCTCGTCAGATCCATTAAGGTCTTTGTTCTTTTTAAACAAGCCTTTGCTACTGATGATCCCGCGACCTTCCAATTCCTTACGCTTACCGATGGCGTAGAACACCGAGTTCAAAGTGTTTTCGGTTTCCACGCGCTTGGTGGTTTCCACTTCCTTCTCGGCGGTGGTGGTGGCCAGGTTTTGTTTCACTTGGTCCAGCTCGCCTTGCAGGGCGGCAATGGTGGACTGCAGGTCAACGATTTGGCGCTCTTTATCCTCGATTTGTTTCTTAAGTTCGTCGACCATTTGGGTCAAAGCGGCATTTTTGTTGCCAGAAGCCTTTAACTTGGCTTGCAGGTTGGCGATTTTTTGTTGGTTCTCGGCATTGAAGCGTTCCATTTCTTTGAACGCATTGTCAATGTTCAAACCGCCTTCGCCACTAAACTTGCCGCCTTGCATTTGGCTGGCCGCCTGGCGGATGCGCTCCTCGCGGGCCCGCATCGAGTCCAGGTTAGCATACAGTTCCTGCATGTCGGAATTCATTTGGACCAAGTAGGCACTATCTTTTTGGATTTTGGCCTTCAGGTCGGTATTTTCTTGCTGTAGCTTCTCGTATCCTTCGCCGCTATTCATATCGCAAGCAGAAAAAGCGAACATCGCCGACATAACTGCTACGGAGAGACTAACACGGATGGTGTTCATAAAGAAGGTGATTAAATTAGGAAATGGTGAAAATTTAGAAAGGGTAATGGAAACTGAGAGTTTCGGTTGATTAACGATGAAAACTGAGAAATCTTGTATGCGTTAAGATTTTTTTACAAAAAACCGCTTTATTGTAGCTCCAAGGTTGGTATTTGCTTGGATTTGAGGACAAAACGGTTGTCGGATTGTGCGGTTACTGAAAACTCGCGTAAGTTTTCGTCGGCAAGGATTAGGGTGTTGGCTGCTAAGTCTAATTTGCCACCTTGCCTAAATTTGCGAGTAGGTAGCCCTCCGGCTCCTTTGTTGTGCACTACTAAATTATAAACGAACTCGTTAGTGGATATATTTACCTGCTGAACATCAACGGTGATTTCCACTTCTTGGCCTTCCGGGTTGGTGTATTTGCCCACGTACCGGTTGTTGGCCAATCTGCCAAAATCAACGTCGGTTTCAGCGGGCGTATTGTCCTGGGAGGGGGTTTCCTTTTTTTCTTGGGCGGGTTTTTCATCTTTTTTAACTCGATCCACGGTCGGGCCGTCGGATTTGACGAGCGACATCAGCCGGTCGCGGAATAGGTAGGCGGCCAGGGCCAGGCCCACCACCAGCACTACCGCCAAAGCGGCGGCCAGTACTTTGCCCAAGGGGAACGCGGCGGGGGCCGGAGTAGGCTTAGCGGTACCTGCCGCAAACCGTTTCTCGATGTCGGCCAGCATTTCGCCCGCGGTTTTGTAGGGGCTAGCCGAGCTGCCGTCGGAGGTTTTCTTGATCACCTCGGCCCAACGCTTGTCTTTCACCTGCCCAATGGCTTGGGGCGCGGTTTTGCCCGTGAGCATCTCGAGCAACAGGCTGCCCGTTTCTTTTAAATTGACCCGGACTTTGTTCTGGATGCCCGTTTTGTTGTCGTTACTGCGCACATATTCAAGGCCAGAGGCTACTAGGGTTGGGCTTTGGCCATCTGGCCGGACTACGATGTTTTCTGGCTTGAGGGTTTTGTACCAAAACTCCCGCTGGTGCAGGTAGTCTAAGGCTTGGAGGATGGGCACGATCCATTTTTTAGCCTCAGCCTCGGTAGCCAGCGGCAACAACGTCTTGAGTTTTTTGCCTTCTACATATTCTGCCAGATAATAGGGCAAAGGGGCATCAGGCACGCCTTTGTAAATTTTAGCGATGTTAGGGTGGCTGATGTATGAGATGCGTTTGATCTCCTGGCTGAACGACTCATTGACCGCCCCGTCCTTCGCTAATTCTTCTTTCAAGATTTTTCGGATGGCTTTGGGGTACTCGGGTAAGCTCACCTCTTGCAGGTAGGTGGCAGGCTCGGTCCCCAGTAACTGCCGGACGGTGGCCGTATCTTGGTAAGTGGGTGGGTGGGCCGGGGGAGGCTCCACTTTTACGGTTTGGCCCACTTGGGGTGGCGGCGGCAGTGGAGGCTCGGTTACGGGCGGTAGGTTTTCTACCAGGTGGGCAAACAGGTCAGGTGCCGGGGGGGGCGGTTCCGCAAAGGTTGGTTCCTCCATTGGGGGCACTGGTTCCACCTGAGCCACGGCTTCTGCCACTGGCGGGGCCAATATTTCAGCAGGTTCCATCATTGGCGGGGCCGATACTTCGATCGGCTCGGCCACGGGCGGGGCAAAAAATTGCACCGGCTCGGCGGGGGGCGGTGTTAGCACCGGCTCGGCCACGGGGGCGGGAGGCGGGCTTACCCTCAGCAACTGGCGGTTCTGCCAAGCTGGTTGGGCTTGGGCCAGCAAATTGAGCATCAGTTGGCGCACGGCGGCTTCTTCGTTGGTGATGGCCACCACCCGGTCCCGGCCGAACTGCTGGCCCAGTAGGCCCACCAGCACTTCGTTGGCCAACTTTTGGCCGGTAACCAACACCTTGCTGGGCGGTTGGTTAGGGGCCACCTGGGCCAGGTTGTCGCGCACGCGGGCCAGCACGCTGGTGGCATCGAACAACAGGCTGTTGTACTCGTCGGACCGGACCACGGCGTTCCCGGTTTCCCCGTCCGAAAATTTGACGTAAATATTGAGCAATCCCTCTTTTTGCAAGGTAGCCAGCCAACCGTCGGCCTGGTTCAAGTGGTTACGATACTCGTTTTTGGCGGCAAATTCGTCGCGGAGCAGGCTGCTAAACGAGTTGCGGAGGGCTTTATCCACCACTAGTTTGGCCAAGGCCACCTTGGTGGCCAGGTAATTGAAATCAAGTAACTTGTCGGTATCCAACGTTTGCCCAAAATTGACCGCGACCTGTAAATAAGTCCCGCCAATGGCATCTACCAAAGCCGTAGCGCCCGGCTGGTTGGCCAGCAGGGCGGCGGCGGCGCCTTGGGCCTGCACAACATCGAAACCACCACTTTCTAAAAAAGCCACCAGTTGTTCTTTGGCTTTGTCGGTGGCATCGTCGGGTAGGCAAAGGGCTATGGGGATGCGCCCGTTGGTATTTTCCAAAGCCAGGGTTTGCCGGTATTGGGCCTTTACTTCTTGCAACACATCTACCAAAATATCCTCAACCCCGTAATGTGAGCCATCTAAATTGATGAGTTTGCCCACGCTCATGGCATCAAAAATGTGCCCCACGTAATTGGGGTCCTCGGCAGCTTGCTCGTAGCTAGCCTCGTCGATGTTCAAAACCTGGCTACCGTTGGGGGTTTGTTCAATTTTGAAATAGAGCGGAACCAGCCGGAGTTGCCCAGGTTTGAGCCAGGCCAGCTCATTTTGTTGGCGTAACCCGGCCGCCAGGTACTTTTCGGTAAAAACCAACGCAAGAAGTTCAGACATGGGGGAGTAACAATTAGTTGCTCGGCGTTAAGCCTGCTTAGGTTTAACGTCCAAAATTCAGGTTTTAGGTTGACAAGTGCAAAAAAAGGTTAAAACAGCCGCATGGGCCAGCCAGTTGGGGGGGAGGTTCCCCGGCGTAGCCCGCGCGTAAAGCCAGAAGAGACCTTGGGAATTACACCACTTTGAGGGCCTTGTTGTAGTCCAGGATGAAGTAACGCACCGCGGTTTTAATGGCGTTTTTGACCGAGAAGTCGCGAGCCACCACTTTTTTCACCACATCGGCGGGGTTATAGCCGTGGTTGGGGTCGCGTAAGGCCGAGAAGCTACCCACAGGCGTGGGGGTAATGGTGTCCCGGTCGGCCGTGAACAACGACTGCAGGTAGTCGGCCCGGCTTTCCTGCCAGGTGTAGCCCACATTGCGCGACAGGAAAATATCGACATCGATCTGGTTATTAGGCAGCACCGTGTATTTGAGCGACGAGTTGTACACCAGGTTGGACATGTTGTTTTTCACCGCCTTGATCACCAGCCGGGCCGTGTCGGAGTTGGGTTGGCGTTCCACGGCGTAGTTATAATACACATTGCGCCGGTAAAACCCGTCGTTGAACACGTTCTCGCTGTCTAAGGTAAGTTGCATGTGGGCTTCCATGCCCTCGGGCAGCAGCCACGGGTGCTGGGTGCGCAGCAGGTTGGGCAGGGCATCAATGTCGGTTTTGTAGGCTTTGCCGTACACGTCCCAAATCACTTTCTTCTTTAACGCGGCGATCAGTTGGCTCTTTTGGGCGGCCGGGAGGTTTGCCTTCACCAGGGCATCGAAATCGGGCTTGCCGGCGGCCAGGCTGGTGTAGCCTTTGGCGGCCACATTGGTAGCGGTTTGGGTCACGGCCGGGGCGGTGGTGCGGTTAGTCGTCCCGATTTTTTGCAATTCGCGCACGGCCAGGTTAGGGGTTAAGGGCACGGGCGGCAAGGTGGCCACGGCGTTAGTGGGCACTTTGGGCACAAAATCCCCATCCTCGGTGTCGCGGGCCAAGGTGCGCAATACCCTGAACAGGTAGTCGTCCACCATCCCGGTTACGGGCAAAAAGTAAGACGATTGGAAATCGCGCACGGCTTTTTCGTCCTCCGGGCCAAACTTTTGGTCCAACACCAGTTGGTAGCCGAGGGTAATCAGGTACTGCTGCACGCGGGTTACGTCTTTGCCCGCCGAACCTACTTTAATCGTTTCCATTTTTGGGTGGTTTAGTGAGAAATGAAATTGACAGCTAATTTATTAATGAACTGATAGCAAGAGGTTTATCTAATAACATAAAGGCTAGCCGGTTATCGCGCCACCCGGCCTGCATCCTGCCCCTGGGCCAGCCGTTCAATGTCTTGGGCCGAAGCCAACAAGGCATCGCCGGGCACGGTATGTTTGTAGGCGTAGGCTGCGGCCGCAAAGTCCACCGCTTTTTGCGGTTGGCCGGGCCAGGCGAGTAGCCCGCACAGCAAGGCCCCCATAAAGGCATCCCCCGCCCCGATGCGGTCCTCGATGTGGGTGAGGTTATGCACCGCCGACGAATAGAGTTGCCCCTGGGCGTACAACATGGCGCTCACCTCGTTTTGCGAGGCGTTGTGCGACCGCCGGAGGGTAACCGCCACGCGCGTGCAGCGCGGGTACGCCTGGGTGAGGGTGTGGCAGAAGGCGGCCACTTGCTCGGCGGGCGAGTGGGCTTTTGGCGGCGGCTCGCTGCGGAGGCCCAGCATGAGCTCGGCCACGTCTTCGCCGGCCAGCAGCAGGTCGCAACCTTGCACCAGGGCGGGCATGACCTCAATGGGCCGTTTGCCGTATTTCCAAAGGGCGGCGCGGTAGTTCAAGTCGCACGAAACGGGCACGCCCAGCCGGTTGGCCACCGCAATGGCCTCGGCGCAAGCCTGGGCCGCCGCCTCCGAAACCGCCGGGGTAAGCCCGCTCCAGTGGAACCAGGCGGCTCCGGCCAGCACCTGCTCCCAGTTGACCAAACCGGGCTGCCACTGGGCAAAAGCGGAATGGGTACGGTCGTAAATGACCTTGCTGGCCCGGTTGTCCACCCCGTTTTCCAAATAGTAAAGCCCCAATTTTTCGCCGCCAAACACCAGGTGCTCGGTGCTCACCCCGCTGGCCCGCAGTTGCATGGCCACGGCTTGGCCCAGTTCGTGGGCGGGCACGCGCGTAACGTGGGCCGCTTGCAACTGATAGCCAGCCCCCAGTTGGGCCACGGCCACCGCCACGTTGGCCTCGCCCCCGCCATACACCACGTCGAGCGAGCGGGCCTGCACAAACCGTTGGTGGCCAGGGGGCGACAGCCGCAGTAAACTTTCGCCAAAGGTGACGACTTTTTGCATGATAGGGTTGAGTTTGCGGGCAAATGTAACCTTTAGGCCGCATTTGTTAGTCGGTGGCGGGCCACTTGGGCCACACGGGCGAGGTCATTTTGCTAACGGCCCTTCGCTTAATTTTGGGGCATGAACTCTCCCCTGGTCAAAATTTCGTTGTTGACTGGCCTGCTCACCGGGGCGGCCATTTTGGCTTTCAACCTGCTCATTCATTCGTTTGGCAATAACCCGCTGGGCCGGGGCATGTTGTTGTTTGTGCCCGTGTATGTGATGGGCCTGGGCGTGGCCTTACGACAGTTCCGCGAGCAGCACAACCAAGGCAAACTACGCGGTGGGGAGGCCCTCAGTTTCAGCTTGATCTTTAATTTGGCGGCTTCGGTAAGTTATGGGCTATTGTTCTGGGCCTGGCTGGGTTGGGTAAGCCCGGCCATGCTGCTCACCCACCAGGCGGCCATCCGGCAAAAGCTAACCACCGAACAAGCCGCGATTTTGGCCGACCCCGCCTACGGGCAAAAGTTTTACGACGACAGCCTGCGCGCCACCGACCAAATGACCGCCGACCAAGCCGCCTGGGCCGATTTTAAAAAAACCTCGTTTGTGGGCCTGTTGTTAGCCATTGGCACGGGGCTGTTTTTTAGGAAGAAGTAACCAGGTTTTTGCAGGTTGGAAATCTTGCTAAAATGATTGCATGATTAAATGATTTTTCTGATTGATTACCAATTATTTATGTATTGGGAATGCGAAATCTCAATTTGATTTTGCTATCAGATGATTACCGGGCGATCAAATGGAAGCTGCTCCCGGATTGGGAAAAAATGCCCCACCGGGCCGCCTCAGCCCCGCCCCCAACTTTTTCTCCCGGCTTTACGTTACGGCAGTTAGTTGCCCGCGTTAGGGGCAAGCCACCCATCAACTTCTTTTTATATGCTTAAAATCGTGCTTTGGGGCCTGGCCGTGCTACTAGGTTTGCTGGGCTTGGCGGCCTTGCTGGGGTTTCGTTACCTGCGGGGCAATGCCGACGTATTGATCGAGTTTATCAAAAACAACCCGGACAAAACCTCGCTGGTGCTCATCCGCAACGACACGGTGCTGCTGAGCCTTCGCCCTGACCAGAAAATGCCCCTGGCCAGCACGGTAAAAACCATTGTGGCCATCGAGTATGCCCAGCAGGCGGCTAAGGGCCTAGTCAACCCCCAGCAACCAGTCGACTTGGCCGAACTGGAACGCTTCTACTTGCCCCTCACCGACGGCGGGGCCCACCCCAACTGGCTAAAGCAAGCCACCGCCGACGGCCTGGTGAAAGACGGAAAAGTACCCCTGGAAGAAGTGGCCAAGGGGATGATCCGCCATAGCTCGAACGCGAACACTGAGTACTTGATGGCCAAGTTGGGCCTGGCCAACATCAATGCCAACCTGACGGTCCTGAACTTGCCCCGGCACGACCCGTTGTACCCGCTCGTTTCGGCCTTGCTGGTGGTGTCGAACACCGAGAAAATCCCGGCCGATCAGTTCCTGGCCCGTTGCCAGGCCCTGCCCCCGGCCGATTACGTGCAGCAATGCTTGGCCATCCACCAAAAACTGGCCGCTGATGCGGACGGTAGTTTTAAAAAGACCTTCGTTTTCCCGGACCTGGCCCTGCAAAAAGTTTGGTCGGATCGGCTGCCCGCCTCCACCACGGGCGAATATGCGGCCTTGATGCAGAAAATCGGGAGCCGTACTTATTTCCCGGCCGAAGTCCACCGCCACCTGGACCCGGTGATGGAGTGGATTTTTGTGGCCGCGCCCAAAAACCGGGGCGTGTACACGCACCTGGGCATGAAGGGCGGCTCCACGGCCTTTGTGCTCACCGAGAGCCTGTACGCTAACCTGCCCAACGGCGACCGGGTGGCCCTGGCCTATTTCATCAATGGCCTGCCGCCTAACTATTTGGAGGCCACGCGCTTGCAAAATGCCATGAACGAGTTTAATCTCCACTGCATTTGGCCTAAACGGCAGCCGGGGCTGATCGCGGCGTTGGCCCCGGCTTCTTCCAGCACAAAATAAAGCGGGTAAGAAGTTTAGGTATAAGGGCGGTACTTTATTTTTACGCACTTGACTAACGAAAATGAAGCACTATCACTTGACCTATGCCCTGGGCTGGCTCACCTCACTGGCCACTTTGGCCCAAACCCCCAAACGCCCTATGACTAATCCGAACCTGCTAGACGAGAAAGTAACCGACCATAAAATAGTAGTGTACCAATTGTTGCCCCGGCTGTTCGGTAACCTGAACGCCACCAACCGTTTTTATGGTACGGCTGCCGAAAATGGCGTGGGTAAGTTAAACGATATCAATGAGTTGGCTTTGGGGGAATTGAAGAAACTGGGCGTTACGCACGTGTGGTACACAGGCGTGATCGAGCACGCCACCATGACCGACCACGCCGCCTACGGCATTGCCCCCGACGACGCTGATGTGGTAAAAGGCCGGGCCGGGTCGCCCTATGCCATCAAAGACTATTATGACGTGGCCCCCGACCTGGCCGTGGACGTGCCCAACCGCCGCGAGGAGTTTGCCGCCCTGGTGCGCCGCACCCATGCCCAGGGGCTTAAGGTCATCATCGACTTTGTGCCCAACCACGTGGCCAGGGCCTACCGCTCCGATGCCAAGCCCGCCGGGGTGGTGGACTTGGGCCAGCAAGACGATCCTACGGTGGCCTTTAGCCCGCGCAATAATTTCTACTATTTGCCGGGCACGAGTTTCCAAGTGCCCCGGGAGTACCAACTGCCGCCCGGCGTGCAAGTGCCCAGTAAAGACGGCCACTTTGCCGAAACCCCGGCCAAAGCCACCGGCAACGACCAATTTACCCCTGCGCCCGGCGTAAACGAGTGGTTTGAGACGGTGAAATTGAACTACGGGGTCGATTATCAAAATAACCGGACCAAACACTTTACCAATCCCTTGCCCGATACTTGGCACAAGATGTTCGACATCCTGCGTTATTGGGCCGCCCAAGGGGTGGACGGTTTCCGCTGCGACATGGCCGAGATGGTACCAGTGGAATTTTGGGCCTGGGCCATTATCCGCCTCAAACAAGAATACCCCAACTTGGTGTTCATTGCCGAAATTTATAACCCCAACGAATATCGCAACTACCTGGAAACCGGGCACTTTGATTATTTGTACGACAAAGTGGGGTTGTACGATACGCTCAAGGCGGTGATCCAGGGCCGGGCCGGGGCGGGCGACATCGCGCCCAACTGGCGGCACTTGCAGGGCATCAACAGCCGCATGTTGCGGTTTTTGGAGAACCACGACGAGCAGCGGCTGGCCAGCCCCTATTTTGCGGGCCGGGCCGAAAAGGGCATCCCGCTTATGACGGTTACCGCCACCCTCAACTCGGGGCCGGTTATGGTGTACTTTGGGCAAGAAGTGGGCGAGCCGGGGGCCGGGGCCGAGGGTTTCGCGGGCGACGACGGCCGCACTACCATTTTCGACTACTGGGGGGTGCCGGAGCACCAAAAGTGGCTCAACGGTGGCCGCTTCGACGGCGGTGGGCTAAGCCCCGCCCAGCGCGAACTGCGCGACTGGTACGGCCGGTTACTCAATTTGTGCCGCAAGTCCGAAGCCATCCGCAAGGGCGGGCTTTATGAACTGCACCAGGCTAACGTGGCCGCTAACAGCCAAGGTTACCACACCCGCCATGCCTACGCCTACTTGCGGTTTACGGCCAAAGAAAAACTGTTGATTGTGGTCAATTTTGGGGAAACCGCCCAGGCCCTGCGGCTCAAAATCCCGGTGGAGGCGTTTGACGCAGCTGGCCTGCCCTCGTACAAAAAATACCGGTTTACCGAACTGCTGGCCGCCCAGCCCGAGGCCCCGCTGACCATTTTGGCCTCGGAAGCGGCCAAAACCCACGCCCCGGAGTCTGGTCTGGCTATCGAACTACCGCCCTGGGGGGCCAAAATCTACCGGATCGAGGCCACTAAGTAAGCCAGCCGATAGTAGACCTCTTGCGTATTAGATTAAAATCCTTCCAAATTACCCTTTCTAGACCCAGAATTGCGTCCCCTCCCCGACGGACGACCAAAAGCGAATGAGCTTTTGGGGCGAGCCAGTGCTGCTGGTTAGGGTGGGGCCAAAAAAAGGGCGGATTTCGAACGAAAATTAGGTCTAGTTTAAAATTAGCGGAGCAATTCCTGTAAATACGCCTCAATCTCGGCTTTGAGCGGTTTGTTCATGGCCAGCACTGCCTCCTGCGCATCGGCCCCGGTGCCTTTGGCTACCCAGCCGGTGCCCTTGGCGCGCCCGGGCGTGGCCGGAGGCTGGGCCGTAGCCAATGCCCGCTCCAGCAAGGCGACCAGCCGCTCGCGGGCGGCCGGGGGCACGGGCACGGTTTTGGGCTCCCCGCCGCTGTACGTGCCCGTAGAGCTTTCGAGCTGGGTTACGGGCCGATAGGCTAGGCTATCGGGCTGGAGCAGGTACAGGTTGCCTGCCCCATCGGCGTATTGGTAGGGTGGTTCTTGAACTGAGTTGGGCATGACAATGCGCTGATTTTCAGGAGATTTAGTGGGAAGAAGAACCTTGGAGGTGGCGGGCGTTACCCCCCAGTCCACTAATAGGCTGGCCAAAACGGCCCCTTTGACAAGCCCCAGCTCGGCCGAGTAGAACATAAAAACGGGCGGGCATTTAGCGGCCCGCCCTGGTTAAAGGCTCATGATCGGCTGGCAATGACAGCTCGCGCCCTGCGTTAGGCCCCGTTGGGCATGGCTTCGTCTTGGCCGGGGTGGCCGTCGGGGTCTTCGTCCAGGTCTTCTTCTCCCAAAATTTCGTCCTCGATTTCGTTCAGGGTATCGTCCACCACGGGGGCTTTGGCCAGGGGCTTAAGCTTGCCTTCTTTGAGTTTCTCCTCGTCTTCCGATACGTAAGGGATCACCTCCACAATGTTGGTGAAATTCACGTCGGTGATGTCGTAAGGGATGACCCAACTGCTAAACTGCTGCTCTACCCGCTCAATGGCCTGCTTGGCACTGGGGGCGGCCACCAGCACCAACATGCTGATGCGCTTTTCCTTGCTGGCGGGGCCTTCGTCCACCACGTCCACATACGACACCTTGAGCTTGAACCACACCTCGGTGTCGTCGTAATTGTACACTTCGCGGTAGTTGGTTTTGCCCACGCTGGCCACGTTGAAATCGGGGATGCTGCTGCCAATGCTGCGGTGCAAGCGGGCCTCGGCATCGGTAAACGAAACGGCGTCCACCAAGTAGCTCTCGGTAACGGTTTTGATCTTATCGTTTTCTAAAAACTTGACGTATTGGATTTTGCACAAGAACCAGGTAGCCATATTATTTTGATTGAGGTGGGTTGATCATTTTTTGCGAACCCAAAAGTAAGGCATTAAACTGACCCACAAATATGTTAATAATAATTGATATTGGCAAATTTTTTACATAAAAAAATATTTAAGATGATTTTGACATGAGGTACTGCTAGTTCGGAGATGCCCGCGAGCCACGCCCAGCACCTGGAGGGCGGTGAGGCACGAACCCGTGCGGGCGGGCGGGCGGGTGCATGGCCTGGCGCAGCCGGACAGGCACTTGCCCGCCCGCCCGCACGGGAACAGGCGTGTACCGAAACGTCGGCCCGGCCTAGAAGGTGCCGCACCGCCGGGGGCTTAAAAACGCAACGGTTCCGGCGCCAAAAACAAAAAATGGTGGTTTGGTTGGGAGATAAAACCCCGTTCCGCAAGGGCCAAAAAAAGCCCCAAGCGGGGGCCTGGGGCGGGTAAATGGGGGAGGGGAGGGGTTAAAAATCTTCGTTGAGGCTGAATTTTTGGGTGCCCTTGTCGCTCATGACCCCGGCTTTTTGGTATTCGCCCACGCGCTTCTCGAAAAAGTTGGTTTTGCCTTGGAGCGAGATCATGTCCATGAAATCGAACGGGTTGGCGGAGCCGTACTGCTTGGGGCAGCCCAGTTCGCCCAGCAGGCGGTCGGCCACGAACTCGATGTACTGGCTCATCAGCCCGGCGTTCATGCCGATGAGGGCCACCGGCAGGGCCTCGGTAATAAACTCTTGCTCGATGCGAACGGCATCGGTGATGATCTCGATCACGCGCTCTTGGGGCAGGCGGTTGGTCAGGTAGCGGGTGTAGAGCAGGCAGGCGAAGTCGCAGTGCAGGCCCTCGTCGCGCGAGATAAGCTCGTTGCTAAAGCTGAGGCCGGGCATGAGGCCGCGCTTTTTGAGCCAGAAGATGGAGCAGAAGCTGCCCGAGAAGAAAATGCCTTCCACGGCGGCGAAAGCCACCAGCCGCTCGGCAAAATTTTCGCTATTGATCCAGCGCAAGGCCCAGTTCCCCTTTTTTTGCACACAGGGCACGGTTTCCAGGGCGTTAAAAAGGCGGGATTTTTCCTGCGGGTTTTTAATATAGGTGTCGATGAGCAGCGAGTAGGTCTCGGAGTGGATGTTCTCGATCGCGATTTGGAAACCGTAGAAGCACTTGGCCTCCGAAAACTGCACCTCGTGCAAAAAGTTGGCGGCCAGGTTTTCGTTCACGATGCCGTCGCTGGCGGCAAAGAACGCCAGCACATGCGAGATGAAATAACGTTCATCGGCGGTGAGGTTGTCCCAATCTTTGAGGTCTTGCGAAAGGTCGATTTCCTCGGCCGTCCAGAAACTGGCCTCGGCTTTTTTGTACATTTTCCAAATGTCGTCGTACTCGATGGGGAACAACACAAAACGGTTGGGGTTGTCCACCAATAATGGTTCCACGGCTTGCGCGGTTGTGCTTGGACTGTTGGTCATGGCAATAGGCGATAGATGTAACGAAACGGTAACGCTTGTCAACAAGCAAATTGTTTTGGTATTTTTTTATTATTTGATTAGATTTTTCAAATAAAAAAAATGAAAAATCGGGCAAGGGTTGACAATCAGGATGTTAGCGACCGAAGCGGCCAACCAGAGGTGGGGCCAACAAATGTAAGCACTAGCGGCACAAAAACGGCCCGTTGGGGGCCAGGTTTTCGGGGGTTTTTTCTGCCCGCACAATTAATTGAAGGTTAACTTGGCGGTTAGCCGCCCATGAGCTATATTTGCGGACTTTTTTGAAAACTAAGGAAAAAAGATGTACGCAATTGTAGAAATCGCCGGACAACAGTTCAAGGTAGAGAAAGACCGGTTTGTTTACACCCAACGCCTCGAAGCGGCGGAGGGCGATACTTTGACTTTTGACAAAGTGTTGCTGGTAGACAACGACGGCACCGTCAACGTTGGAGCCCCGGTATTATCGGGCGCGAAAGTAACGGGTAAAGTGCTAGGCCACGTGCGGGGCGAAACCCTGGTGGTGTTTAAGAAGAAACGCCGCAAAGGGTACGCCAAGCGCAACGGCCACCGCCAGCACTACACCAAGGTGATGATCGAATCGATCAGCCTGTAAACCAACCAGTTTCTCCTCTATCCAAGCAAGCAAAAAAACTTAAATAGCAATGGCACACAAAAAAGGCGCGGGTAGTTCCAAAAACGGCCGCGAGTCGCACAGCAAACGCCTCGGCGTGAAAATTTTCGGGGGCCAGCACGTAATTGGCGGCAACATCATCGTGCGCCAGCGCGGTACCCGCCACTATCCTGGCAAAAACGTAGGCATCGGCCGCGACCACACGCTGTTCGCTTTGGTGGAAGGCACCGTGGAATTCAAAAAGGGCCTGCTGGGCCGCTCGTTTGTGTCGGTAGTCCCGGCCGAAGCGACCGCTGCCTAGTCCTAACCAGTCTCATTGGCCGCCTTGGCGGCGTAACCCGGCTTACCACCGGGTTTTTTTATGCCCGGCGGGGCGGCCCACGCCATAATTGAATAAGGGTTGCGGATCGTCGATCTTTGAAATGATTGATAAACAAGAGGAACAATCATTTCACCAGGCAATCATTAAGTCATTGCCGGGTAAGGCTCGCCTTGTGGCCAAACCCGATAACTTTGCCGCAGTTTTGGCCCCGCTAGCCCCGCAATGGACATCCGCCTTTTTGCCGACAGCGTGCACGACGCGCTGGAAGAATTGACCCAAAACCCGGCCCACCTGGGATCCGTGATTTTCAACCACTTCGACCGGCTGCCCAAGTGGCGCGACCTGGACCTGGCCCTTATCGGGGCCGATACCGAGCCGGGCAGTGCCGACGTGGTGCGCCGCGAACTGTACCAACTGACCCGCAGCCGCGATAATTACCGCCTGGCCGACCTGGGCAACCTGCGCCCCGCCGCCGACCGCGAGCAAACTGCGGGCCGCCTGCGCGAGGTGTGCGCTTACCTGCTGGACCAGGGCGTGCTGCCCGTGGTGCTCACCGACGACCCCAGCTTACTGCCGGCTCAGTACTTGGCTTATGAGCACCTGGGCCAGCCCGTATCGTTGGCCATCGTCGACAGCCGGGCCGACCTGGCCGAAACCCAGCCCTTGGCTAAAATTTTGGCCCACCGGCCCAATTATTTGTTTGGCCTGAGCCTGCTGGGCTACCAGCAATACCTGGTGCCAGCCGAGCACTTGGCCCTGTTGCAAAAAATCAACACCGACTTGCTGAGCGTGGGCAAAATGCGCGACCATTTCCGGGAGGTGGAGCCAGTGCTGCGCGGGGCCGACCTGCTGGGCTTCCACCTGGGCGCGGTGCGCCGGGCCGATGCTCCTGCCAACCGGGTTCGCCACCCGTTTGGCCTCACTGGCGAGGAGGCGTGCCAATTGGCCTGGTACGCCGGGCACGCCGAACGGCTCCGCTCGGTGGGTTTTTACGGCTACCAGGCCGATAGCGACCCCTTTGGCCAAACGGCCGCCTTGCTAGCGGTCATGGTTTGGTATTTGGTGGAGGGTTTTTATCATCGCAGCCCATTGCAACCTTTCACGGAAGATTTTTATATCAAATTCCACGTGCCAGTGCTGGGCGATGGCCTGGTGTTCTACAAACACCGCCACCACGACAAATGGTGGCTTGAGGTGCCGCTCACCGGCCCAGCCGCCCAGGCCTTTGGGGCCGCCCTGCACGTGCCTTGCAGCCAGCTCGACTACGAGCAGGCGGTGGCCGGCAGCCTGCCCGACCGCTGGGTGCGCGCCGTGGAGCGGGCCAGTTGATGGTACCTCTTTTTGGGTAAATGATGGGTCGGGCTAGTCAAACATGCATTCCCCCAAAACTTGGTAGAGCACTTTCCTAGCCGCCATTGCCGCTGCTTTTGGCCACTTTTTGCGTTGCGTAGTGATTTTCGTGTTTAATAAATAAGCCAAAACGGCGGCTTTTGTCTAACTTGGTTTAAACAAAACCGTTGGTACTGCCGTTCTGTGGGCAGACTGAGCCACTACCTGACAAAATTTCCAGTTCGAAGTCAGCTCCAGCAAGTGGAGCCAAATTTGCAACCATTTTTTGCTGGCCGCGAAGCCAAGGGTGGCCTAACAAACACAAAAAGTTGAACTACGGAATTTTTTTAACCCCCAAACGTATTTATTACTGTATGTGCCTACGCACCATTCAACCATGAGAGTAGCCGTTTTCCGCAAAGAGCACTTTAATGCCGCTCACCGTTTGCACAATCCCCAATGGACCGACGAAATGAACCAGCGCGTGTTCGGTAAGTGCAACAACATCCACTATCACGGCCATAACTACGAACTGATCGTGAAGGTAACCGGCGAAATTGACCCGCGCACCGGCTACTTGGTGGACATGAAAATCCTCAGCGACCTGATCAAGCAACAGGTGATCGACCGTTTCGACCACAAAAACCTCAACCTTGACACGGTAGAATTTAGCAATCTTAACCCCACGGCCGAAAACATTGCCGTTGTCATTTGGCAACTGATGAGGCCCCATCTCGACGATCACCTAGAGCTTAAAGTAACACTTTATGAAACCGAACGAAATTTCGTGGAATACCCCGCCTAACGGCAAAAACGGGAAAAACCACACCAATGGACATAACACTGCGCCCGAATTGGCCTCCCCAGCTCCCTTAGACCTAACCGATACCGACCTGGACCTGAGCGAACTCATTGACCAAATGGGCGACGAACACGTAGCCACCGCTACCGACACGCCCCTGCGGCCTGATGCCTTTGTGCTTAGCGACGAAGAGAAGATACACAAAATAGAGAAGCACTTTAAGGCCATTATGGACACCCTGGGTCTGGACCTGACCGATGACAGCCTCAAGGGCACGCCCCACCGGGTGGCCAAAATGTACGTGAAGGAGATTTTTAGCGGCCTCAACCCGAGAAACAAACCTTCGGCCCGGCTGTTCGAGAACAAGTACAAGTACAGCGGCATGTTGGTGGAGCGGGACATTACGTTTTACTCCAATTGCGAGCACCACTTTGTGCCGATTTTCGGGCGGGCCCACGTGGCCTACGTTTCCAGTGGCAAGGTGATTGGGCTGTCGAAGCTCAACCGCATTGTGCAATACTTTGCCAAACGCCCGCAAGTGCAGGAGCGGCTCACCAACCAAATTGCCGAGGAACTAAAGGCCGTGTTGCAAACCGAAAACGTGGCCGTGGTTTTGGACGCTACCCACATGTGCGTATGCTCGCGCGGGGTGCAGGATGTGAACAGCAGCACGGTTACTTCGTACTACGGCGGCCAATTTGCCGAAGGCCCCCTCCGCGACGAGTTTTTGAAGTACGTGTACGGGAAATAATGATCGGCTGATTTTTATTATCTCGCTGATTTTCAGTGACTTGATCTTTATCAAAACCCCCATGCAGGCTACAACCGGCGTGGGGGTTTTGATTGGGCGTTCGCTAACATTCTTCAAGCCATTTTAGTCTCATTTCTCCAGAAAGAACAACAAAAAAGGCGGCGCATAAGGTTGCGCCGCCTTTTTTAACAGAGGCGACTAGGCCATTTGCTCAGCTTCCAGCTTGGCAATACGGAAGCGGGCCTTGGCGTAGTAATTACCAAACGGATATTTTTGGATGTAGGCTTTGTAAGCCTCCAGGGTATCGGTGCTGGTTACCATGTCCCAATCCTTGGTTTCTTCGAGTTTGCTGGTTTCTTGGAGCTGGACCAACCGCTCGCGGGCTTGGTGGGCGAAGGGCTTTTCGGCACTTTGGCCCAGGTAAGCCTGGTAGGCAGCGATGGTATTCTCGGCGGTGGCCCGCTGCCAAGCCTCGTCGGCCGGGACTTCTTCGTTGAGGTGGGCGACGATGGCTTCTTGGTCGGCAGGCAACTCGGCCTGGGGTTGCGTGGCCTCACCACCAAAGGTAGCGGCGAGTTCCATCTCGGCCAGAGCCTCCGGGGCGGCTTCCTCGGGGGTTTCCACGGCATGGCTAAAGCTCCCGATCTCCTCGGCCACTTGCTGGCGGATGTCGTTGAGGTTGTCTTCGGCCCGGTTTTGCAGTTGGCTAATGCGTTGGTAAGCCTCGCCCACATAGCGCGAAACGTCAGTTTGGTTTACATAATCGAGGTAACCGCGCACGGTGTTGGTTTGCACGGCCCGTTGCCAAATTTGATCCTCGTCGTCAGTGGCTAGTGGGGGCGAGGTCGGCGAGTGGTCTTGGGTGGGCGGTTCCACTTGGGCTACTGGTTCGTCAACTGCCACCGGGGCGGCTTGGTTGGTGCTGGTTTCTTCCTGGGCGGCGCGGCGCAACTGCTCGTAAATGGGCAGGTCGTTGGCCGGTTCGGGCGTAACTTCGGTGGCCTGGCCGTTTACATAACTAGTGGTGGGTTTATCCTGGCCATTGGCGGGTACGGCCTGCGCCTGGGCGGCCAGCAAAGCGGCCTGTTGGGCCTGGGCTTGCGTGGCATATTGCCCTTGCGGGAATAGGGCCAAATACAGTTGGTAGGCATCCACACTGGGCAACTGGGCCACTTGTTCCCATACCCGGGTTTCCAAAGTTTGCTCGGTTTGGGTGCGTACCCGGTCGGCCACAACCTGTTCCAATTCAGCTAGTTGGGCTTTTTGCAGTTCGGCGATTTTGCTGTTTAATTGCTGCTCCACCTCGGCGCGCACCCGTTTGGCCACATCGGTTTCCAGGCGGGTTTTCCACTCGTCGCGCTTGCCCATAAACTGGGTACACTCCTCCAACCGGCGCTGGGTGCGGCGGTCCTGGTGGATGGTGAGGGCCTCGCGGTAGCGCTCGGCGGCCTTGTCCACCTCAAAGCGGGCGTAACACTCGTCGGCACTGTCCATCAGTTCGGCGTAGCGGATTTCGCCCGTGCACACCTCCAGCCGTTCGGCAAACAAAGGCTGCTCGGGGTGTAGGGCACTGAGGCGGGCGTAGTGAACCTTGGCCAGTTCGTATTGCCCGGCGGTGAAGTAACCCTCGGCAATTTTCTCGACCGATAGTTGCGATTGACGGCGCACACTGGCCAGGTCATAAATTTCGTAGGCCAGGTCAAATTGTTTCTTGGCCTGGTTGTAATGCCCTTGGGCAAACTGGGCCTCGGCTTCCAACACCAACCCGATGAAGCGGGTTTTGGCGTTCAGTTCCTCGTCGGCATCGTAAAATTCACGGGCTTGCTCGTAACCGGGCAGGGCCTCGGCAAATTTTTCTTGGGCAAATTGTTGGTCGGCCACGGCCTTCTTTTCCAAGAACGACAGGTAGCGGACGTTGTTGCCAAAGTGCAATTTTAAGGCATCGGCGGGGGCGTAGGCCAGCGGCGCGGCCGGGGCCTTGCCCGCCAGCCGGTATTGCTCGTAAAGGTAGTCGTTCAAATCGGCCACGGTAATGGCCCGGTGATCTTTGCGCAGGCCGCCTTCCCACAACTTGGTGAGCAACGGGGCCAGCCGGGGTTCGCGCTGGTACTCGGCGTCACGCGGGGAGGCCAGCACCACGCAGGCATTGCCCAGGGCGTTGCCGAGGCGGTGCAGTTCTTCGTGGGCGTATTGCCAAAGTTCGGCCCCCGCTTCGGGCGAGTGCAGGTAAGCGCAGTCCAACACCATTATTTTGGCCGTTTTCGGCGTTTCATCCATCGTTTCGGCCAACTGGGCCAACGAAATGCCGTTTACGTGCATCTGCGCCAGCGTGGAATTAGCCGTGGCCAAATACCACTGGCTGCGGCGAAACACCGCGTACCCGGCGTAGTACACCAGCAGCACATCGGGGCTCTCGTCGGCCGCGGCGGCCAACTCTTCTTTAATATGCGTGTTATCGGCATGGCCCCACAGGTTTACCACGCTGCTGGCGGTGGCCCCTGGCACGTAGCGGTCCACCAGGCACGCTTGTAAGGCCGCTAGGTGCGCGGAGGCGGTGGGGAGGGCGGGCAGTTCGGGGTCTTTAGCAAAAGTATCGGAACCGAAAAGTACAATTTTTACTTTGGGCGGGTTTTGGTTAGTCGACATGGCATTTTAGCACAACCTTGTAAAAGCAATAAATGACGAAGGGGTAAAAGCCGAGACAGATGAGGCATTTGTTGAGTAAAATTAAGGCTACTGGCGCAAAAAGAAATAATTTAAGCCCGGCTTTGACCGAAAAAGTTTCAATAATAATGCCGCAAACCACCGTTTACCGAAGGTTTTTTCGCAGAACCTTCAAGGCTTTGCAAAAAATTGTTAATGGCTTTATTGCCGATGACTGCCTCAACACCAGCGCGGCCCTCAGTTATTACATGGCATTTTCGCTGGCCCCCATCTTATTTATATTGGTGTTGGTGGCGGGCAGCGTGTTTGGCGAGGCGGCCATCAGCGGCAAAATCTACGCCCAAACCGAGCGTTTTATTGGCGAACAGGCCGCCAGCATTGTGCAAACCTTGCTGCAAAACGCCTACCACGGCAGCGAAACTTGGTTGGCCACCGTCATCAGCATCGTTACCTTTTTGGTGGGGGCCACCACCGTATTTGGGGCGTTGCACAGCGCGCTTAATCGCATTTGGCAAGTAGCGCCCCGGCGGCAGCGGGCTTTCCGCAAGCTCATCGAGCAGCGGTTGTTGGGTCTGCTTATGTTGCTGCTCATTGGCATATTGCTGGTGGCCATCATCATTTTTGAGCAGGCGGTTGGGGTTATCCAAACCCGGTTCAGTTTTTTGCTGCCCAAACTGCCCGAGGTGTTCAGCAGTTGGGCGAGTAGCTTGCTTAGCTACTCGGTATTGCTCATTCTTTTTACGTTGGTTTTCAAGTTTTTGTCCGATGCCCGGCTGCGCTGGCTCACCAGCCTGGCCGGGGCCGGGTTTACCACGGCCCTGTTTGCGGTGGGCAAGTGGGCCATTGGCCTTTACCTGCTCCACAGCAGCCTGGGGGGCGTGTACGGCGCGGCTGGCTCGTTCGCCGTCCTGCTCACCTGGATTTACTACTCGTCGGCCATTTTTTTGCTCGGGGCCGAGTTTATCAAGGTGTACGCCCAGCACACGGGCGACGACCCCAATCGCGCGGATTGAGCTAGTGGGGTTTGGTTTTTCCGGGAGGGGTTATAAAAGGACGCGGCCAGATTTTGTGCCAGGCCCCGACGGTTTCCATAGCTGCTGGCACAGTCCGTTGTTTCTGGACACGCCTTTCGCGGATGCGAGGGTATAGTTAAGGGCGACTTTTGTGCAGTTGGCGCTTGGGGTTTTGTCCGTTATCGGTCAGCCTCTGCTGCTCTTCTTAGTGCCAAAAACACCTCTTTTAACGGTTGAGAAACAGAGCTTGTCGGCTCGCTCAATACAAGTTCTTGGTAGATATTTAGGAAAGTAATCCGTGCCCTGTGAAAGAAGTGTAAGTAATGCCTGATGAAGCCTAAACAGTCTAAAATAGCAAACTCAATTCCAGTCTGTTCATAAAGGCTTTTAGCGTAATCCAAAACATCTTGCTCAATTACGTCGGTCGTGATAAAGATGTAGTTGTCAATTCTCGATTTTGCGCCTTTCAATTTTTGCAAGGCAACGTCAATATCGTCTTTCGTTACTCGATTGTCCTTCATTTCATAGCTCGTAATAACTTTCTCATCGTTCACGAGTGTTACTTCAATATCGCCCAATGAACCAGTCTGTTTATCTGCTGCGTTGTGTGCTTCAAGCGGCATAGAACCTTCGCCAATCCGGCCACTAACTGCCATGTAAGCTGCGGCAACAATGAGCACGGGAAGTCGGCTTGCGTGTTTAGAACTTAAATGCTGCGTTAGAAGCGTAATGATTTCTTCGGACGAGAGCGGTAACACGTCTTTAGTTTACTTTAGCTCCGCCAATAATTATTGCATCCTGCTTTCGTTTTCCTGTTTAATGATGAGAAGAAAGCGAAGAAATTCCTGCAAAACATTTTCCGCCATATCCTGCTCGGAATAGACAGTGTCAATTATTTCAAGTGTGTACTGATAAATTTCTCTTGGTCTGCCTACAAAAACAAGGGCAGGTGTCAGGGTCCTGTCGATGTTGCGAAATGCTGGTGTAAGGTAAGCTGTCGTAGGGTTACAGGGCAATTTGTACTTGTGAACCAAAGCCTGTACAAAGGCTTCATCATAGTAACGGCCTGAATAACTGCCTTCTCCTTCAATTTCTGTGTAGGGCTTACGGATATCAACAGTTGGCCTGTCAATCTTTGCTAATAGGCAGGATAAGGTAAACCTAATTGGTGCCTTGTTCGCATTACAACGGCAGAGAAATTCAATCTTTTCCTGGAGTTTCTTATTTGATACAAATGGCACTGAGATTTTGTTTAGCGCATTGGAATAGAAGGCTTCTAAACGTTCAGCAGGTGTTGGCATTAGAACAATGAATAGGTTTTAGACTTAGTGCCAACTTCATAGTTCACCCAAAGCACTTCTTGTCGCTTGTCTTTTGTTGAATGGATGGTTTTTTCTGGGCTATAAAGTTTTTTCCATTTGGTTGGCGGAAACAGTTCGTTCATCAAGTCGCAGTCGTAGTTAGAAACTGCGGCCTTGCCTTCAATGGCGTTTAGCACTTCTGCTAATTCTCTGTGCTGGTCGTCATCCATTTCAAAGCCATAGGAATTGGTGTCCCCTCTGGTCTCGTGTATGTAGGGCGGGTCGCAGTAAAAGAAAGTGTCTGGACTATCGTATAGTTTTATAACCTCAATTGCCGGGCGGTTTTCAATTAGTACCCTTAAAAGCCGTTCGGCAATCAAATCAAGTTGCTCAACGCCTCCTAACCATCTGCTTACAACACCGCTCATTCCTGTCCGGCTTGTGTTTTTGCAATTTGCCCAACGTCCTAAAGATGCCGTTTGTGCAAGTCCTGTTCTGACCTGTCTTGCTCGCACGTAAAAACGCCTTGCTCTTTCAATTGGGGTAAGATTTGGTTCAAGTTCGCAGGCAATTTTAAATTCTTCACGGGAAAAGGGGGTAAGCGCAATTTTCTCAATCAGGTGCTCTTTTTCTTCACGTAAAACCCGAAAGAAGTTAACGACCTCGCCGTCAATGTCGTTGTAGGTCTCAACCAGGGATGGCTCTTTATTTAGCAGAACTGCTCCCGAACCCGCAAATGGCTCGCAATAATGCACGCAGTCGGGGAGTAGTGGTAAAAGCCAATCAAGGTGCGAAAACTTGCCGCCGTACCAGCCAAATGCAATCAATTTCTTAGGCCGCGTCAGCCCTAAAATCGGCGAAGGGGCTTTCTTAGTTTTAATCTGGGTTTCCAATTTTTAAAATCTCGTCTAAAGCCACAAATTTAATTCTTTCAAAAAAAGGTCCGTGCGGAAGTTTTGCAAGGTTGTAGGGTTACGCCTAACACTCAAACTTACGAAAGTTCTGTCGTAGTGATTAGATGGTTGGGTGTTATTTAATCAGAGGGTTAATCTTTAGCGGTTGCACAGGCCTAGCACTACGGTGTCAGGCCCGTCTCAGTCCGCCGACTCGGCTCCGGGCCGGGGCGATTGCATTGCCCCCAAGCTGAGTTGCTCGGCAGGCATTCCGTAGCAGTACCATTTTTTGCAAGACAACTCCAATCTGAGTAGGGTTTGGTTTTATCAAACAAACGTTTGGTATATTTGTCCCATTATGCCCAAAGTAAAAACCACCAAAGCCGAGGTAGTGCGCCTGGCGACCGAAGTGTTCCGCGCTCAGGGCTTCCACGCCACCTCGATGGACGACCTGGCGGCGGCTTGCGGCCTGCGCAAAGGTAGTTTTTACCACTACTTTCCCAGCAAGGAGGCCCTGCTCACCGAAACCCTGGAGCAAGCCCTGGCCTATTTCCGGGCGAAGGTGTTTGCCTTGGCCTACCAGCCCGATCTGCCGCCCCGCCAGCGGCTGCAAACTATGTTGGATAAATACGCTAAGTTGTTGTTTTACAACCCTAACGGTTGTTATTTGGGCAACTTGACCCTTGAGCTAGCCGCTACCCTGCCCAGCATCAAGCCGCTGCTATGGCAATTTTTTGCCGATTGGGCGGCCGCGCTTTCCCAGCTTTACCAGGCCAAGTACCAGCCCGCGTTTGCCGACCAACTGGCCTGGCAAATGGTGATGGAGATGGAAGGGGCCTTGATGCTCGGTAAGTTGAGCGGGCAACCCTCTTGGCCCGAGCAATGCGCGGCCCGCATGTTAGCTCATTTGGAGGCTTGATGATTTTACCAAACAATCGTTTATTTTATTTTTTACTTTGGCCATGCAAAAAGAATCGTTTAAAACCTGGTGGTTCCGCTTTTGGATGAACTTGTACCCCATGTTTTTGGGCACGGGCGGGCGGGTAACCTTCATCGCGGCCGACTGGCGCGAGGTGCGCGTGCGCCTGCGCCTCAACCTGTGGACGTACAACTACGTGGGCACTATTTTCGGGGGCAGTATGTTCGCCGCCTCCGATCCGTTTTATATGCTCATGCTTTACCGCACGCTGGGGCCCGAATACGTGGTGTGGGACAAAGCCGCCCACATCCGTTTCCGGCGGCCGGGGAAATCGCGGCTGGAGGCCCGGTTCCTGCTCACCGAGGCGGCCCTGGCCGAGATCAAGGCCAAGGTAACCGCCCAGGGCGAAACCGACCACCCGTTTACCCTGCAATGGGTGGACCGGGCCGGCCAAGTGCACGCCGAGGTAGAGCGCACGGTTTACGTGGCCACCAAAGATTTTTACAAGCAAAAACGGCAGGCCAAAGCGGCTAAGGCGACTAACTAAAGGAATTAAATTATTGAAAACCAATGATTTGTTTTTAGTTTGGTCGCTGCTTTGGCGCAGACGGAACGGATATCCCCGCCATTTTAGCTTAATTTTACCGTGGTAAACCTGTCCGCATGAACCCCGCTGCCACCTGGGCCGAGGCCGTAGCCCAAGAACTGGACGAGTGTTTCGCTCTGGTGGCCGACCCCACTAAGGCCGTGCCCATGCGCGCGTACATGAAAAACCAGTTCGAGTTTTGGGGTATCCCGGCCCCGCAACGGCGGCAAGTAAGCCGCGAGTTTTGGCCTCGCCTCAAAGCCGAGGCTGACCAGCCCCGGTTGCTGGCCTTGGCCCTTACGTTGTGGCAACGCCCCCAGCGCGAAGCCCAGTACGTGGCCTGCGATGCCCTGGCGGACTTTGCCAAGTGCTTGGATACCAGCGCGTTGCCTACTTTGGAGCACCTGCTGGCCCACCGAACCTGGTGGGACGTGGTGGACACCCTGGCCCCGCACGTGTACGGCCCGTTGGCCCGGGCCTGCCCGGCGGCGATGCGGCCCGTGCTGGACCAGTACTGCCTTCACCCCAACCTTTGGCACCGGCGGGTGGCCTTGCTCCACCAGTTCACCTACCGGGCCGATACCGACGCCGAGTTGTTGTTTGCCTACTGCGCAGCTAATGCCCGCCATCCCGAATTTTTTGTGCAAAAGGCTGTGGGCTGGGCCTTGCGGCAGTATGCCAATATAGATGCTCCGGCCGTGCGCCGCTTTGTGGCTCAGCACCCCGAATTGGCCCCGCTCAGCCGCCGGGAAGCCCTCAAACGGGTGGGCGGGTAGCTTTTGCTTGGCAATTGCTATTTTTGTAAATAGTTGATTTTTAGTGATTTATATTTACGTGCGTACAATCACGTGCCTGCAATTGCGGGTTTCTACCTACCTAAATTGAGTGGGCGGCCTTATGGCCCGGCCCAGCGGAGTGGCCTAATTTTGTATCGTGATTGAGACAGAAACGCCCTCGGGCGCGTCCACATCAAAAACATTAATAAGGGGTAAATTTAAACAACGCTGGGTCAGTCGCCGGGTATTTGCCGTGGCTCGCTGGCCAAAAAGCTGGCCCCGACTTCTACCTACCACCCGCCCGGCTGGCCCGTGGCGAGCCAGTAACGGGTGAAGCAACCGAATTTTAATCTCTTGTTTTTCAATATTTTAAATAGCGGAACGTACAACTACGCGCCCGCAATTGCGGGTTTCTACCTACCCAAATTGAGTGGGCGGCCTTATGGCCCGGCCCGGCGCAGTGGCCTAATTTTGCATCGTGATTGAGACAGAAACGCCCTTCGCCGGGTATTTGCCGGGCGACTGATTTTTTTTGGCCGGATGGCCGGGGTAACCCACCCGCTAAACCCCGCCGTTGGCCCCGCTAGTTTTGTTGCAACGTTAAAATTTCACGATTTTTGTACAGAGCAAAGTATAACGTTACTTTTTCTATGAAAATCTGGTTTTGGCTTTCCCTCTTGTTTTGGCCCGTGGTGGCCTCGGCCCAGTTGCAAACCGTGGCGATGTTCCAAGAAGGGGAGAAGCATTTTAAGGCGGGCAAATATGACCAAGCGATTAAACTCTACAGCCAATCGCTGAAACTGAAGGAGAATTTTATTGTGTACAACAGCCGGGGCATGGCTTACGAGCGGCTGGCCAAGTACGACCAGGCCATCGCTGATTACAAAAAGGCGGCGGACAACTTTAAGAAAACCACGGCCCACACCAACCCTGAGAGCGACTACCTGCCCACTTTTTACTTTAATATGGGCAATGCCCTGTACGGCAAAAAAGACTACCGGGCGGCGGTGAGTTACTACAATTCGTTTGTAAAAGAAATGAAGGGCGACCCTCGGCTCAAGCTGGCTTTGTTTAACCGGGCCATGTGTTTCGAGGGGGCCAAGATGTTCCCGCAGGCGATGGACGGGTACGGGCGCACCCTGGCCGCCGACCCCAATTACTTGCCCGCGTACTTGCGCCGGGGGCTGCTGTTTAGCACCTCCGACAGCACCGATGCCGCCCTGGCCGACTTTGCGAAAGCCCTGGAAATCAACCCGAAGGAGAAGTTGGCCTATTACTACCGGGCCGAGCTTAAATACAACCTGGGCCGGTTTGACGAGGCCGTGGCCGACTACACCGAATGCCTCAAGCTAGACCCGAAAGACACCCGGGCCTTGTTCAACCGGTCGGTGGCCAACATGGCCCAAAACCAGCCCGATGCCGCCCTAGCCGATTACGCCGAGATCATTAAACTGGACCCCAAGCACCGGGCGGCTTACATTGCCCGCGCCAAATTGTACCGGGCGCGAGGTAAAAATGAAGAAGCGATCAAAGATTACACCGCCGCCCTGGCCGTGGAGCCGCGCGACAAGCAGAGCCTGTTTGACCGGGGCAGCCTGCTGCGCCTGGGGGGCCGCCACGCCGAGGCCATCCAAGATTTTGACAAGGTGATTGCCCAGGACCCCAAGCTGGCCGCTGTGTACGATGCCCGGGGCAAGGCCCGGCGCGCCCTGGGCCAGCACGAAAACGCCCTGGCCGATTTTGATAAAGCCATTGGCCTGGAAGCCAAGTTTGCTGATTTCTATAACAACCGGGGGCTGGTGAAAATCAACCTCGCCCAATATGCCGAGGCCGTGAAGGATTTTGACAAAGCCCTGGAGTTGGACAAAGGTTTTACCTATGCCTACAACAACCGGGGGCTGGCCAAGTACCACCTGGGCCAGTTGGACGCCGCCCGGCTAGACGTGCGCAAATCGTTGCAAATGGAACCGGCCAACGCCCAGGGGCATTATAACCTGGGCCTGATCCACCAAAAGCAGGGCAAAACGCCGGAGGCCCTCATCAACTTCCAAAAGGCGGTGGAACTGGCCCCTGGCAACAAGGAATTTGCCGAAGCCTGGGAGAAGTTAAAAACTGCGAGTGGGAAGTAAGGATTGCATGATTGCATGATTGCATGATTGCATGATTGCATGATTGCATGATTCTCCATTTTTGAAGATTTTGAATTGATTGAAGGGCATGTGCCAATCGCTCGGCCCGCCAAAAAACGGGCCGGGCCATTACAAGCCGCGCAAAAAGCCGTAACTTGGCCAAAAAAAACGGAGCGGCATGGGCATCGACCTGGGCATCATCAAACAATACGGCAATTTGGAATTGCTGGCCCGCCAAATGGTGGAGGGGTTTATCACAGGCCTGCACAAATCGCCGTACCACGGGTTTTCGGTTGAGTTTGCCGAGCACCGGCTTTATAACACGGGCGAGAGCACCCGCCATATCGATTGGAAGGTGTTTGCCAAGTCGGACCGGCTGTACACCAAGCGGTACGAGGAGGAGACCAACCTGCGCTGCCAAATCGTGATCGACAACTCGTCGTCGATGTACTACCCCGAAAAAGATTACGGGAAAATCCGGTTCAGCATTTTGGCGGCCGCTTGCCTGGCCCACATGCTGCAAAAGCAACGCGACGCGGTGGGCATTACCACCTTTGCCGAGGGCATTGAGTGGGCCAGCCAGGTCAAGTCCACGCCCTCGCACGTCCACAACCTGTTCCTTAAGTTGCAGCACCTGCTCGATACCGTGCCCGAACGCAAAAAAACCTCGGCGGCCAGCGTGCTCCACCAAATTGCCGATAAGATCAACCGGCGGTCGTTGGTGGTGATTTTCAGCGACATGATGGACAACCTGAGCGAGCAGGGCGAGATTTTCGCCGCTCTTCAACACCTGAAACACAACCACCACGAGGTGCTGCTGTTCCACGTGTTGGACAAAAAAACCGAAACGGATTTTGCCTTTGCTGACCGCACGTATGAGTTTATCGACCTCGAGAGCGGCGAGAAAGTGAAACTTTCGCCCACCCAGGTACGGCAGTATTACCAAGAGCGCATCCAGCAGCAGTTCCAAGACCTAAAACTGCGCTGTGGCCAATACAAAATCGATTTTATCGAGGCTGACATCGGCCAAAGCCTGGACCAGATCCTGCTGGCGTATCTCATTAAACGGGGGAAGATGAGTTAGAACCCCGCCCCCGGTGCCGCGTGGCACCCAATGGTAGGGGCGGGCCTTGTGCCCGCCCAGGCGGCCAATGAACGCCCGGTGCCCCGGCGGATCCCCGCCCCGGCGGCTCCGATGCGGCGGGACAATCAATGGTAGGGGCGGGCCTTGTGCCCGCCCTGATGGCCAATGAACGCCCGTCTGGCATCATGCCAAAATCAAATAGAGATCGCCCATTTCCTATCTTTTAAATGATTGATAATCAAAAGAGTTTTTGCGTGTTGATAATGAGCATCTTAGCTTAATTCGGAGGAAGTCCCTCCCCGACGGACGGCAAAAACGGGAGTTTTTGAGCGGGTAAGTGCGGCTGCTTGGGGTGGGGCCAAGACGGGCGGGTCAAACAACGTTTTTGCAATAAAGCTCACTCACAAATGTATTGATGAAAATTATATCTAAATTCCACTCTTTTTGGCCCCACCCTGGCCCTCTCCGTCGGGGAGGGAAGGCAATTCTGAAGCGCGTAGGAGGTGGCAGAAAAGAGGCCAGTTTAAGTCAACTATCTGATTTTCAATATGCAAAAACTCTAAAGATAACAATCATTTAATCATGCAATCATTAAGTCATTTCAGAATCACCCCACCCAAAGCCCGGCTCCCCGGCCCAAGCCCGTGGCCCACAGCAGGGCCGGGGCGGGGCAACGGTACGCCTGGGCGGCGAAAAAAGCGGCTTGCCAGCCCGGCCCGGTAAGCCCGAGGGATTGTTGCACGTAGGCCCAGTCTAGGTCCACGCCCACGAAGAACCGCCGGAAGGCCCCATAGCCTTGGGCCAGGTTTTGCTGCGGTTGGCCGTACACCAGGCCGCCCGCCCCGTAGCCGATGGCCAGCCGCCAGGGCGTGGGCTTCTCAGGCTCCGCGTCCTCGGGGTTGCGCCAGGGGCGGAGCAGCCAATTGCCCCCCACCGATAACCAATAAGTTTGCCCGTTGTAGTCTTTGATCAGCCGCTCGCCCAGGTGGCGGCCCAGGCGTTCGGGGCGGGCGGTGGCCAGGGTGCTGGGCCAAAACGCGAACCGCGCCTGCAAATCGGCGGCGGGCAGCCAGCGGGCTTGGGCAAAGTAAAGCACCGCCCCCAGGGTGTTGGCTAGCAGATCACCGGGGCTGGCCCCGTAGCCGGGCTGGCGGCCGTCCAGCCACTCGATGGGGGCCAGGGCGGCCCAGCCCCACACGGGGGCCTGGGCCAGGGCACTCGCCGGCGGCACCCCGGCCCACTGGGCCAGGCCCTGGGCCAGGCGGCTCAATTGAAACGCCGAGTAAGCGTGGCCCACCTTGTCCATTTGTTGCCACTGGGCGTTGTCGTCGAACCAGTGGAACTCCTCGCTGGGTTGCTCGTACCAGAGTTTGCCCAGGGCCCAGAGCGTGCCGCCGTAGGCTACCGCCGCCCCGGCCCGCAAAAACCGCCGCCGGCCAGCCAGCGGGGCGGGGGCAGGCCGGTGGCCCCACAAACGCCGCCACCAATTACTGAGGCTGCGGCCCGCCATGCTCCCGCTTGATGTGTTGCACCAGCATGTCGCAAAGGTTCTCCATCAGGTCGGCCATGTGGGCATCGTTGGTGGCCCGGCGCACTACATCGGCCAGGCCCCCGATGGTGTCCACCACGGTGCGTTTCATCTCGTCCACGGGCAAGTCCTTGGCCCACAGGTCAATCCGCAGCGTTTCCTTGCGCTGGTGGTCCCACAGCGACAGGTTCAGGGCTTTGGCCTCGGCGGGCGCGTCGCCAGGCCCGTCGGTGGCTTGCCAAAATATTTTCTCGGGTACGTTCTGGTCGTCGAGCTCAATATGGAAACGGATTTCCGAAGTTTTCATAACCCTATTATAAAGTGGCGGCAAAGTTGGGCAATAATTGCAACACCGCTAGCCCGTTGGCAGCAAATTGATGGTAATGCACACATTGTCAAATCATTAGTTGCTTCAACTTTCTTCCTCTAACCTTAAAAAAGTACTTTTGGCGCCAGGAGCGGGGCGTTTTTAAAGCGGCGGCGGTGCGGCACCCTACGGGGTTCGCTCGCGCTCCCGTATGCGCGCGGGCAGGCACCGGGGTGTCCGGCAAAGCCAGGCCGCCCCCGCACCTGCCCGCGCGCATACCTGGGGCCCCAACCCCAGCCCTCCGGTCGCCGGGCGGGGCCACCGGTTCGTTGCCAATCCCCCACCCACAATTCCCGCGATTTGGTTAATTATGCAAAAACTCCGTTTATCCCCGCATGAAACGTTCTTTACTTCACTTGTTGGCCGGGCTGGCCTGCGCCGGGCTGCTGGCTTGCCAAGGCCCCCGGCTCACCTTGCTGGCCATCAACGATGTGTACGAAATCGCCCCGCTGGCCAACGGCACCGAGGGCGGCATGGCCCGGGTGGCTACCCTGCGCCGCCAACTGCAAGCCCAAAACCCGAACACCTACCTGCTGCACGCGGGCGATTTCGTAAGCCCGTCCGTGATCGGAACGTTGCGCTACGAAGGCAAGCGCATCGCGGGCCGCCAAATGATCGAGGTCATGAACGCCGCCGGGGTCGACTATGCCACCTTTGGCAACCACGAGTTCGACATCAGCGGGGCCGACCTGCAAGCCCGGATCGATGAGTCGAACTTTGAGTGGGTGGTGGCCAACTTGCGCCAGCGCGGGCCGGCGGGCCTAGGGCCGCTGCAACAAGCCCGCAACGGCGAGCCAAAGCCCCTGGCCAGTAGCTTTGTGTTGCCCTTGGGCCAGCGCCAAGTGGGCGTGCTGGCCGTGGCCATCCCCACCGCCAACCCGTTTGCCGAGTTTGAAGACCCCCTGGTGGCGGCTGAGCGGGAGTACCAGGGCCTGGCCGCCCGCTGCGACTTTGTGATCGCCCTCACCCACCTGGAGGTGGCCCAAGACCTGGAACTGGCCCGGCGGTTATCCGGCCTGCGGCTCATCATCGGGGGCCACGACCACGAAAACATGCGCCACCAAGTGGGGCAGACCTTGGTTTGCAAGGCCGATGCCAATGCCAAAACCGCCTATGTGCATTACTTGCAACTGCGGGGTAAGCAATTGAAAATCAAGGCGAAATTGCGGAAAATTGACCCCAGCTTGCCTGCCGACCCCGCTACTGAGCAAGTGGTGGGCAAATGGACGGCCATTGCCAACCAGAGTTTTGCTGAGATGGGTTTTAACGCCCAGGAAGTGGTGTACCGTGCCCCGGCCCCGCTCGATGGGTTGGAGAAAAGCGTGCGCAACCAGGCTACCAACCTCACCGAGTTGATCGGCCAGGCGTTTTTGCGGGCGTGCCCCCAGGCCGAGGCGGTGGTGTACAACAGCGGCTCCATCCGGGTCGACGACAAGCTGGCCGGCAACGTTACCCAGTACGACGTGGTGCGCATTTTGCCCTTCGGCGGCCCGCTGGTTACGGTGGCCCTCAAAGGCCAGTTATTGGCCAAAGCGCTGGCCAGCGGCCAGGCCAACCGGGGCATTGGCGGTTACTTGCAAACCGTGAACCTGGCCCCCGGCCCCAACGGCCAGTGGCTGCTCAAGGGCCAGCCGCTGGACCCGCAGCGGACCTACACCGTGGCCATGACCGACTTCCTGCTCACCGGCCGGGAGGCGGGACTGGATTATCTCACCCCCCAAAATCCTGACATCCAATCGGTTACGCCGGGGGCTGGCAATAGCCCCGCCGCCGATGTGCGCAAGGCCCTCATCAGTTATCTACTCACCTTAAAATAAGGCCGGGTTTACACCTTGGCCGTCACCTGGCTCATCACCAGTTGAAACCGGTCCAAAAACTGTTCGGCTTCGGCCCATCCCAGGTTGAGGGCGGGCAGCAGCCGTAGCGTATGCTTGTCGGACGAAGAGCCGGTGAAAATGTGGTGCTGGAACAGCAGCGCGTCGCGCACCAGTTTGGCTTCCAATTCCAGCTCAATGCCGATCATGAGGCCCCGGCCGCGCACCTCGCGCACCCCCTCTATGCCGCGCAGTTGGCCCATCAGGTGGCGGCCCAGTTGCTCGGCGTGGGTGATCAATTGCTCTTGTTCAATTACTTCCAATACGGCCAGGGCAGCGGCACAGGCCAGGTGGCTACCGCCAAACGTAGTGCCCAGCAGGCCCGGCTTGGCCTTAAACTTAGGATGAATGAGCACGCTGGCCACCGGGAAACCGTTGCCCATGCCCTTAGCGGTGGTGATCAGGTCTGGCTCGACCCCGCTAAAGTGATGGGAGAAAAACCGGCCCGACCGTGCGTAGCCGCATTGTACGCTGTCGGAGATGAGCACCGCGCCGTGCTGGTCGCAGAGGCGGCGGGCGGTTTGCCAAAAGTCATCGGTACCCACATAAATGCCGCCTAGCCCTTGGATGCCCTCAATAATCACGGCCGCCACGGTGTCGTCAAAAGCGGCCTCGAGGGCGGCTTGGTCGTTGTAAGGCAAAAATTGCACGTGGGCCCGCGAGTTGATGGGGGCGGCAATGGCGGGGTTATCGGTAACGGCCACGGCCCCGGCGGTGCGGCCGTGGAACCCACGTTTAAAGGCCAGAACCTTGGTGCGCCCCGTGTGGAACGAAGCCAATTTAAGGGCGTTTTCGTTTGCCTCGGCCCCGGAGTTGATCAGGAACAGCGAAAAATCCGGGTGGCCCGACAGTTGCCCCAGCTTTTCGGCCAGTTCGTCTTGCAACGGGTTGAGGATGGAGTTGGAGTAAAACCCAATTTTTTGCAACTGCTCAGTAATTCGCCTTACGTAATGCGGATGGGTATGGCCAATGGAAATTACGGCGTGGCCGCCGTAGAGGTCCAGGTATTGTTGGCCGTGTTTGTCCCACAGGTGGCTGCCCACCGCCCGCACTGGC
>JALONO010000217.1 GCA_025454895.1 Bernardetiaceae bacterium
GCATAAATGAGTAGGGGATTGCCCTGGGGATCGATTGTTGTTTGGCCCAACTGCTTGAACAGCGGGCTGTTGGGGTTGGTCTTCATAGCGGCTAGCAACTCCGATGGTTCCACCACAAAGAAGGCCCCGGCCTCATCGTACCCCCGGGGCGCGTTTTCGTAATCGGCCGACAAGGGCAAGCTGGTATTTCCCACATCGTCGAGATGGCCCTTGGCCAGCCATTGCTGCCCGGTGGCTTTGTTGAGGTAAAACTGATACCGGTTCAATTTATATTCAAACGAAAAAGACAGAAACCGCCCGTTCTCGATAAAATTGTTTTTGAGGAAACAGTACCGTTCCTCGCGCCGCACAGCCGTCAAAAACACCTCGATATCGGCATGGGGCCGCCTAAAAAATTCGCCAGGGATGGCGTACTGGCCAAAGTCAATTACGTAACGGGGTTGCAGGTAAGGATAGTTGCTCATTTGATACACCGTGTCGCAAAACGGCTGGGCCAATACCAGGGTGTCGTTTACTACCGACAGGCAGTTGTTCCCCGAAATGTGCAAGTATTTGGCTTGGTTTTGGGTTATCGGAAGCCACTCATCTAGGGTAGCGAGTTGCTGTTTATCTATCGCCGCTAGCGCATGTTTGCTCTGCGTGATGAAATTGGCGTAATAGAAAAAGTATTTCCCCTTCCACTCGGCCAGTTGTGAGGGTGCCGAGGGGTATTTGCGCTCGGCCAGTAAGTTGCCACCAGGGGAGTAGGTCAGCAACTTGCCCAGGGTGAGCAGCGTGAGCCGGCCGTTGGGGGCGGGGTAGGCATCCAAAAACCGCTTGTATTCGCCCGGTCCTTCCCCTTTTTTGCCGATCGGGGTTAGGCCGTGCCCTAGGCGGTTGGCCACCAGCACGCCCCCGCCCACGCGCAGGTAGAGTGTGTCGCGCTGGGCATCTATCCACTGAATTTCGTCAATGAGGGCATTGCCCGGCTGTTGGAGGTTGATGAGCTGCAATTCAGCAAAAAGCTCGCTAAAAGGTAAGTTGGTAACGGCCTTTTTGGGGTCAAGCTTGAGGGTGCGCCCCTGGACGGCCGTCTCGGCGGGCGGGCGGCTCACGCAACTGGCCAATAAACAGGTGGCCAAGGCCCAGGAAACAAGTTTTTTCATCTGGTTAAGGATTGGGAAAACTGCGATGGTTGATGAAAAACAGGGGTAGGAGAGCCGTGAGCACAGCTAAACCTACAGCAAACCTGTTCTGAAAAGTACAGATTTTTCTGTATTGCGGGTGGAGGTGGAGGCGGGTAAATTTGTAACCCCTTTTGGGCAATGCGGTTGAAAACTATACGAGATTTTTTATAATACTCTGATTACTAAATAATTAAAAAAGTTTAGCTATACAATCATTACCCTTGTCAGAAACCTTTTATTCTCTGTCATAACCCCCGGCCCGTTCGGCTTTTACTAAAGTTGGTTTAGCCCAACTCACGGGGCTTTCCCCATCTGCTCAATTCACGCACTCGATTAGCCTCGATATATAGACGGGTAATCTCTGATCTCTTCAGGCTTCTATTTTGGATTTTTTACCTTACAGTTGTTTATGGTCATGGCAGTTGCAAAAAACGCCCATGGGCAAAATTGGTATGTTGATTTTACTAATGGCAGTGCCCAAAGCCAAAAAATCCTGAAGTGCCTTTCTCAGCGGATGGCTTTACAGCCTTTTGACGCAGTTTTGACCGAACTACGCCATCGGCCTATCGGACTTTTACTTACTGATCAGGCCAATGATGACCCGGGGGTAGAGGATTTTTTGACGGCTCACCGAGACGAAGGCAGCCAACAAATCTTGGTGGCTACTTTAAACCAACCGCCAGGTTTTGCCAAACTGCGCCAGTGGCTGTATGCTGGGGCCGCCGAGGTGCTCCATTTGAACGACTACGAAACCCCCGAAGCGGCCATTGCGGCCATTTTCCAGCGGTGGCTTGCCATTGAGCAGGCCCTGGGGTCGGCCTTGGTCCAAAAAAGTTTGGTGGGCCGCTCGCCAGTGTGGCGCAATGCCCTGCGCCAAGTGGCCGAAGCTGCCCTACTGCCCGATATAAATATACTGATACTAGGCCCCAGCGGGACTGGAAAAGAGGCCGTGGCCCAGTTGATCCACGAACTAAGCCCCCAACCGCAAAAAGGAAGGTTGGTAACGGTGGATTGCACCACCCTCATGCCCGAACTGGCAGGCAGCGAGCTTTTTGGCCACGAAAAAGGGGCCTTCACCCACGCGCTCAACACCCGCGAGGGGGCCATCGCCTTGGCCAACGGCGGTACGCTTTACCTAGACGAAGTGGGCGAACTGCCGCTTCTGTTACAGGCTGAGCTGCTCCGGGTGATCCAGGAAGGGGTTTATAAAAAAGTGGGCAGCAACCATTGGCAGCGCAGCGATTTCCGCCTGGTGTGCGCCACCAACCGCAACCTTTGGGCCGAAGTGGAGGCGGGCCGTTTTCGGCTCGATTTATACTTCCGCATCGCGAGCCGGGTGTGCCAGTTGCCCGCGCTGAACGAGCGCCGCACCGACATCCCGCACCTGGTGGAGCATTTTCTATGCAAACGGCTCAATCTGAAGGAAGCACCGCTTTTCTCTCCTATGCTCATGGAACTGCTGCAACAGCGCAACTACCCTGGCAACGTGCGCGAACTGCAACAGTTGGTCAATAAAATCGCCGATAGTTACATTGGCCAAGGCCCTGTTACCATAGGGTGCCTGCCGCTGCACGAAATTCCGCCCCCGCTCCACAAAGCCAAAGACGACCCCGCCCCGATCAATTTCTTACCCCTGGTAACGGCAGCCCTAGAAATGGGCTGGAGCTTGAAAGACATCAAGGAAGCGGCTAGCGATGCGGCCATTGAGCTGGCAATCCGGCGCGAAAACGGCAACCTGCAAAACGCGGCAAAGTCGTTAGCCGTTACCGACCGAACGTTGCAACTGTGGCGGGCGGCCCATCAAGCCTGACTGGTCAATGAGCCGCAGCAAATTGCCCGCCAGCACCTGCTGCTGCTCGGGTGGGGTCAAGGGCAATTGATATACTTTTTCCAGCTCCACCGCCGGGTGGAGCCAAGGGCCGTCGGAGCCAAACAGCAGCTTGCCCGCCCCGGCCCGCCGGTAGGCTTCCAACAGCACATCGAACCGCCTGATGCCCGAGGTATCGGCATAAACGTTGGGGAACCGCTCCAATAGGCTGATCGTGTTGACTTGCGCCCCCCAGTCGTCGGCAAAACTGCCCAAGTGGGGGATGATAAAATTGACCTCTGGGTACTGGCGGGCGGCTAGTTCCACCGGGGCCATTTCTCCCATAGGGTCATATAAAATGGGAATGCCAAATTGACGAGCGGCTTCGCACACGGGGCGGCTGAGGCGGGCATCCTTGCGGTGGACTTTGATGCCGCAAAAGCCGTACTTTTCTACCAAGTGCCCCACCATCGATTTTGCCCGGGCCCGGTCGCGCTCAGCGTGCAAGAACACAAAACCGTAAAACTGCTGGGGGCGGCTGGCCACGATCCGGGCCACTTGTAGGTTGGCCACCGCATAGTCGGAATGAAAAGCCGCAAATAGCACCGTGCGGGCTATACGGGCCGCCTTAGCCCACCCCAGGTACATTTTTAGCGGGGCATCGGTATCGAACGGGCCGGTTAGCCCGTCGCCCTTGCCCGCATGGCAGTGGCAGTCAATAATGAGCATAATCTCGTGGTTTTTATTTATTGACCTTCCTCGGTTTAACGTTCTTGGCCCCCACTCCTCGGGCACTGCGTACATAAACAGTGGGGATGCCTCGGTACTTCTGGTTGTGGGCATCCGTTTGTTTTTGATAATGCGTAACCGGGCTGCGGCCAAGTTTACTTTCCACATAAAACTGCGCCATTTTGCCCCCTTTGCTGGTTTTTCTTTGCGTGATGACGATATCGGGTTTGCGAGTTTTGCCGGGCAGCCCCGCAACTGAGGCAGGTCCGCCCGATCCTTCAATTTCAACTATCCAGTTTTGGCCTAGGCACTGGCGCAGGGCATCCCCCACTTTATCCCGGTACAGATTGCCTGCGTAGAGATTGTGGTTTTCGGCCTCTTGGGCGGGGACTTCCAGCTCAACTTGCCAGGCGAAGGTCCCAATTTCACTGGCCCGGCTGCCCTTTACCAATCCTTGTCCCACTTTGTTCAGGCAATCCTTTACCAACTGGGTGTAAGCGGCCCGGCGCCTGGCCACATCACTTTCTAGCTCGCCGCGGATTGTGCCCGGCAGCGGCCTAATTACCAGGCCAAAACGAACCAGGGCAACTGGCCCCGCGCCCAAGTGGGCCGGGTGATGGGGCAGACATACTTCTACCCGGCGGTTTTGCGCTGGTAGGCGGCCCGCTGGTTGGAACCGCCGGGCTACCACCACGACCAGCCTAAACCGGGCCGACGAGTTGGGCTTTAGCCGTTCGAGCAGTTGGCGTAGGGCACGGGCGGCCTCGGTCGCTCGCCGCTGGGCCAAGTGGAACCGCCCCTGCCGGAACTCCTGCGCGTCGAGGTGGGCCACCAGGCGCACAGGGGTGCGCAAGGCAGCGCGCGGGCTGGCTAATAACCGCCTGGCGATTTCGACCAGTTTTTGCCGCTGGGGTTGGCGCAAAAGATAGCGGCCATACAAAAAGCCGTCGGCGATGTTACATGCGGCATGGCGCTGGGCGCAAGCTGGGCAGCAAGCCGTAGCCACCGAAGAGGATTGGCAGGTCATTTGATTTGCGTTTTTTATTGTAATTAATTGATAGTCAATAAAAATTATTAGTTAACCGTGCAATCAATAAAATATTTTATACCAAAATAAAATACAGATTGCGTATTGCCTATCTTGTAAGTGATTGACAATCAAATGGAGAAATCATTTGATCAGACAATCATTTAGTCATTTCAGGATTAGTACAAACCATGATTGAGCAAAGCGGGGCTAACGATAAAGCCAGTGGCAAAGTGCATCCTACCCATCTTTAAAATAGTGATAGTCAATACTAAAAGATGATTTAGTCAGCAGATCATTTGGCCATTGTAGGGTCAGCTTGCCGCTTTGCCAATCAATCGTTTGCTGGCTAGGCCAGCCGTCGCTGAACCGAGGTTTGCAATTGGCCGTTGGCTTGGCCCCTGGCCAACTGTTGGGCCAACCGGCGTTGCAGCAGCACCGACGGCTGCTGAACCCGCTGCTGGGTGGTGGTGTCCACGGCATCGGCCGACAGGTCCACTCCCGTAACCGTGCGATATGAGTGGAGGTAGCGTTGCACCTCGTTGCGCCAGTAGATGGCCCAGTTGGCGGCGGAGTTACGGTCTTCGATGGTACTCCAGTTGCCGTACCGGACCGATAGCAGCAATTGCTCGCCGTAAGTGGCCAGGTCATGAAAATGGGTTACGCTCGTGTTATCCCAGCCTTTCATCTGTTTCACCATGTCCACCCGGTCCATCCAGGGTTCGCGGTAGGGCACCATAATGCGCCCGCCGATGAACTCGCGGAATTCGGGCCGGGCCAGCACCCACTGTTGGATCAACATTTCCTGCCGGGCCGTCCAGGTGAGGCTCCCGTAGGCGTTGTGGTTGCCCTCGGCCAGCAGCATGTGTACTTCGCGCAGGCTGTTGAGTACCGGGAAACCGTCGGCAATCCGGGTGGTGTCGTCGGCATCTTTGTAAAACACCGCACAGGCCGTGAGTAGGTTATGAAATGCCTCCAAAAATGCCGAACGGCTATCCACCGGGCGCAATTGGGGCACGGCCCGGCCCACCAAGGTGAGGCCGTACTCGTGGTCGTACTCATAGGCGCGGCGCGAGATGCTGAGGGTATGCTGCTCGTCTTGCACCATGCCCCACAGCAAGTTGCTGAGCGTGCGCAGCGGGTCCACATCTAAGCGGAACAGCGGGTCTCGCTCGCTCCCGGCCGACCGGATGTTTTGAAACCGGAGCAAAATGGCATTGGTGGTTTGCACGAGCATCCCCTGTTCTTGCCAGTAACTCCAAATGAGCTCGACCATACAAGGCGAAGCCAGGCGGGAGCGCAAAATCCCATAACAATTGCTGGCATCGTGCAGGTTTTTGATGGGCAATTCCGCCAGTTTCTGCCGGATCAGCACCAAGTAGGGCAACACCTTGGGATCGGGCGCGGTTTCGGCCACCAGGCGCTCCAAATACTGGTTGCGGAGTTGGCGCAGCACCTTGTCGTTGGCCTTAAACCCTAGCCTGGCCGACTCTGCCAGGTATTCGGCCTGGTCGATGCCTAGTGGGTCGTTATAATAATTGCCATTGTTGCTGTTGTTGGGCAAAAAGCCACATTCGGCCATCATGTACATCTCGGTGGCGGCCTTTAACAGGGCATACGACTCCACGCCCGGGAACGGAAGCCGGTTGGGATACTTGTTCTGGGGATTTTGGCACATCACGCTGTCCATAAACCCTTTGAAACGGTTAAAGTCCAAGGTCCGGGCCCTAATGAGCGGGTAAAGAACCTGGTCGGCGGTGAACTCGCGGCCCGCAGGCCCTAGGGCCACCTTTTCCGTGGGGTTGAAAGTCTCCAGCTTGAGGGAGCCTAGCACCGTAACTTCGCGCTGGCCGAGGTATTCATGCTTTCCTTCGAATTCGGGTTTGGAGAAACTTTTTTGTACCACCTCCCGCAAGTCGTTGGCTGCCACAATGGTGTCATCGGCAGTCGCAGGGTTAATCCCTCCTGTTGTAGATGAGCGGCTCACCCCAAAAAACAGGGTAATAACGCCAGGCTCGGGC
>JALONO010000218.1 GCA_025454895.1 Bernardetiaceae bacterium
TTGATTTTTAGATCGATTAAGTCAATGACTATGACTCACGTTTTTTCTTCTCTTTAATGGCCCGGCGGAGCAAAACGATACCCCCAACAATGAACCCGATGTTGACTAGTTCGGCACCAAACGGCCAAAAGGCCAGCCGCCCTCCCGTGTAATCGATAACAATGGATATCAATTGTTTGATGCCGACAACGATTAACACGATGCCTCCGATCATTTTCCAATTCATATTTGAGAAAAGGTGCTTGGTAGTCCGCTTCGCCTTATTTTAAACCATCGGCCTTGGTTAAAAACTCAGCGGCCCGGTCAGGGAATTTCTGGGCCAGTTGGTGGTACATTTCCGTAGCGATGCTCAATTTGCCTTGTTGGGCATAAATCCGGGCGAGGGTTTCGCTCACCAGGTCCGGGTGCCACTGGGTGCTGGGCAACGAAAGGTCGGGCAAGTTGTTCTCATCCAGGGTTTTGACCCGTTCCATGTTGAGGCTGGGCTGTAACCGGATAAACTCATCAATGATTGCTTGCTGGGGGTCTATTAGCTGGGCCACTGGTTCGGCCGGGGCTTTTTCGGGGACAGGTTGGTCAAAAAAGCTCAGGTCGTCGCCAATCGGCTCTTCGGCGGGGGCTTCAGGGGTGCCGGGCAGGGGGTTGCCAAAAGTATCCTCGGTTACGGGTTTAAACTTCAACCCGCCGTGTTCAGGTTCAATGAAATCGAAAAAATTCTCGGTCGGGGCCTCGGCCACAGGGGTTACCGGGAGCGGCTCCGCTTCGGGCGCGGGCGGGTTGAGCGCCGCGTTCACCTGACGCAAAATGGCTTGGTCATGATCCAGTTCCGCCGCCCGCTCGGTAAACTCGGCCCGGTACTCGGCCTCATGTTCGGCCAGGTTTTGGAAGTAGGCGATTTCTTCGTCTTTCCTCACCTCGTGGATGTCGTCCAGATCGTGGTCGGTGAGGTCAAGTAGTTGCGCTTCAGGCATTTCGGCATCAAAAGCAGGCGAGGCATCGGCCAGGTTGTGCCAGTCCTCCTCCTCCTTGCGGATCGCGTGTACGTCGTCCCAGTCGGTTTCGCCGTCTGGCTCGCCCAGCAGGGTGGCGGGCGGTTCGGCCCCAACGGGGCCAGTCTGGACTAGGTCGTTCACGGTTACCGACTCGGTAGGTTCGTCGGCAAAGGGGTCGGCAAACAACGGTTCGGGGGCCGGGGTAATTTCCAAGCTGGGCTGGGCCAGGTTGCCCAAGTTGGTTTCCAAGTCGCGATCCACAACCGGCTGTTCGGATTCGGTGCCAAAAATTTCGGCATCGGGCACGGGCGGGGTCAATTCGTCTTGGTACAAGCCCTGCCAATCGGCGGTGGGCTGGGTAGGGGCGTTTTTGAGCTTGAGGTAGTCGGGGTCGTTGAGCAGTTGGTCAATTTGCTCGTCGGTAGGTTCTTCGGGGGCGGCGGGCGGGGCCAACTCGGTAACGGGCGGTAGGTCCAGCTCAGCCGTGAGCGGGTTAGGCTCAACGGCTAGTTCGGGAAAGTCCAGCGCGGCCTCCAGCGGCACCTCGGTCAGCTCCGAGGGTTTCACCTGGCCGCTCAAAATGTCTTTATAACGTTCCTCAAAATCGCGGAGCCAGTCGTCGTCTAATTTGGTAATGGGTTCGTTATCAAACAATTCGTCGGCGAGTGGTTCCGCTTTGGCCACTTCATTGGTTGTGGGTGCGTCGGTGGGCCAGTTGGTAACTAGGTTCTCGGGATTGGCCAAAGGCTCGGCCGGGGCGGTGCTGCGCAGAAAGTCCAGCCCATCGCCGAGCGGGGTGGCCGGGGTTTCGGCCAGGTCCAACGAAGGCGGCAAGCTGGTGGCAAGGGTATCTACCTCGGGCGTGGCCAGTTCATTGGCGGGTTTTACCTCGGCTACGGGCCCGGTGCCCGGCCCCTCGTGGCGCAACTTATCAAATAGGTCGTAGTCATTATCAGTATGAAGGGCCAATTTTTGCCATTCGGTGGGCAGGGGCTCGGCGGCTTGCCCGGCCAAAAGTTGGCGCAGGCGGCCCCGGTCCAAGGTGCGGGTGGCCGCTTGGGTTACTTGTTCATCGGTAGGTTGGGCCTTGGCCAGCAGGGCGTACAGGGCCTGGCAGTAGGGGTAAATTCGGATGAGTTTTTTGAGTTCGAGCGCGTTGTCGGCCCCAATGGTTTGGGGTTCGCGCAGGAGTGATACCAGCAGTTCTTTCTTCATGGTGTACAGAAAAATGGCCGGGCCGGAAAACCCAACGGCAATAATTTCCCAAATTAAAGGCTCGGAAGATAAAAAAACATCATTTTGGCCGCTTTTTGGCGAATAGATGGAGCCAAGTGATGGGCCGATCGGCTAAGGTGGGGCCTGGGCCTGCCAATAATTGAGCACGGCTTGGGCTTTTTCGGGGGCCGCTTGGGGGCTACCTCGCCCGTTAGCCCATGATTACCTCGGCGGCTTGGGGTACTTCCGGGGCGGCCAAGGGCACCACCGGCCAATACACTTTGAACTCGCTGCCCTGGTCAAGTTCGCTTTGCACCTCAATGCGGCCGTTCATGCTTTCCATTTGGGTCTTCACCAGGTAAAGGCCCAGGCCCTTGCCCTCGGTGTGGGTGTGCATGCGTTGGTATAGCCCAAATATTTTGTAGGGATCGGTATTTTTGAGGTTGATACCCAGGCCGTTATCGCGCACGCTGAGACACACCCAGGCCTCGGTTTGGGTGGTGCTGATGTGCACCTGGCAGAGGCGCTGGGGCGAGCGGTACTTGATCGCGTTGGAAATCAGGTTGTATACCACGCTCTGGATGTAGAACTTGACCCCGTACACGGTTTGGCCCGCCCCGAAATCGGTAGTAATTTGGGCCTGGGCGCGTTTCACATCCAAATCCAATATTTGTAGGGCCTGGTGCACAACTTGGTTGAGCCACACTTCTTCCTGGGTTTTTTCTACTCCCCGGCTAATGGTCAAAATATCGTTCAGGTCGCGGATTACCGTATCCAGGTTTCGCACGGCGGTTTCCAGGTGTCCCAAAATCTCTTGGTTCACGGGCAAATGGGCGTGTTCCATTTTAAAAAGCTCCAACAAACCGGCAATCTGGGCAATGGGTGATTTAATATTGTGCGATAATATGTAAGAAAACTGTTGTAAATCTTGATTTTTGGCCGTCAATTGATCCACCGTGTGCGACAGTTCGGTGGTGCGTTCGCCGACTAATCTCTCCAAATTTTCGTTGAGGCGGTGGATCTCGGCCTGGCGCAATTCTAAAGCCCGGTTGAGTCGGGCCAGCCGTTGGCCGTCCAGTTTCCGTTGTTTGCTGCGGTGGTACAAAAACACCGCCAACGGAATGGTAACCAGCAAGGCCAGGCCCACCGCCCCTAGGATAAAGTACGACCGCTGCAACGACAGGCTTTTGACTTCCTGCTCGCGCTGGAGCAGGTGGTTGGTCTGCTTGGCCTGGGCCAGTTCGTGTTGCGACTTGAGTTGACTGAGGCCCTTTTTGTAGCTTTCAGCTTCAATTTTGGTGTGAAATTGATGATATTTTTGATGATAAACCAGAGCTTGGGCCGCATTGCCCTGCTTTTGGTGCAGCCGCGAAAGCAGGAACGATAAATCACGCGCGGACTTTATCATCCCGGCTTGGTTGGCTTTGTCCAGGGCTGGGCTAGCCACCGCGAGCGCGTCGGGGAGGCGGTTCATTTTTTCGTAAACTTGGGCGGTTTGGTAAAGCGCAGTAAGCTCATTTTGCCGGTTTTGGGTGCTTTGCGAGCGGGCAAGCGATTGGTTGAGGTAGCGGATGGCTAGCTCGTATTTGCCCTGCGCGCTGTAGGCTTCGGCCAAGTAGGCTTCAGCCTCGGCAATTTTGTTGGAAGGCACCTTCCGCGCCCCCAGTTGTAAGGCTTGTTGGTAGTATTCCACCGCCCGGCCACTTTCCTGGTTGAGGTAACAAGCCCGGCCCAAGTCCACCAGGTTAAGGATGATCCGCGTAGAGTCGTGGGCGGCCTGCGCCAGGGCCAGCCCTTGTTGGTATTGCCCAATGGCCTCCGGCTGGTTGTCTTGGAGGCTGTAAAGATCGCCTATGTTATTGTAAGACAGTGACATACCAACTACATCTTCTTGGTTTTTGCGGATGCTCAAGGCCCTGATTTGCAGGTTCATGGCCGCTTGGTAATTGCCTAAAAATTTATGGGCTACCGCTTCGTTATTGAGCGCGTGGGCTATGTGAACACTATCGCCGGTGGGCAGCAACAGTTCGGCACTCCGTTTGGCAGCCCAAATGGCCGAATCATATTCGTTCTCTAAAATAAGTACCGAAGCCCAGAAGTAGTAAGCAATGCCCTCGCCCCGACGGTACTGGTGTTTTTGGGCCAGTTCGCGGGTTGCCCGGTTAAGGGCAACGGCTTGTTGGAGGTTGCGTTCCCGCAGGGCCGACAAGCAATTGTTGAGGTGGTCAACCTTTTCCTGTGGGGTTTTTAAAGTGGCCAGCGTTTGGGCAAGCGTATCGGCAAAGGGGCTTTGGGCATGGGCCTCTCTGAAAAAAAGTAATCCGCTGCAGAGTATCAATAAACTGCGGATAGTCATTTGGTTCAGGATTATGGTAAGTTACCGCACTGATTACTTCTCACACAAAAATTATTTGAAAGTCAATCTGCAACTTAAGCACTAAAGTAAGGTGAAATCTAAGTTTTCGCAAACGAGCGTAATCAGTTCGTTTCGTCGAGCTGGTGCGGCCCATGTAAGAATTAACCACCCAAGCAAAAAAACATGATTAATCGGATAGTAATGACCAAAAACTTTGCCTAACGCAGTTGGCTAGCCCCCGGACCAGCGTTGTGCGGTAAGATTTTTGCCCAACTGGTTGGCGGGCGAGTTTTTTGGCCCACTAACCAGAACGGACGGAGATGGCATTTCCCTTACAATTGATCAAACGGGCCCAGGTGGCCCAATGGCAAAGCCAAATTAGCCAATTAGAGCAGGTGGTGGGCCAAGCCACCGAGTTTATTGCCCAAATTGAGCGGGGCAACCTCGATGCGGCTCCCTTGAGCGGGCACCCCCTCACCGAGGCGCTTACCCACATGCAGGCCCGCCTGCGCTACCTGGCGGCCGAAGAGCAAGCCCGAACTTGGGCCACGGAAGGCTTGGCCAAGTTTGCCAATTTGCTCCGCGAACACCAGCAGGACCTGGCCGGCCTGGCCGATACCGTGATCTCCCAACTGGTCAAGTACTTACAGGCTAACCAAGGGGCCATTTTTATCCTCGAGACCGGGGGTGAAGACGGCCAATACCTGCGGATGCAGGCTTGTTATGCCTACAACCGCAAAAAATACCTGAACAAGCAGATTGGGTTGCGCGAGGGCCTGGCCGGCCAATGCGTGCTGGAAGGCGAAACTATTTTTATCACCCAGGTACCCACCGATTACTTAACCATTGAATCGGGTTTGGGCGATGCCCGGCCCGCCTCGGTGCTGATTGTGCCGCTCAAAACCAACGAAACCATTGTGGGCGTGGTAGAACTGGCCTCGTTCCAGGTGTTTGCCCCCCACCAAGTGGCCTTTACCGAACGCCTGGCCGAGACCGTGGCCGCCATGGTACAGGCCGCCCGGAATGCCCAGCAAACCCTGCACTTGCTGCAAGAATCGCAAAACCAGGGCCACGAGCTGCGCCAGCGCGAGGAGGAGATGCGCCAGAACATGGAGGAACTCCAGGCTACCCAAGAGGCGATGCGCCGTGCCCAGGAAGACGTGGGCAAGAGCCAGGAAATGCTCGAGAACCTGATCAACGCCACCAACGACTCGATCATGCTCATTTCGCCCGAGTTGAAAATTATGTACGTGAACAATGTGGTGAAGCAACGTTATCTAAATTCGGCTTACGCCGGACTGGACAAGGGGGCGGATGTGCTGGAGTTTTTGGGTCGCGGGGGGGCGGCCGTCCGCCAAGAGTGGGAGGCCTACTACCGCCGCTGCCTGGCTGGCGAAGGGTTTGACTTTGTGGCCAAAAGCACCGTGGGCGCCGAAAATACCTACCGCCATTATTTCCTGCACCCCATTGTAACGGATGGGCAAGTGGCGGGCCTGGCCGTGGTGAGCCGCGACGTGAGCCAGCAAAAGCAAGACGAGGAGCGGATCCGCCAGTTGTTGGACGATGCCCAGCGGTATGGGGCCGAGCTAGCCCGCAACCAGATCAACCTTACTGGTATCACCAACCTGTCGCAAGAGTCGATGCTGATGTTAGACCGCCAGTATTGCGTTATTTTCATGAACGACGTGCTCCGCAAGCGTTATCAAGGCACGGGCTATGCGCAGATGGACGTAGGCAGTAGTGTATTAGAAGTGATGGAAAAAGCCTCATTGCCCGCCGTGCGCGAAGAGTGGAAGGGTTATTACGACCGGGCGTTCCGGGGCGAGTACTTCAATTTCGTGTCGGAAAGTGTGGTCAACGGTGAGCAGGCCACCTATCGTTATTACTACATCGGCCCGGTGGTGCTGGACGAGAACATTGTGGGCGCGGCCGTTTTCTCGCGCGACATGACGCCCCAGCGGCGGGCCGAAATGGAACTGGAACGCGCCCAGCAACAACTGGCCGAGCAAGCGGCCCTGATCGCGCAGCAGCAACTGGAACTGGATACCCTGCGCCGTGCCCATCCGGTATCGGCCAACGGGGCCACCAATGGCCAGTCGGGAAATCACTAAGGTGAGCTAACTTTGGTGGTTCACCTTCAACAAAATGGTTATGCGTTATCGTTTTTACTTGGT
>JALONO010000026.1 GCA_025454895.1 Bernardetiaceae bacterium
GCGGCTACGCGGCGTTCCTGCTGCTGAGCGGGCTGGTGGTAAACGCCAGCATCTTCGTCATCTGCGACTACAACCAGTTGCGGCGCGGGCGGCCCAACCAGCGGGTGATCAAGGCCATCCTGGGCAAGGCCGGGCCTATTTTGCTCAGCGTGTTCTCCACCGTGCTGGGGCTAGTGCCCTTTCTGAGCGAGGGCGACAAAGAAGTGTTCTGGTTCTCCTTCGCGGTAGGCACCATCAGCGGGCTAGTGGCCTCGCTGGTGGGGCTGTTTGTGGTGCTGCCGGTGTGGATGTGGGAACGGGGACAGTCAAAATAACTAACTGGTTCACCCCCTCACTTCACCACCCACTCATTCTCTTCCACGATGGTGGCCACTATGGCCCCCAGCACGATAAGTACCGCCAACAGTTGGTGGGGCCACTCCCGCTGGGTCTTTGTCGCAGCCAAGTAACCCGTGGCCAGCAAGAAAACCACCAGAATGCCCTGCTCGGCCACTGGCCTGGCCAACAACCAGACATTGAACAAAATAGACAACAAAATGCTGAGGGAAACAAAGGAAAAAACAACGGGAATTGGGAAAAATAAAACTTTTTCATGTCCGATCTTTCCTCCAGCTCATTGGTGGGCAACAAGAGTTTGGCGCAAATAAACAGCGTGACGGGATAGGCCAGGATAAACATCATCGTGGGCAGGCTCCATACTTTCATGGTCTGTAACTGGTACATGATAAACCAGTCTTGGATGTGCAAAAACAGGATAAATATGACCCAGAGCGTATGGGGCCAATAAAACTTGACCTTCTGGTAGTGGTAAAGCAGGTCGGAAAACGCGGAAAGCAATTGGGTGATCCCTAATCCCAAGATAATGGAGACCAAGATGGACACATACTCAAACGGGTTGACGGGATTGGAAGGCATGAGGTTGGATTGTGGGATTTTAACGTTGAAAATCAGTTCATTAATATAGGAACTTTTTTGATGGATGGCAAGCTAAATTCTCGATTTGACCGTTTTATCCCATAGTCAAACAGAGATTGTGTCTTATTTGTGCTATAAACGATTGATTAACAAGTAGAACAATCATTTGCTTAAGCAAGCATTAAGTCCCTTTAGTACAATCATTTAGCAAAAAAACACCCCCGGCCAAGCTGGCCGGGGGTGCAATCATAGGTTAGGTCGTTAGCTAAGTGGGGGGCCTAGGCCCCTCCGGTTAATCCCCGGCCTTGGTGCCGCCCACCACAATTTTATGGGTAGTGCGGCCCTTCTCGGTAATGAGGTGGAGGACGTACGCCCCTCGGGCCAAGCCGGATACGTTCAGTTTCCAGGCTTGCTCGCCGGTGCCTTTCAGCACGGCCTCGCCCGCCGTGCTGTACAGCACGTACTGGTACCCGCCATTGGCTTGTGGTACCTCCACGTTTACTTCCACCGAGCTAGGGTTGGGATAAATCCGAGGCTCGGCCCCTTCGGGCAGGCCGCTGGTTTTGGCCCCTTCTTCCTCCTCGATCCGGGTGGCCATTACGGGCAGGGTACCATCACTGCGGCGCAAGGTTACCTTGGCCAGGGCCGAACTGGTGGCCCCTTGGTTGTCGGTTACGGTGAGGCGGTAGGTGAACACACCGGGCACCAAGTCGCGCAGTGAGAGGGTGGAGCGGTTGTTATACTCAATGCGCGGCACGTTCCAAGTTTGCGAGGGCGGCGGGATCACTTGCTCCCAGCGGTAACTGGCAATGGAGCCGTCGGGGTCGTAAGAATGGGCGCCCTCGATCCAAACATAACCTAGGGGCAGGCGCAAGTCGGGCAGGTTGCCGGGGTTGGCCACCGGGGGTAGGTTACCGGCCGGGGCCGACAGGTCGCTCTCGAGCGCGCCTACGTCGATCCCGCGCCCGCGAGGGCGGGCGTTGCCGTCGTGATCGGTGGTAAGGGTAACGTTGGGCACGGTGCGGCCAGCGTCAATGGCAGGGGAACCAGCCTGGAGCCGGAAATCGCTCGCCGAGTTGACAAATCCTAACCGGCTAATATCGTCGGACATGACGTTGTTCCCGAACGTCATGGGCACCAGTTGGTTGACAATCATATGGTTGCCGTTCAGCGAGTGGATCAAGTTGTTGCCGATGAAATTGTTGCGGGAGGTCGTGGGAGCGTCAAAATATATAGCCGCCCAACTGTTGTTCACGATCGTATTGTTATAAATGCTGAACGAACGGCCGTTGGCAGTTTGACGGTCATTGATGTAAATGCCGTTGGTTTTGTTAAGGATGTTGTTATAGATTTTGGTGTTACCAATCCCAAAACAGTGGATGGCCGCGTGCGACTCGATGTCTGGGTTGGCGATGTAATTTCCGTAAATATCGCCCGTAGTGTTTCCACCCAGCAAAATCGCGGCCTGGTTAGTTTGGTCGTTACGAGTGCCGTGGTTGATAATCCGGTTGTTGTAAACCGCTAACCCTGATACCACCCTACTGATCTGGATGGCATCGTACCCCGTGTTTTCAACAATGTTGTTGTACACTTGCAGGCCATCGATTACGTGAGGCTCGGCCAGTTGGCCCGAACAGTTAGGGGCCGACGGGGTGAAGCCACAGTAAATCCCTTCGCCGCCCGTTTGTTGAACCCATAGATCGTGCAACTTGATGTCGCGCATCACAAAGTTTTGGGCCCAATACTGGGGCTTGTTGCATTCGGGGTCTGACTTGGCGTTTACCCCCGAGTACGATACGTTGCTGATGCGGATAAACTCAGCTTCGAAATTGGTGCTGCCATTGCTCAAGGAAAGGCCGTTGGCGGGGATAGCATTAGGGCCCGTGCGGCCAGCGTCTTTGATCCAAATGCCGTATCTTTCACCTTGGTGGCCACTGCCAGTTAACTTGATATAAGTACCAGTGTGGAAAACCAACCCGTAGGCCTGCCCCTGCCGCCCAATAATGACTTGGCCACCACAGTTGCGGATAGTAATCGGCTGACTAGCAGTACCATTGAAATTTGTGAGCAGCAACGATGGGTAATAACCAGCCACTAAGCATACCGTATGGCCGGGGCGCGCCCCAACGGTGCGGCCATCTACGGCCACATCACCTCCGTAAGTGCCACCAAACCAGCCCGATTGCGGAGTAATCACCACGTCGCAGCCGCAGGCACCTACGTCAATGCCGTTGATGCCATCACCCGGTACTAGGCCAGGTTGGATGGTAACGGTTACCTGGTCGGAATGAGTGCCGCCTAGGTTGTCAGTAACGGTAAGTTCAAATTTGAAGATACCAGCAAACAAGCCCGACAGGGTGAGCCTGGATGTATTAGCTTGCTGCATTATGATAGCCCGCTCGCCCTCAATGAGGCGCCAGCTCCAACCAGTTAGGGTATTGCCAGTAGCCGCCCGGGAGTTAGACCCATCTAACACGATGGTGGAAAGGGGAAGCCGCTCTGAACGATCGGGACCTGCATTGGCCACGGGGGGCGAGGTGCTGTTGCCGCCACCGCCAGTACCCGATTGCACGGTTACCTTCACAAAGGCCGAACGGTTCACGGTGCCGTCACCGGCGATGATCTCAAAGGTGTAAACCCCGGCCACCAGGCCGCTCACGTTGGTGCGGGCGGCCGCAGGGGTGGCAAAGGTGGCCTGGTTAGGGCCGCTTTGTTGCCGCCACCACCAAGTTTTCATGGGCTGGCCCGCCGCATCGCGCGAGGCCGAGGCGTCTAGCGCAGTAGTGCTTTGGGGCAGGGTGATGGTCTGGTCGGGACCAGCCGTAACACTGGCCGGAGGGGGCGGCGGGATATCATCGCCTCCACTGCTCTGCACGGTTACCTTGACAAAGGCGGAACGGTTCACGGTTCCGTCCCAAGCGATGATCTCGAAGGTATAAACCCCGGCCACCAGGCCGCTCACGTTGGTGCGGGCGGCCGCAGGAGTGGCCAAAGTTACTTGGCTCGGGCCGGCGGTGCGGCGCCACCACCACGATTTCATGGGCTGGCCCGCCGCATCGCGGGAGGCCGAAGCGTCCAGCACGGTGGTACTTTGGGGCAGGGTAATGGTCTGGTCAGGCCCGGCGGTAACGATGGCCTGGCCGCCGCCCCCGCCTCCCGATCCGGCCTGTACGGTTACCTTGACAAAGGCGGAGCGGTTCACGGATCCGTCGGAGGCGATGATCTCAAAGGTATAGACCCCGGCCACCAGGCCGCTCACGTTGGTACGACCGGCCGCCGGGGTGGCAAAGGTAGCTTGGCTCGGCCCGGCGTTTTGCCGCCACCACCACGATTTCATGGGCTGGCCGGCCGCGTCGCGGGAAGCCGTAGCATCCAACACGGTAGTACTTTGGGGTAGGGTAATGGTCTGGTCAGGCCCGGCGGTAACGATAGCCTGGCCGCCGCCCCCGCCGCCCGATCCGGCCTGCACGGTTACCCTGACAAAAGCGGAGCGGTTCACGGATCCGTCGGAGGCGATGATCTCAAAGGTATAGACCCCGGCCACCAAACCGCTTACGTTGGTACGCCCGGCCGCCGGGGTAGCCAAAATAGATTGGGCCGGTCCGGCAGTCTGCCGCCACCACCACGATTTCATGGGCTGACCGGCCGCGTCGCGGGAGGCAGTGGCATCCAACACGGTGGTGTTTTGGGGCAAGGTGATGGTTTGGTCAGGCCCGGCCGTAATGTTGGCTTGGCCAGCGGGCGGAGTAGAGCCGGGCTGCACAATCACGTCCACAAAGTCCGAGGCGTTGAGCGAGCCATCGCTGACGATCAACTCAAAAGTGTAGCGGCCAGCAACCAGGCCATTGGCCGTGGGCCGGGCAGTTGCCGGGTTGGTAATCGTAGATTGGTTAGGGCCAGTCGTTTGCCGCCACCACCAACTAGTTACCACGTTATCAGGATCGAAGGAGCCAGTACCATCCAGCATAGTGGAATTTTGGGGTAGAGTGATGGTTACATCACTACCGGCGCGGGCCACCGGCGGGCGGTTGGCCACCACGGCAGGTTGCACATCCACGGTTACTTGGCTGTTCCCGGAAGCACCGCCGCTATCGGTGGCCGTAACTTGGAACACATAAACACCGGCCACCAGGTTGCCCATGGTGGGGCGGGCGGTAGTGCCGTTAGCAATGCTAGCGGAGTTAGGTCCGCTCACTTGGATCCAGGCCCAAGAGGCAATAGTACCGTCGGGGTCACGGGTAGCGGAGGCATCCAGCGTAACTGAATTTTGCGGCAGCCGAAATGACTGGTTGGGGCCTGCCGTTACAGCCGGAGGTTGATTATTGGATGGTAAAACCGTTATTTGAATAAAATCGGAAAACTGAAAACGGCCGTCAGTGGCGATGAGTTCAAAGCGGTAAGTGCCCGCCACCAGGTTGCTGGCCGTACACCGGGCCGTGGCGGGGTTAGTAAGCGTAGCTTGGTTAGGCCCCGAGTTTTGCCGCCACCACCAGCCGGTGATGCTCCGGCCCGCCGAGGGTACCGTGCCCGAGCCATCCAGTACAGTAGAGCTTTGGGGAAGGCGAACAGTTTGATCCGCCCCGGCGTTAACCACCAGCGTTTGATCGGGCGGAGGGGTATCTTTAATGTCGATAGTGCCCCCGATCCGGTGTTGTAAAAACCATTGAAACAGATTAGGCGTATGCAACGAGTTATCGGTGCGGTAGGCATTGTCCACCACCGTCCAGCTATGGCCCTGGCCGGGATAAACCGTGAGCCGAGGAGCCGGGTTAGGAGCGGGCTGGCATTGGTTCATCCCATTTACCCAAGCCTGCGAGTGGCTCAGTTGCACCATGTTATCGCTATCGCCGTGGAAGGCCCAAACGGCGATCTTGCCCGAAGCGATTTGGCACGGGTCGCTACTGGAAGCTGGCCAGGCGGCACCTGCAATAGGGGCGATGCCGGCAAACCAAGTGGGGTGGTTACGGGCCAAACGCCAGGTGGAGCCACCCCCCATACTAAAACCGGTGAGGTACACCCGGCTCCGGTCGATTGGGTAGTTGTTGAGGATGTAATTGTAGAAGTTTGGAAATGGGATATCCCAGTCGCCATAAGCGTTCGTTAACTGGGGGCTGATCACGATGAACGAACTGGTGGTGCCGTTGGCGGTAAAGGTCATGTTCACCGTGCCGCTCTGGAGCATTTTAGGTAGCCCGCCGTTCGTGATGCGCCAAATGTCTTGCGGATTGTCCCCCTTTTCGCCCATCCCGTGCAGGTAAAAAATGACCGGGTAGCGTTGGCTAGGGTTATAATTAGGTGGTAAATACTCCAGGTAGGTCATTCCGCCTGGCATGGTACGGGGTTGTTGGGTACCATTGTTGAAGGGGGCTCCCGCATTACCATAAATTTCCTTGGCATATAGGGAGGAGTTGAAACCTAGAACAGCGCACAATAAAAAATAAAACCGCGTGTAGAAGGTTCGGAGGTGTAAGTTTTTCATTACTAACAATTTACAGATAACGCCTTGACAGGGTAAGATTGTCAAACAGCGGTTAAACGAGTTTCAGGTGAATTGGCGGGGTAACGATTAACAAACGACGATCGTCGGTGATTATTACTTTGCCGATGAAAAACTTGGACTTTTCCCTTAAAACTTGTTAAACCAGTCTGGGCAAAAATAGGGCAGTAGCTCCGTAATGCCATTAAAAGCAAGTTAAATTTGTTGATTATTTTACATTTGTTACATGAAGAAGGATATTCATTTCCCCGAGGTAAAAGGAGTAAAAGTGGTGATCACCTGCAAAACCAACGAGCTCGCCCAAGACCAATGGGACGTTTACGTGCTCAACGAAAACCCCTTTGACATTGAAAATGTGATTGTTGTATCGCAAGGCTACGGCGAAAAAGGGGAAGGGCAGCAACGCACCTCGGTACTCAGGCAATTGCTGGGTCAGGTACCGGCCGGCACCGCCGCCTTGGTAGAGCCGATCAACCCGGAGTTATTCCACTTATTCAACGAATTCTGGGTAAGTTATTACGTAGGTAAGGAGATCTACGACAAAAAATTCATCTTTGTCCCCGAGACCATCACCAAGGAAAATCTCCGCTACCTGCCCCAAATCGACCTGAACGGCGTACTGCATGAGTAATCATATCGATACCACCCTGCCCGACGATTTTAAGCATTTGCTCACCCAACAAGAGTATGAGCAAGTGCTCCGCCTGGCCCTCGACTATTTCGCCGAGCGCAATTTCCCGGTGGTGCAGGTAACCGACGGGGTGATTGTGGTGGACTACGAAGAGTTAAAAGACATGCGCTTTGGCCTGGACAACCTGGTGCGCACCATCGCCGCCGAGGAGCCAGCCGAGTGGCCCGCCCTCATCCGCCAGCATTTTGAGCGGTTTAAAAACCACACCTCGGCCTACAACTACCTTTTTGCTGACCTCGGTTATGCCCGCCAGTTTCTGCGGGTGCTCATTAAAAGTGAGCATTTTGGGGCCAAGGGCGTGAACTTGGTGCGCCGCCGCGACTTCCCCGAGACTTACACCTTCCTGGTCATCGATTTTGAGAGCCAGTTCCGGTTTGTGAACCAGGAAGACGCCGCCCAGTGGGAAGTGCCCATCGACGAGCTTTTTCAAATTGCCCTGGCCAATGTGGCCGCCGAAAAAGTCGAGATCGGGCAGGGTAAAATTGCGGACCAATACCCCTTGTTTACTTTTTTCAGTAGCGATTTTGCTGCTTCTTATCTCATTGATTTTGAAAAGAATGTGGATTTTTGTTTGGGGGAATTCGGGTCGTTGGTGGCCATCCCGGCCAAAGGCTCGGCGTTTGTCCACCCCATCGAAGACCTCACCGCCATGACCGTACTGGAAATTTTGGCCCCGCTGGTGGTCAAATTTTGTGAGGAAGAGCCGGGCGGTATCAACATGAACTTCTATTGGTACTGGCAGGGGCGATTCGAATTATTCCCGCGCTCGGAGGTAAACGGGCGGTCGTTCAATATTTCGGCCCCGCCCGCCCTCATTGGCCTGCTGAGCATGAACAACAACTAACCCGGCCCGCCCGCCCATGACCCAAGAACTTTACGAACTCCGTAACCTCCTTTTTATCGACATCGAAACGGTAGCTTGCCGGGCCACGTTCGCCGAGCTCAGCGAACCCCTGCAAGCCTTGTGGGTTCGCCGGGCCAGGCGCATCGACGAGACGGCCGACCCCGCTGAGTTGTTCCCCCGGTTCGCGGCTTTGCACGCCGAGTTTAGCCGCATTGTGTGCATCGGGGCGGGCTATTTCCACCCCAACGACGACGAGCAGCTCACCTTCCGCGTCAAGTCGTTCGCGGGCGAGCAGGAAGCTGAGCTTCTGCTGGCCTTCAAAGCCCTGCTGGAGCAGAAGTTCAACCGCAAAACCCGGCTAGTGGCCCACAACGGCAAGGAGTTCGACTACCCGGTGCTGTGCCGCCGCATGTTGATCAACCAGGTGCGCCTGCCCGAAATTTTGCAACTGGGCGGTGCTAAGCCCTGGGAGGTGCGCCACCTGGACACGATGGAAATGTGGCGGTTTGGCGACCGGCGCAATTACACCTCGCTCAAGCTGTTGGCCACGGTGTTTGGCATCGACCACCACAAAGACCAACTCGATGGCAGCAAAATCCACGATGCTTATTACGGCCAAAACGACCTAGGCCGCATTGCCGCTTACTGCCGCAACGACGTGGTGGTAACCGCCCAAGTGTACCTAGGCATGAAAACCCTGCCCCTCCTCAAAACCGAGGCGGTGATTGAGGTCTAGCCGTCTATTCATGTCTTACTGATTGCCCTTTAACCGTTAGTTAGGTTTGGCGGCTACTCATGTTTTGATGATTGAGTGGTTTCCCACCTGATTATCAACTAATCATGGTTCAAAAAGCCCATCATCGCTATCTGATTTTGGCATCATTTGCAAAAGTGCTGACTCGGTAACCTGAGCTAGATTTCTCCTGAAAAAAGCCCTCGCGCACCAGTGCACGAGGGCTTTTTCTGATCTTGAACCAATACAAAAGTTGGGTTTGAGAGATTTAGCGTTCAGGCTAATACACTGGTAATTAAATCTTTAAAAGAACTGGTGGCTGGCTTAGAATTTTAAATTCAAGCCTGCTTGGATCAGCGATACCCCGTATCCAAACTCGCCGAACACGCCGATGTTGTCAGTGAACCGGTAGCGGGCCCCTAAAAACAGCGAGTAGGCCACCCCGCCCGTCAGGGCATTGCGGCCCGCGAATAAATCGGCATCGGGGCCGGTGTAGGTGTAGTTTACGATGCGGTAGCCCAGCATGACCCCACCGTAGGCATCCAATTGATCTACCCCGAGCGGGAAGTGATAGGCCCCGCGGGCACCCACGATGATGAAATTGTAACTCCACCGCGAGCGGCCAGCCCCAAAAAAGTCGGTGGAATAGGTAACCCGGTAAAAGTTGCCGTACCCACCCACGCTGATGTTGTCGGTGATACCGTAGTCGACACTAAGGCTGAGGGGCAAAAAGGAGCCGGAATAGCCCGTAGCGTTCCAGCCAAAGCCGTACCCGACGGGCAGCAGGCCCACCCCGGCGTTCACGTCGATTTGCCCTTGCTCAAACGCCTCGCTTTTGGGGCCTAAGTTGAGGTCGACCTTGGGCTTCTCTTTTTTCTCCTTCGTTTTTTCCGGCTTCACGGTTTCGGCGGTCTTGGTATCGGCCTCGGCTTCTTTTTTCTCCTTCTCTTTTTTAGGTTTCACCGTTTCGGCCTGTTTGGCGGGCTTGTCGGCCTCGGGGGCCGCCTCTTGCTTCACGGCCGGGGTGTCGTCGGCCTTTTTCTGGGCATCGGTTTGCTTGGGTGCGCCTCCGCCCGTGCCGCCTACCGAGGCGGTGGTGCTGCCACTGCCTTTTTTGAGGGCCATTTGATAGTTAGCGGGCAGTTTTACTTTTTTATCGTCGCAAAACTTCACGGTTTGGCTCTCGAAACCAGTGGCTTCGGCCATTACTTCCACGCAGCCCCCTTTGGGTACGGTGATCTCGAACGACCCTTTTTTGGTGGTAGGTTTGCCATCGATGCTCACCGTGGCTGAGTATTCCGATACATTGACCCGCACTTTTTGCTGGGCCAGCAGTGGCTGTTGCCCCGCCCACCACAAACCAACTCCTAATAAACAGTAGAAGACTGACTTTTTCATGAATAAAGTGTTGTGTTGAACTTTGTTAAACGTTAGTAAAAAATATCCTGTTAAAGCCCGCCCTGGTGGTTTTATGACAAGGCTGGCTCAAAACTTACGCGCACCGGAAAGAAAAGCTACGATGCTCACTTGGCTTACCACAGGAGAGCCGTCGGTTTGGGTTGGTGTAAATAGGCTGATATTCCTCTACAAATTATGCCCACCCGCCGGAGGCACGCTATCCCGTAAAAAGGGGATTGTGGGCCGGGCTAGGCACTACATTTGAAAACCCACGCGCACTACCCAGGGGCTGCCATAAGGCGAGCGGGTGCGGTTTTGCTCCCACAGCACGTTGTACAAAATGGTGGCCATGAACCCGGAGCGGCCGTTGCCGAAGTTTTGGAAATAGCCCCCGCCAATGAACGCGCCGGGTACCCAGCCCCGCTCAATTTCGCCTGAATTGAAATTGAGATAGGCCGAGTTCAAAGACTCGTATTCAGCTTGGGCAAAAAAGGTGGAAACTGGGAAAAACCGGGTGAAAACCCGCCCGCCGTACAACGAATTGCCCACTGAGTTGCCGCGCTGGCCCGTAACGGGGTTAAACGTGCGGAACCGGAAATACTGGTAGGTGATGCCTGCGCCCAGTTGCCACTTTTCGGTAACTTGGTAAGCCGCCGTGGGCGATACCTCGATAAAAGTGTTAGTGCCTAGTTGCAGGCCAAAGTTGCCGCCAAAGCGCACCCGCTGCCAAAACGGGGCGGGCGGTTCATCGTTGTTGTCGGAGGGCCGCCGCCGAGGCTCCTCCTCGGTTTGGGCCAACACCGGGCCAGTGAGGGCCAGCAACAGGGCAAATAGGGGCCATTGTTTGGCAAACAATTTCATAATGAGCAGGTTAGAGAGCCTAATTTGGAGCCGGGACAAAAGTAATTTAAAAACCGGGCTAATCTTACATCCGCTAACGAAAAACCACAGGCGTAGGTTGCAAGGCCTCAAGGCCCAGCCTAAATGCTGGGGGCGGTTATTTGACCGTTGGGGCGCAATAATGCTTTTTTGTGGGAACTAGGCCCGCCCTGGGCTTGCCCCCGTCATTTAACCGTTTGCCCATGTCAAATTTAGCGTTATTCGCCCAGTTGATCGGCCAACCGTTTGGCCAGTTGCCCGCGCCGCCGTTCTCGAAATGGCTCAACGGCACGTTGCGCGCCGTGAGTGCCGACAGTTTGGAGATGGAGTTTACCGTGCGGCCCGAAATGGTAAACCCGGCCGGGTTGCTCCACGGCGGAGTCCACGCGGCCATCCTCGACGACCTGGCCGGGATGACCGTGGCCGCCCTGGGCCTGGCCAACCTGTACGTTACCATGAACTTGGCCGTGGACTACCTGGCCCCTGCCCGCCAGGGCGAAACCGTGCGCGCCCGCACCCAGGTAACCCGCGCGGGCAAAACCGTGGTGAACGTAGTGGCCGAGCTGTACAACCAAAGTGGCACTTTACTGAGCCGGGCCACCACCAACCTGGTCAACACTGGTTTGCCGGCCCTGCAAATGGGGCAGGGAGCTTAGCCCAAACCGCCACCTTGGCCAGGGTGCTTGTTTTTAATTGCCCGCCGCCTAATTTCGGGGCCAAACTAAAATGAAACTAACCCCATGCAACTCAGTACCCGCGTGCAGCTCTCAGTCATGATGTTCCTCCAATTTTGCGTGTGGGGGGCCTGGTACGGGCAGATGAGTAAATACCTGTTCACCCAACTCAAAGCCACGGGCGACCAAGTGGGCAGTGCTTACGCGGCCTTTTCGGTGGCCATGATCGTATCGCCGTTCTTCATCGGCATGGTGGCCGACCGCTTTTTTGCCGCGCAAAAGGTGCTGGGCGCACTCAATTTGTTGGGGGCGGCCCTGCTGTTCTGGCTCACCCAAATTAAAGATGCGGAAATGTTTTATTGGGTCATGTTGGCTTACTGCCTCAGTTTTGCCCCGTGCATTTCGCTCACGAGTTCCATTGCCTTGCGGCAGATGCAAAACCCGGAGCAAGATTTCCCGGCCATCCGGGTGCTGGGCACCGTGGCCTGGATCGTGATCACCAACATCGTCGGTTTTTGGGGTGTGGGTGACCAGGTAACCATTTTCCAACTCGCGATGGCCGTGGCCGTGGTGCTGGGGCTTTATTCGTTCTTTTTGCCCGATACGCCGCCCACCGCTACCGGGGCCACCAGTTTTGCCCAAATTATTGGGGCGGATGCGTTTAAACTGTTTCGCGACCGCTCGTTTGTGGTGTTTTTCATTGCCTCCATCCTCATCTGTATTCCTCTTTCGTTTTATTATGCCATGGCCAATCCCTCGCTTACCGACGCGGGGATGCAAAATGTAGAGAACAAAATGTCACTAGGCCAAGTGTCAGAAGTGGTGTTTATGCTGCTCATCCCCCTGGCGTTTGTCCGCCTGGGCGTAAAGTGGATGCTGGCCGTAGGGTTGGTGGCCTGGATCGTGCGCTTCGTGCTGTTCGGCTACGGCGACGCGGGCAGCGGCGAGTGGATGTTCTATATCGCCATATTGCTGCACGGGGTTTGTTTCGACTTCTTCTTTGTAACTGGCCAAATTTATACCGATATGAAAGCCGGGGCCAAGATCAAGTCCCAGGCCCAGGGCCTTATTACCCTGGCCACCTACGGCGTGGGCATGTACATCGGCTCGCGGCTCTCCGGCCTGGTAACCGATCAATACACCATTGAGGGGGTAAAACAATGGGCCAGCATTTGGATGGTACCCGCTGCCATTGCCGGAGCGGTGTTGCTCGTGTTTTTGCTGGTGTTCCAAGACCGGGGCCGTCAGGCGGCATAACCTTTATCGCCCGCAGGCCAGCCGGCGGGCAGTTTTGGCCATTCTACCTCAACTCGGTTAATTTTGCCCGATGGAAAAAAGTTATTATCAAGAATACTTCGAACTAGAGCGCAAACAGTGGTGGTTCCAGGTGCGTAACCGTATTTTAATGGAGCGCATCGCGGCCCTCACGGGCGGGCGGCGCGACCTCAAAATCCTCAACGTGGGCGCGGGCACCTACGCCACCTCGCAGTTGTTGGCGCAGTTTGGCCAAGTTACTTCTATCGAGTACGACGAGTTTTGCGTGGCCTACACCAAGGAGCGGCTGCCGGGCATCCAACTCGATACCGGTACCATCCTGGACCTCCAATTTGCCGACGGTGAGTTCGATCTCGTTACCGCCTTCGACGTGATCGAGCACGTGGACGACGATGCCCTGGCCGTGCGTGAGCTGAAGCGCGTGTGCCGCCCCACGGGCTGGGTGGTGGTGAGCGTGCCCGCCTTTATGGCCCTGTGGAGCCATCACGACGTAGTGAACCACCATTTCCGGCGGTACACCATGCCGGGGCTGCTACGGGTGTTCAACGCTCAGCCTGGTGGCCAGGTGCGCTACCGCAATTACTTCAACTCGGCGTTGTTTCTCCCCATTGCGGCCTTTCGGATGCTATCACGGCTGGTACCCGCCCGGTGGCGGCGCGGCTCCGGGGCTGACAACGCCCTCATCAACCTCGACAGCCCCGTCAACCGGGTGCTTTACGCCATTTTTGACCTGGAGCGGCGGCTCCTCAACCGGGGGTGGCGGTTTCCCTTTGGGGTATCGGCGGTAGTGGGTTGGCAAAAGTAGGCGTTAGGCTTGCCAGCCTGCTTTGCCCAGCAGCGGCACAAAAGCAAATTGGGCAAACCGTTCTTCGGCCAAGCTACCATCCGGTTGTTTGGTGAGCCGCAGCATTTGCTGGCCGTTTTTGTCGCCCACGGGCACCACCAGCCGCCCGCCGGGGGCCAATTGTTGTAGCAAACTGGGCGGCACGGCCGGGGCCGCCGCCGTAACCAAAATGCCTTGGTAGGGCGCAAAGCCCACCAGCCCCAGCGAACCGTCGCCCAGCACGGTGGTAATTTGGGTAAGCCGCATGGCCCGCAGCAGTTTACGGGCTTGCTCAAACAATTTGCGGTGGTACTCAATGGTGTACACCTTGGCCCCTAACTGGGCCAGCACCGCCGCCTGGTAGCCGGATCCCGTGCCCACTTCCAGCACCCGGTCGCCGGGTTGCACTTGCAATAGTTCGGTTTGGAAAGCCACCGTAAACGGTTGCGAGATGGTTTGCCCCTCGCCAATGCCAAAAGCTTTGTCTTGGTAAGCGTGTTGCAAAAACGCGCTGTCCAGAAAAAAATGCCGGGGCACGGCTCCCAGGGCTTCCAGCACCCTTGCATCGGTAATGCCCTTGGCCTGAACCGTTTGCACCAAGGCCCGGCGTAGGCCCTTATGCTTAAAATCGTCAACAAGTTGCATAGGGGAATTGGCAAAAGCCGCAAAGTGGCGGGCAATTTTGCAAAGTTAGCCCGGTTGCCTACATTTGCACTCCTTTTTGCAAAGGGTCACGTGGCCGAGTGGCTAGGCAGAGGTCTGCAAAACCTCGTACAGCGGTTCGAATCCGCTCGTGACCTCGCTCAATTAAGCCAAACGTGGCCACCAGGAAAAAATCCGGTGGCCACGTTTTTATTGCTCCCCCACTAAAGTTGGGCCGCCACGGTGTCGATCATTTTAGCGAAGTAGGGGTAGAACAGTTTGCCCCAGTAAGGAGCTTTCGCAAACCGGATCACCTGGTTGGTGGCCAAGTTGTGGAGGACCGGGATTTCAAACGAGCCAAAGTGCCGCTCCGGGCCGATGAGGCAGTAGCGGATGGCCTCCTCGGTTACTTGTTGGCCCTGTAAAATGGCAATGGCCCCCACGCCCGACTGGAGGCCCAGCGGCCAGCCTTGGTGGTTTTTGAGGGCATAGCTGTGGCAGCGGGCCGAGAACTTGGCGATGACTTTATTATCGATCACCTCCTCGGTTTGGCCAATGATGATGAAGGTGTTCAACTGGGTGGCCAGCCAGCTCCACCGAAATTCTTTTTTGTAGCCGATCTGGCAAAAATAGTCGCCTACTTGGTCTTCGGCCCAGTAAAGGCCGGTTTGCTCGAGCACTTGCCGAGGGTTTGCCATGTCATTCTTAGTTGAGTGAAAAAGGGAACGAAGGGTAGAAGTGGCGCAAAACTAGGCCATTAGCCCAGTTCTTGGGTCAGCCAGGCCAATAACGCCCGCCGGTCGGTTTTGCGGGTGGCCGTTTCCGGGAACTGGGGGCAGAATTGCAGGGCCTTGGGCCGTTGGTAGCGGGGGAGGTGTTGGCCCAAGGCCGCCAAAAACTCGGCTTGTCGGGTTGGGGGCCACGGCGGGCCTTCCAGCACGAGCACCAGTTGCTGGCCCAGGGTGGGGTGGGGCAGGCCCACGGCCACCCAGCGGCTGGCCGGAAAACGGGGGCCTAGCAGTTGCCCGGCGGCGGCTTCCACCACCTCCGGCTGGATTTTGACCCCACCGGAGTTGATCACCCAATCGGCCCGGCCCAGCCAGCGGAAGGTGGTGGGGCTGAGCAGTTCCACCTGGTCATTGGTGGCCAGGGCCTCGGGTAGCCCCAGGGCCTTGGCATGGATGACCAGGCAGCCCCGGTCATCTTGCCCAAAGTTGAGGCCCGGCAAGGCCGTGTAAACCGAGGTGCGGCCCGGCCCGTTGAGTCGACGCAGGGCCACGTGCGACACGGTTTCGGTCATGCCGTAGGTGGCGTACACGGGGGCGGCAATGGTTTGCAGGGCTGCTTCCAAGTTGGCCTCCACGGGTGCGCCTCCCACGATGATGGCCTGCATTTGGTTGAGAATGGGCAAGTTAACCTCGGCTTCGGCCAGGAGGTTTTGGATTTGGAGCGGCACCAAGGCGGCAAAATGCAGCGGTAGGGCCTCGGCCCCGGCCAGTGGGGCAAAGGCGGCCAGGGGTGGCCCGCTGGGCGGTACCAGCCACAGTTCCAGGTCCAGCACAAGGCCGCGCACCAGCATCATGGTGCCCGCAATATAGGCCGGGTTGAGGCACGCCAGCGCGCGCATACCCGCCCGCAGGCCCAAGGCTTGCCCGGTAAGGCGGGCACTGGCGGCCAACTGGGTGCGGGTGAGGGTAACGAGCTTGGGCGGCCCCGTGCTCCCCGAAGTGGCGAGGGTAAACTCCTCGGCCCCGGCCAGCCATTGCTGGCAAAACCGCAAAGCCTGGCCCGCGTAATCGTCAGTAAACCGGGCCTGGGCCAATATTTGCGCCGGGCCATACTGCGAACCCAGCAGCGGAACATGGAGTTTGAATAGCATAGCTTTGGTTTTCAAGCGATTGCAGGCGATCTGTTTTCAATCGTTGCCAGGGTGGGTAACCCCCATCCGAGCAGGGTTAGGTCATTTCGCCGCGCAGCGACTCGCCCAGGTTGCGGCGGATCACGTGCGGGTCTGGCTCGTTGCCCAGCAGGAACATGAGCTTGGTCATGGCGGCCTCCGGGGTGATGTCACGGCCGCTCACCACGCCGATTTCTTGGAGCTTTTTGCTCGACTCGTACATGCCGTGCACCACCGAGCCGCCGTTGCACTGCGACACGTTGTACACGATTACGCCCGCCTCGATGGCCTCGCGCACCGCGCCCATGAACCAATCGTCAGTGGGGGTATTGCCAGAGCCGAACGTTTCCACCACCACGCCGCGCAGGCCGGGCATGGCAAAAAAGTGCCGCACGTAACGCTTGGGCATCCCCGGGAAAATTTTGAGCAGGGCCACGTTGTTGTCCATCTTACTATAAAAATCGAATGCGCCGATGGGGGCGGGCAGGATCAGGTTGGGCCGGTAGTCGATGTGGATGCCGGCCACGGCCAGCGGCTCGTAGTTTTCCGACTCGAAGGCGGTGAAATTCTCGCTTTCCACTTTGCGGGCCCGGTTGCCGCGCAGCAAAAACTGGTCGAAAAAGATGCACACCTCGGGCACGATGGCCCGGCCGTCTTTTTTGGCCGAAGCGATTTCCAGGGCGGTGATGAAGTTCTCCCGCGCGTCAGTACGGGGCACGCCAATGGGCAACTGCGCGCCCGTGAAAATGATCGGCTTGGCCAGGTTTTTCAGCAAGTAGCTCAGGGCCGAGGCGCTATAAGCCATCGTGTCGGTGCCGTGCAGGATCACGAAGGCATCGTAGTCGTTGTAAAAATCGTAGATGATCCGGGCCAGGTTGAGCCAGTGGTGGATTTTAATGTCCGACGAGTCGATGAGTTTGGGTAACGACAGCACGGTTAACTCAAAGTCGAACCGCTTTAGCTCGGGGACCTTGTCCACTATTTCGGAAAAATGGAAAGGGGCCAGGTGCTGGGCGTTCTCGTCGTAGTCCATCCCAATGGTGCCGCCGGTATAAATCACGAAAATGGAGGTGTGGGCAACTTGGGCGGCGGCGGTGTGGAGGTTTACCGTTTGATAGTAATTGAGCATCGGGCGCGGGGCAATTCGGGCCATTTGGCGGGCTACAAAAATAACGGCGCGGCCGGGTTATTTTGGAATAATCTTAATTTAAACCTGTCTTTAAATTGGCAAAATGAATATTGCGCAATAAAAGGCTGATTTTGCTTGAAATTTTGCAAATAAAACCCAGATCGGTTGCTTAATTATAATTTAATAGATGACGAGACCGCCGTTTCCGGCCCGGCTTGCAGATTTGTGTTTTCCCCGTAATTTTGGCCGTTTTTGGCCTAGGCGGTGCCCGGCCCCCACTCACTGATTACACTTGCAACTCATTTACCATGCGCAACATCGTGTTGTTTGGCCCCCCCGGCGCGGGCAAAGGCACCCAAAGTCAAAAATTGATCGATAAATACGGGTTCATCCACTTGTCCACCGGCGACTTGCTGCGGGCCGAGATTGCCGCCCAAACCCCGCTGGGCATGGAAGCTAAAAAGCTGATGGACAAAGGCGAACTAGTGCCCGACCAGGTGGTGATTGGCATGATTGGCCACAAGGTGGAGGCCAACCCCCAGGCCCCCGGTTTTATTTTCGACGGTTTCCCGCGCACGGTGGCCCAGGCCCAGGCCCTGGATCAGTTGTTGCAGGCCAACGGCACGGCCATTGCGGGCATGGTGGCCCTGGAGGTGGTGGAAGACGAACTGGTAAAGCGCCTGCTGCTGCGCGGGGCTACCTCCGGCCGCAGCGACGACCAGGATGAGGGCACCATCCGCCGCCGGTTCAACGAGTACCAGGCCAAAACCCTGCCCGTGGCCGAATACTATAAGGGCCAGGCTAAGTACCAGGCTATCAACGGCATAGGCGAAGTAGAGGAGATTTTTGGCAGCTTGTGCCAAGTGATTGAAAAGCTCTAACCTCGGCCGTTTCTTTTGTTTTTTTTGATTTGGCCCGCTAGCCCATGTCGTCATCTTTGCTGGATCACCTTTGGCCGTTTGGGAAAAAAGAAGAGCCGGAGAAGAAGCGCACCTACGCCAAGCTGACTACTTCGGTGGGCGAGTTAGAGGTGGATTTTTTGGAAGAAGACGCGCCGGACACCATCAAAAATTTCCTCTTTTTGGTGAAGCAGGGGTTTTACAATGGGCGCAAGTTTTTCCGGGTGCGCCCGGGCGAACTGGTTCAAACCGGCTGCCCGCGCGACGATGGTAGCGGCGATGCGGGCTACCACATCCGTTGCGAGCTAACCGGAAAAAACCAAGTGCACAAGCCCGGCGTGCTGGCCATGGCCCATACTGGCCGTAACCAAGGTAGCTCTCAGTTTTACATTTGCCTGGGCACCCTGCCCCAGTACAACGGCAACCACACCTGCTTTGGCCAAGTGGGGCTAGGGCTGGAACTGCTGCCCCAACTCAAAACCGGCGACCTACTGATCAAGGTCGAGATTCTGACCCAGGTCATCAAGCCCCAGAAGGATGGCGACGACGGAGGCTAGTCTTCCGGGAAAGGCACGAATACGAAATTGGTGAACTCCGGCGCGATCACCAGCAGGCAGGCAAACTCGTCCGGGTCTTTGTACGCCGCTATGAAGTCGGCTACTTTGTCCTCGTCCACGATGCCGCGCTGCTGCAGCTCGGCCAAAAAGCTGGCATAGTAGTTCCAGTCTAGGTTCAGGTCGGTGCGGCCCAGCAACAGTTGGCCAACTGGTTGGGCAATTTGGCAAATGGGGAACACGGGGAACTCCGAAATCCCGCGCTTGCGGATTTGGTAGGCGGCTTCTTTGAGCGTATCGGCCACGCGCACAAAGTCGCGGGTGATGGTGCCCAGGTACTTACCGTCCAGTTCAGGGTCGTTGAACATGCGGGTTGCTACTAAAATGACTTAATGATTGCAAGGTTAAATGATTGTTTTATTTGATTATCAATCATTTACAAGACGGAAAAACACAATTTACGCTTGTTTTCAGGATGGAGGTTTGGTTGGCCTACCGGGGTGCAAGTTAACGATTGAAGGCATTTTTGCTTTCTTTCTTTTTGAACTTGCCGAAGATAATCCGCCAACGGAAATTTGGTAAAGCGTGACCAGCTTGGGGCTGAGCGGGCAAATAAAATTGCCCCTCTTTCTGGTTTCCGGCCTTGATCCCGCCCGTTGCGGCGTAATTTTGGCCGGTCTTAACCATCTAAGCCATGCAACATCTCAGTAATGGGGCCAAATACAGCACTTGGCATCATCCGTACACGCCTGCCCCGGCTTACCGCCGCCGGGTGGCCTATTTCTCGATGGAGTTTGCCATCGACCAAAGCCTCAAGATTTATTCCGGTGGCCTAGGCTTTTTGGCTGGCTCGCACATGCGCAGCGCCTACGACCTGCAGCAAAACCTCATTGGCATTGGCATGTTGTGGCAATACGGTTATTACGACCAAGTGCGCCAAAGCAACAACCACATGAGCGTGTTGTTCCAAGAAAAACATTACAACTTTTTGGAAGATACGGGTATCAAAGTAACCGTGCCCGTGAGCGACGGGCAAGTGGTGGTGAAAGCCTACTGCCTCCGGCCCGAGACCTTTGGCACCGTGCCCGTGTACCTGCTCAGCACCGACCTGCCCGAAAACGATGCTATGTCGCGCAGCATTACCCAGCGGCTCTACGACGGCAACGAGCTTACCCGCGTGGCCCAGAGCTTGGTGCTGGGCGTGGGCGGAGCCAAGGTGGTGGATGCCCTCGGCGGGGCCGACCTTTACCACATGAACGAGGGCCACGCCCTGCCCTTGGCCTACTACCTGTACAACAAGCACGGCCGAAAGGCAGAAGAAGTGCAAAAACGCCTGGTGTTTACCACCCACACGCCCGAAAAGGCCGGGAACGAAACCCACGAAACCCACTTGATGCACGTGATGAGGTTCTTTGGCCCGGTGCCTACCCATGAGGCCATGACCATCTCCGGCCAAGCCAACAGCCCGATGCTGGACTACACGTTGGCCGCCCTTCACTTGGCCCACCGGGCCAACGGGGTGTCGCAATTACACGGCGAGGTATCGCGTGATATGTGGGGCGATTACCCTGGCATTTGCCCCATCACCTCGATCACCAACGCCCAGAACCGCCGCTACTGGGCCGATCCGCAGTTGGCCCAAGCCCTGGCCCAGCACGACGACGAGGGCCTGGTGCGCCGCAAGCGCGAACTCAAAATGGACTTGCTCACCTACGTGGCCAACCAAACCGGCACCCGCCTCAACCCCGATGCGCTCACCATTGTGTGGGCCAGGCGGTTTGCGGGCTACAAACGCGCCGACCTGATTTTGCGCGACCCCGCCCGGTTGGAAAAATTGCTTACCAGTGCCAAGCAGCCCATCCAGATCATTTGGGCGGGCAAACCCTTCCCCACCGACCAGGCCGCCGTGAGCACGTTTAACTATTTGGTGGACGTGGCCAAGACCCTACCGGGCTGCGCGGTGCTCACCGGCTACGAACTGGAACTGAGCCGCCTGCTCAAAGAAGGGGCCGATGTTTGGCTCAACACGCCCCGGCGCCCGCGCGAAGCCTCCGGCACCAGCGGCATGACCGCCGCTATGAACGGGGCCATCAACTTTTCCATCTCCGACGGCTGGATGCCCGAGTTTGCCCTGGACGGGGTCAACAGTTTCATCATCCCCCCGGCCGACCTCAGCCAGTCGGCGGACGAGCAAGACATCCATGACCGCGATGCCATGTTCGATATCTTGGAGAAGAAAATCCTGCCCCTCTACTACCAACACCCGGACCGTTGGCTGGCCCTCATGAAACGCAGCATGAGCGACGTGTACCCCCAATTCGATGCGGACCGCATGGCCGACGAGTATTACAAAGTGATGTTTGTTTAATCCGTTTTAGGCGAACAGGTTGTTATTGATTTGGTTGAACGCCGGGCGGTTGCTTGGCGTTTTTTTGTGGCTATTAATTTAGCAAATAGCCTAGTCGAAGTAACCAAATCTTACCGATGTATTGTTTTTTTATCTTGACAATCAAGTATTTGTGCGATACGAGGACTGGGTTTTGGGATTGCTGGTTCGTCAATCAATTCGGATTGGCGATCAGGACTTTACCATTCATTTAAGACTGATTAGATTAATTTGCCGCTGGTAAATCATTGGTTTGACATGGATACTACCCAGCTTACGCCCGCTTCTAGCCCCGTGCGGATTGAGCGGCTCTCGCCCACCCAATTTCACGCCTTCAACAAAATTGGCGATCAGATTTACGAGTACACCTACTTGCCCGAATATTTGGCGCACATCAACCGCTGGATCGGTTTTGCCGACCTGGCCGAAGTGAAGGCCATTAACCATGCCCTCATCCAGAATGCGTTACAGAACAAGCTGTACTCGAAGTACTCCATTTCGGACTTTAGCCAATTTGCCGGTGGTTTTTTAGAAGCGATGGAATGGTTGAGTAACGAACTTTTGCCCCAAATTATTCAGATGGGTTTTAAAGGCGATGCGGTGGTGAAACCCACGGATTTTTTTGCAGCCCTGACCATCGATGATGCTCGCGAACAACTGACCAAACTGCCTTACGATCAGGTTTTTGTTGATACGTTTGAACAAGCGATGACCTGGCTGGTGGGCAAAAAACGCCCTGTCTAAACTAGGTTCGTCTATCCTGGGCGGCCTAAATTAGAAGCATTGGTAGCCAAATTCCCCCCAATCGTCGCTTTTGGGCCCGGCCTTGGCCACCGTGCGCAATTTTTGTGGTTGAATGTGCCATTTGGGCAAGCGGTTTGCTTCACTTGGTAAAAATCCCCCTTGTGCCCGTGGAGTGGTCGCCGCCTTTTTTCAAGTTCAATCCCCGCCAACGGTGGGTAACCGCAGTGGCCCACGGGCTGTTTTGGTTGCTGCTGCTCTCGGCGGCCACCACTTTGCGGCCCCCGCTCCCCAGCCAAACCGACGAAACGTTCCGCTGGGTGCCCATCATCAGCCTCGTGTTTTTCCACATTCCGTTTTTTTACCTCAATGCTTACTGGCTCATCCCGCTGTTGTTGCGCGAGCGCCGGGGGCTATATTTCTTGCTGGTGGTGCTGATAAGCGCAGGTAACGTCTTGCTACTTAGCCAGTTGGTGCCCATGCTGGCCGAGTGGCTCGCCCTTGATTTGCCCAGAATGTACAAAAGCACCTTGGCCCCCGCCATTATTCTGCCCACTTTTACGTTTTGGGCGGCCGGCACCAGCTACCGCCTGCTCACCGACTATTTTGCCCAGGAACGCCAGCGCAAGGAGGCCGAGAACGCCCGGCTGCAGTCGGAGCTTTCGTTTTTACGCTCCCAGATCAGCCCGCACTTCATTTTCAACGTGCTCAACAGCATCGTGTCGCTGGCCCGCAAAAAATCCGATCAGGTGGAAACGGTAACCCTCCAAGGAAGTGGCCTATTTGCAGAGCTACATCGATTTGCAGCGGTTGCGCTTTGGCCAAACGGTGGCCATCCGGTTCGAGCTGGGCCTGGTCGACGAGCACCTCGAGATCGAGCCCATGCTGCTCATCCCGTTTGTCGAGAACGCTTTTAAGCACGGTGTGGGCCTGGTGCCCGAGCCAGTCGTGGAGGTGCGGCTGGCCACCGAAGCCGGGCGGCTGCATTTTAGCGTGCGCAACAAGGTGGCCCCGGCCGGGGGGAGCAAGGACCACGCCTCGGGCATTGGCCTGGCCAA
>JALONO010000027.1 GCA_025454895.1 Bernardetiaceae bacterium
GACCGGATGCCCGCCGGGGTCAAGTACCTGAACCTGCCCGCCGGCAGCGAAAACGTGGGCAACGCGAGCAGCTACCTGGCCCAGGTCAAAACCCCGGCCCAGGCCGACTCGCTGATCCGCAGCGGCTATACCAACACCGCCCATTTCAAGGCCAAGTACCGGCCCATGTTCGACCAACTGCTGGCCCTGCCCAGCGGCAAGTCGCTGCTGTTCCACTGCACGGCGGGCAAGGACCGCACCGGCATTGGGGCGGCCTTGGTGCTGAGTGCCTTGGGCGTGCCCGTGCCCTACATTTTGGCCGACTACCAAGCCACCGACGTGTTTTGGCAAGCCGAACGCGAAAAGCGGATGGCCCAAATGGCCAGCCAAGCCGGGATGGAGATGAGCCACCTGCGCCCCATGATGGCCGCCAACCCTGGGTACCTGGCCCAAACCTTGGCCACCATCCACCAAGAGCACGGCAGCGTGGCCAATTACCTCAAAACGGAAATGGGCCTCACCGAGGCCAAATTGGCCAAACTCCGGGCCATGTACTTGGAATAACGGCTCCTCGCCGGGGTGTCAGCCGGGTGAGGACTGCCCGGCTGGCCTCGGTTTACTGACCGTCAGTGAGGCTGGTTGGCTTGCTTATTTTCTACCTTAAAATTCTTGATTATGAGATATTTACTTCCGTTTATTTTTGCCTGGGCCTTGGCCAATACTGCGTTGGGCCAAACCGTAAAACACGTGGTGGTGCTGGGTATCGACGGCCTGAGCGTGCCAGGCTTTGTGCGGGCCAAAAAACCGAACATCGATCAGTTGCTGGCCAACGGCAGCCATACGTTGAATGCCAAAACGGTGTTCCCCACGGTGAGCAGCCCCAGTTGGAGTTCCATTATTTGTGGGGCCCCGCCCAGCCACCACCAAGTGTGGAGCAACGACTGGAAGCGGACCGAACTGGCGGGCAAAACCTACTGTGGCCAAGCGGTGGGCGAGCAGTTTCCCACTATTTTCAAGGTGCTGCGGGCGCAGTACCCCCAAGCCGATATTGCCACGTTTTACCATTGGGACGGTTTTGGCCGTTTGCTCGAGGATAGCGTTTGCACCACCAAACAAACCTGCAAGGACGAAACCGAGACCGCCGTGCGCGCCGCCGCGTACATTCGCGCGCGCAAACCCTTATTCACGTTTTTGCAATTGGACCACGTGGACCACGCCGGGCACGAGTACAAGTGGGACAGCGAGCTTTACGTGGCCTCTGTTAATAAAACGGATAGCTTGGTGGGCTTGGTGATGGAGGCGGTGCGCCAGGCGGGTTTGGAGCGCGAAACGGTTTTCTTGTTCGTGTCGGACCACGGGGGCATCGAGAAGAAACATGGGGGCACCACCCCGGCCGAAGTGGACGTGCCGTGGCTCATAGCCGGGGCGGGCATCCGCCGGGGGCACGTGCTCACCGGCGCGGTGGACAGTTACGATACCGCCAGCACCGTGGCTTACCTCCTGGGCTGCCCCGTGCCTACCTGCTGGACCGGCCGGGTGATTACCGAGGCCCTGGCCGCCCCGGGGCAGAGTCAAGGTGGCAGCAAACGGTGATGGTTTTGCCGGGGCGTGAATGGGTTAGGTTTTGGCTGAATGCGGCGTTCGGCTTAGGCTAGCGAATGCTAATTTATTCGCGGTTTATCAGCGAGTTAGGTCAAGATTTAGAAAGCTACCCCAGCCAGTTTGATTGCGGCTCAGCCTTCACCCCGCCCCCAATTTCAACTTCCGCCGTTTGCCCTTGGCGTTGTATTGCCACCACTCGCCGGTTTTTTGGCCCTCGGCGAAATCGCCTTCGGTTTCCAACTGGCCGCCGGGCGTGAAAAACTGCCAACGCCCGGTTTCTTGGCCTTGGTGGTACTGGCCGCGCTGGCGCAGCACCCCGGTGGGGTCGTAGGTTTCCCACGGGCCTTGGAGCTGGCCCTGGTGGTAGGTGATTTTTTGCCACAGTGTACCGTTGGGGTGGTAGCTGAGCCACTGGCCGTGCATCCGGCCGGCTTGGTAAGTGCCCGCCCGTTTCACGGTTTGTTGGGGGTAGTAAAGCACCGTGCTGTCTTCCCGGCTGCCGTTGCGCCAGGTTTCGCGGCGTTCCAACTGGCCCTCGAGGTCATAAAACTTGCAAACCCCGTCCAATTGGCCGTCTTGGTAGTGCTCGATGGCGGCAAAGTTACCGTTGGTGTGGTAGCCGTACCAGTAGCCTTGCTTGCGGCCGTTAGTGCGGCGGCCCTCGGCCCGGAGCTGGCCGTTGGGGTAAAGTTCTTTTTCTATGGGCGGTTGGGGTTGGGCCTCTTGGGCCAGGGCGGGGCAGGCCAGCAGCAGCCCACCCAGTAACCAAGCCGCGCGCCACAAACGGAAGATCGGCATGGGCAATTCGGTTTGCTAAACAGGGATTATCAAAAGCCAAAGGTAATGCAATTGCGGGGGCCGGGCCAGCCCTTATTTTTTGCTTAGGTCTAATTTGTGAGCCAGTTTGCCGCCGAAGTGAGGCGTGTAATAAATGGGGGCGAAACGAAAATTTTTAACAAAGCCGATTGTTTAATATTCAGATATTCAATGGGTTGTATTTTATTTTTTTGCTGAAGCCAGCGAAACGGCAAAAGCCGAAGACGCATACGGTTCGCTAACAATGTGCTTTAGCGCAATTATTAGCTGGCACGTTACGGGGGCGGTACAAATATTGAGCAACTCCCCTCGTTACGAAATTGTATTCCTACCGTATGCAGCGCCAAAACGTTTTTTTGTGTCTAGGATTGTGGATGGCCCTTGGGCTGGGCTTTGCGGCCCAGGCCCAAACCTCGCTGGCCCCCACTTACAGCAACGAGTTTTTGAGCGTGGGCGTAGGTGCCCGTGCCCTAGGCATGGCCAACACCCAAGTGGCCGTGGCCAACGACGTTACGGCCGGCTATTGGAACCCCGCCGGGCTGCTGAACATCAAAGAAAAATACCAGGCCAGCCTCATGCACGCCGAGTATTTTGGCGGGGTGGCCAACTACGACTACGGCGGGTTTGCCGCCAAACTGGACGAGAGCGGGGCCATCGGTTTTTCGGTGATCCGTATGGGGGTGGACAACATCCCCGACACCCGCTTTTTGATCGACAACGTGGGCAACATCAATTACAACAACGTAGGTTCGTTTTCCGATGCCTCGTATGCGTTCATGTTCTCGTATGCCCGCGAGAGCGCGCTCATCAAGGGCCTGCGGGCCGGGGCCAGTGCCAAGGTGATCCACCGCACGGCTGGTTCGTTTGCTACCGCCTGGGGCTTTGGCCTCGACGTGGGCGCGCAACTGACCCGGGGCCGCTGGCATTTTGGGGCCGTGGGCCGCGACCTCACCAGCACCTTTAACGTGTGGAACTACAACCCGGAGGCTTTCCGCGACGTGTTTTCCCGCACGGGCAACCTGATCCCCAACAACTCGGTGGAACTCACCTTGCCCCGCGCCATTTTGGAAGCAGGCCGTGAGTTCAACTTTGGCCCTCACGTGGGCGCGGTGCTCACCACGGGGTTCACCTTTACGTTCGACGGCCGCCGCAATGCCCTGCTGCAAACCAGCCGCCTCTCGGGCGACTGGCAGGCCGGGGCCGAGCTGCACTACCGCCAAACCGTGTTTGTCCGCGGCGGCCTGGGCAACTACCAACGCCTGCAAAACCTTGATGGCAGCCAAGTGGCCCAAATGCAGCCCAGTTTCGGGGTAGGTTTCCGGGTGTTGGGCTTCCAAATCGATTATGCATTGGCCAACTTCCTGCCCTCCGAGGCGGTTATTTACTCGCACGTGTTTTCGTTAAAAGGCAGTTTTGCTGATAAAAAAGAGGAGAAGAAAAAGTAATTCCGCCGATTGACTTTACTAACCAAATGATTGGCAAAAAACTTACTATCGTCCATTGTCATACTGTAACAATTTACGGATTGCGCTACTAAACGAGGGTTCTACTTGGGCATCAATCATTTATCATTTCAAGAACCCACAATCTCTATTTTGTTTTGGTATCACCGGTATCTAAATTATTGATAACCATAATATTGAACTAAAATTTAAAGCAAGCGTAAAATCACCTTTCGCAAACAACATCATGAAATACCGCTTACTGTTTTTGCTCGTTACGGTTTTGCAGGCGGCCCTGGGCCAAGCCCAAGCCCCGCAGCCGCGTTTCGGCAACGAGTGGATCAACTATGACCAGCCTTACTGGAAGTTGGTGATCACCCCGGAGCAAGAAGGGTTCCACCGCATTAGCTACCAAACGTTGCAGGCGGTGGGGTTCCCGGTGGCCACGGTCAACCCCCGCAACATCCAGATTTTCAACCTGGGCCGCGAACTGGCCATCAACGTGGTGGGCGAGCAAGACGGCCGGTTTGACCCCACCGACTACATCGAGTTTTTTGGCAAGTGGAACATGGACATGGCCACCAGTATGACCGTGTACGAAGACCAAGCCAACGGCCCCTCGCTCGACTGGTGCGACCACTACCGCCGCGACGGTTACTACTTTGTTACCATTGCCGCCACGCCCGGTAAGCGCATTGCATCCGTGGCGGCCCGGGGCGGCAACGATATTCCCCTCGAGACTTACCACATCCAGGAGCACCGCAGCTATTCGCCCATTTGGGGCCAATATGTGGCCAGGGGGCCGCTTTACCCCACGTCGTTTGTGGATGCCAACGACCGGGGGGCCTTACTTTCGCATTTTGTGAACGGCAAAGGCATCGCCCACCGCCCGGTGCGGCCGTCGCCCACCATCCATAACGAAGCTTTTAACCTGGTGGATGTGCAGCGCAACGCCCCCGTGCCCGCCCAGATCACGGTGCGGATGGTGGGCCGGATCAATATGCCCCACCGCGTAGAACTGTTGGCCGGCACTAGCCCCGACTCGCAGCGGGTGGCCCTGGACCGGGTCGACTTCCGCAACTACGACGTAGCCGACCTGCAAGGTGAAATGCGGCCCACCAGCCTGCCCAACGGTAACGGGCCGCTGCTCGTGGGCGTGCGGGTAAACCAGGTGATCGGCCCGGCCGAAGACGTTTCCATTGGCCACAAGCGGGTGTTTTACCCCCAGGGCTTCGACATGCAGGGCGGGGCCTGGCGCAAATTCTTCCTTAACGTACAAACCAGCCGCAGCCAGTCGCGGGTGCAGTTGCGCAACGTAGCGGCGGGCACGCGCCTGTTCGACATCACCAACGAAGCCGAGATCAAGCTGTTGCAGCCCGAGGTATCGGGCAACGTGCTCACCGCCCTGGTGGAAGGCACCAACAACCCCGGCCAGAAAAAGCGCCTACTGGCCGAAAGCCGTTTGATCGACGTAACCGCCCTGACCCGGATCAACTTCCGCCGGTTGGATGTGAGCAACGCCGACTACCTGATTGTTACCCACCCGGGCCTGATGCGCCCGGCGGGCGACGTGCCCAACGCCGTGCAGGCTTATGCCGATTACCGCGCTTCGGCGGCGGGCGGTGGTTACACTCCGCTGGTGGTGGACATTTTTGAGCTTTGCGACCAGTTTACCGACGGCGAGCCTAACCCCATCGCCATCCGCCGCTTTGCCGACTGGGCCATCAAGCGCGGGCGGGCCAAGTTTTTGCTCCTGATGGGCAAGGGCTGGATGATGGAGCGGTTCTATTTCCTGGGCGACTGGACGTTTAACCAAGTAAACGTGCCGCCTGCGGGCGCGCCCGGCTCCGACAACGAACACACCAACGGCCTCAACGGGATGCCCCGGTTTGTGCCCGCCCTGGCCACGGGCCGCATTTCGGCCCTCACGCCCCAGCAGGTCATCGATTATCTCAATAAAGTAAAAGAATACGAAGCCCCGGCCAACGCGGCGGCCCCGTGGCGCAAGCAGGCCCTGTTCCTCAGTGGCGGGGTTACGGCCAACGAGAACGCCCTGTTCCGCCAGTACGCCGACCAGTTTGCCAACGTGGCCCGCAACAACTACTGGGGGGCCAACGCCAGCATTTTGTCCAAGCGCACCACCGAAACCGTGGAGTTCCTGCGCGTGAACGAGCAGATCAACCAAGGCACCAACGTGGTTACGTTCTACGGCCACGCCGCCCTGGATTTCACCGACATCGACATTGGGCGGGCCTCCGACCCCAGCATTGGCTACAATAACCGGGGCAAGTACCCCTTCATGATCGTGAACGGCTGCGGCTCGGGCGATGCGTTCACCATCAACACCTCGCTGGGCGAAGACTGGGTGCTCACGGCCAACAAAGGGGCCATTGGCTTTTTGGCCCACTCGCACCTGGGGTTGAGCGGCCCGTTGCGGGCGTACACCCAAACCTTCTTTGAGAATGCTTTTGGCCGTAAAGAGTTGATTGACAAGCCCATTGGCGTGGTGCTGCAAGAAACCCTGCGCGATTACCTCAGCCGGTTCCCAGGTGAGGTGAACATTGCCAACGCCCAGCAGTTTATTTTGCAAGCCGATCCGGCCATCCGGCTGTTCCCCAAGGCCCAAACCGACTATGCCATTAGTGCCACCGAGCTATTTGCGCGGAATTTCCAAGGTGGGCAAAACATTACCGCCCAGGCCGACTCGTTCCGCATCGCCATCCCGGTAACCAACTGGGGCATCACCGACCCCACCCCGCTCACCGTGAGCGTGCGCCGGGTGTTTAGCGACCAAAGCCAGGAGTTTTTGCCCGTGCGCACTTATGCGCCCATCAACTTTCGCGACACGATTTATTACACCATCGTCAACCCGCGCAATGCCCAAGACCGCATTGCGGGCCTCAACACCTTTGAGGTTACCGTGGATGCTACTAACCAAATTGCCGAACTGGACGAGGCCAACAACATCGCCAGTTTTACCTACAACATTTTGCGCGGCAGCCTGCTCACCATTGCCCCCAAAGATTACAGCATCGTGAGCCGCCAGCCCGTGTTTTTCGTGGCCCAAAACAGCGACCCGGCCTCCGGCGAACGGCGGTACCGGTTCCAACTGGATACTTCTTACCGCTTCAACAGCCCGGCTTTGAAAGATACCGTGGTGTTTGGCTACATCACCCCGCAGTGGACTACCAACCTGCTGGCCAACACCCCCGCCCACGACAGCACTGTTTACTACTGGCGGGCCCGCTACGCCGATTTTACCGCCCTGGACGATACCACTTGGGCCGAGGCATCGTTTGTGTACATCAACAACAGCCCCGACGGCTGGTCGCAGAGCCGGGCCCCGCAGTTCCGGCGCAATACTACCGAGGGCCTGGGCATCGACCTTACCCGCCGCCGTTGGAACTTCAACAGCCCCGTGCTCAACTTCGACATCCGGGCCGTGGGGGCCAACAGCCCTGCCTGGAACACCTACCAAATGGTAGTCAACGGCAACATCATTGCCACGGCGGGCAGTTGCGCCACCAACCGGCCCAGCTTGTTCTGCGACCGCCGCTCCACTTCGGACCGCTTGTTGGTGCTCCTCGTGGACGGCCAAACCGGCAAGTTTTACAAGTTTGAAGACATGTTCCCCGAGTTTTGCGGTTCCGATCTGATGGTGATGGGCATTGACCAGTGTTGGACTTTCCGCACGGGCATCGTGGCCGACATCATCAACCGGATGAAAACCGGCGACTACATTGTGATGATGAACTCCCGAGGGGTGGGCGTGTCCAACTGGGGCGGCCTGGTGGGGGCACTCAACAACGTGGGCATCGACGGCAACCGGTTTTTGCAAATGGCCTCGCAAGGCCCGTTTGTTACCATTGGCCGCAAAGGCAGCGCGGTGGGCAGTGCCGCCGTGGCCTACGCCGACCCTAACCAGGGCAACATGAGCGAGCAAACCATCCGCCTGGTGCATACGGTTACCATCCCGCCCGCCACCAATGGCATCATCACTTCTACCCTCATTGGCCCGGCGGCCGAGTGGGGCAGCACCTTCCGGCTGGTGAACGGCCTGGAGCAACCCGTCAACGAGCGTTGGCAGTTGGACGTGATCGGGGTGAACTCCCAGGGCCAGGAACGGGTGATCAGTGCCAATGTGCCCACCGACAACTTTAACCTGCGCCAAGTAAACGCCCGCGAGTTCCCGTACCTGCGCCTGCGCCTGAGCACCCGCGACAGCGCGCGCCGCACCCCCGCCCAACTGCAACGCTGGCAGGTGGTTTACCGCGAAGTGCCCGAAGGCATTTTGCTGCACGATACCGTTAGCTACCGCGAAAACACCACCCTGGATGTTATCGAGGGCGACACCGTGCGCATCGGCTTTAACTTCCTCAATATTTCGGGTAACGATTTCCAGGACAGCCTCACCGTGGTGTACACCATTGTCAACCAGCAAAGTGGGCGCACCACCACCATCCGCGAAAAAATCCCGCCCGTGCGGCGCAACAGCTTCGCCCGCGTCCGCACCCGGCTCTTCTCGCCCGATTTTAGGGGTGAAAACCGCCTCACGGTAACGGTGAACCCGCGCCTGCTACCCGAACAAATTTACGAGAACAATACCCTGAGTGCCCGTTTCCGGGTCAAGGCCGACGACATTAGGCCGTTGCTCGACGTGGCCGTGGACGGCCGCCCGCTCATGGACGGCGACATTGTGCAGCCCGCGCCGCTCATCGCCATTACCTTGCGCGACGAGAACCGCTACCTGCCCAAACGCGACACCACCGGGTTCGAGATTATGCTAGGCCGCCAATGCCCCAACTGCTCAGCCCGGCGCATCTACCTCAACGACCCCAACCTGACCTGGAACGTTACCGCCGACCAGCGTTTTGTGATCGAGTACCGCTCCACCACCTTGCAAAACGGCAATTGGGTGCTCAGCGTCCAAGCCACTGATGCCACTGGTAACCGGGCGGGCACCGAGCCTTACCGGGTTACCTTCCGAGTCATTAACGAAACCACCGTTACCAATTTCTATCCGTACCCCAACCCGTTCAGTACCAGTTGCCGATTTGTGTTCACCCTCACCGGGCAAGTGCCGGAGCAGATCCGCATCCAGATTTTGACCGTTACTGGCCGGGTGGTGCGCACCATCCACAAAGATGAACTGGGGCCTTTGCGCGTGGGCAACAACATTACCGAGTTTGCTTGGGACGGCACCGACGAGTACGGCCAGCAACTGGCCCGGGGCGTGTACCTGTACAAAGTGGACGTGGTGGACGGCCGGGGCGAAGCCTACCAGAGCCGGGAAACCCAAGCCGACCATTTGTTTAAAAATGGGTACGGTAAGCTGTATTTGATGCGATAAGGGACAAACGATGTCTGAACCGACCCGCCGGGCTTTCCCAACAGGGAGGCCCGGCGTTTTGATAAGTTGATTTTGGTCAATTGTTTCTTTATCTATTTTTGCATTTTTTAATAAATTAGCTCGGTAAAATATTTGAAATTTGCGGCGAATTTAAACCAGCGGCGTTTTGCCGCGTTAATCACTTTTGTATGAAGAACACAACTTTACGTTTTTGGGCGGTTGCCTTACTGGGCTTGGCCGGGCTAACCGCTTGTCGGCAAGACGAAGGCCCCTCCACCACCGACCTGCTCACCCAGTCGCCTTGGATCACCACCAGCATGACGGTGGACCCCGTTGCCCTGGTCAATGGGCGGGTTACCAGCGATGTGTTCCGCAATCTCCCTCCCTGCGACCAGGACGATCTGTTTGAACTCACCGCCGAGGGCCGCTACTTTTTTACCGAAGGGCCTACCCGGTGCCAGCCTCAGCGCCCCCAGGTGGTCGAGGAAGGCACTTGGGTCATGAAAGACGACAAGGTGTTTACCCTCTCGGTTACCTCAAGCACGGGCTTTCCGGTGGATTGGAACATTGTGGAAGTAACCCCCGAACGCCTCCAGGTGGTCTATGCCGTGCCCCGGGGTGGCATTATTTACACCTACAACCGCACTTTTGCGCGCGCGCCAGGCCGCTAACGGCCAAAAACTGCCCTCCTTTTCGGGATTTACAGGTTTTGGCTTAATTTAGAGGCAACCGTTGGTGGCCATCGGCGGTTACCTTATCCATGTTGCGCTTGTTGCTATACTTGAAACTTTGCGGAGTGCTGGGGTTAGCTTTGGTGGCTTGCCGTACCAGTGTGGAGCCTACCCGGGCCGATCTGCTCACCGCCCACGACTGGCTCATGGTGGGCCTGGAGGCCAATCCGGGCTTGCCCATCAATGGCCTGGCAGTGAGCGACTTGTACGCCACCCGCCCCGGCTGCGACCGCGACGATGTGTTCACCTACCGGGCCGACGGCTCGTACCGCGTGCACGAAGGGCCTACCAAGTGCGTGCCCCAACTGCCCGATAAGGAGGAACTGGGCACCTGGGCTTTCAACCCCGACCAAACCGTGCTGCGTACCCAGCCCCAGCGGGGCGCCTCCACCGACTATCAGGTGCTTGAAATGACCGCCCAGCGGCTCATCATGCGCTACACCTTGAGCGGGGCTAACTACCGCTACGATTTTACCGTTACCTTCGCGCCCCGGCCTTAAGGGGTTCATCATCGGGGCATACTTTCCCGGTTCACCTTTTTTAGTGGATTTTCTTTTTGTTTTTTATTTTGGAAAAGAAACCCAAGGCCAAGTTACCTCGTCAAACCTAGGTAGCTCTTGCTGATCCTCCACTTTTTTAGACTTTTATGCAACTGCCCAAAGAACAAATTGCTGCCCATAACCAAACTAGCCTAGCCCGGCACCAGGCCCAGTACCGCTTTCTGGCCGATAGCCTGACCGCCGACGGCCACCAGCCCGAGCAATTGCTGGCCAAACTGCAGGCGTTCCAAGTGGCTTTGCCCAGTTGGGCCTTAGGCACGGGCGGCACGCGGTTTGGCCGCTTCCCCGGTGGCGGCGAGCCGCGCAATTTGGAAGAAAAAATCGCCGATGTGGGGCTGCTGCACGCCCTCAACCATTCGTCCGGGGCCATTTCGTTGCACATCCCGTGGGATATTCCGCAGGATGCCGCCGCCATCAGGACGCTGGCCGCCAGCTACGGGTTGGTGTTCGATGCGGTCAATTCCAACACGTTCCAGGATCAGCCGGGCCAGCCACTGTCCTACAAATTCGGCTCGCTGTCGCATACGGATGCGGGCGTGCGCCGCCAGGCCGTGGCCCACAACGTGGAGGTGATCCGGCACGGGGTGGCCCTGGGCAGCAAGGCCACCACTGTTTGGCTGTCCGACGGCTCGTGTTTCCCGGGCCAGCAGCATTTTCGGCGGGCCTTTGAGCGCACGCTGGCCGGCCTGGCCGAAATCTACGAGGCCCTCCCGCCCGACTGGCGCATGTACGTGGAATACAAGCCTTTTGAACCCAATTTTTACTCGATGGTGGTGCAAGACTGGGGGGCAAGCCTGCTGTACGTGAGCAAGTTAGGCCCCAAGGCCTTCAGTTTGGTGGACTTAGGCCATCACCTGCCCAACGCTAACATTGAGCAAATAGTGGCCCTGCTGCTGATGGAGGGCAAACTGGGCGGGTTCCACTTCAACGACTCCAAATATGGCGACGACGACCTCACCGCCGGGGCCTTGAAGCCCTACCAGTTATTCCTCATTTTCAAGGAGTTGGTAGAAGGCATGGAACGCAACCCCCAGCTTTCGCTCTCCTGGATGATCGATGCCAGCCACAACGTGAAAGACCCGCTGGAAGACCTATTGCAATCGGTCGAGGCCATTAAGCTCGCTTATGCCCAAGCCCTGCTCGTCGACGCGGCGGCCCTGCACCAGGCCCAGGAAGCCAACGACGTGGCCTTGGCCCAGGAACTGCTGCAACGGGCCTTCCGCACCGATTTGCGGCCCCTGCTGGCCGAGGCCCGGCTGCGCGCCGGGGCGGCCCTGGCCCCGCTCGCCCTCTTCCGGGACCTGGGCATGCGCGCGCAACTCGTGCGCGAGCGCGGCAGCCGCACCGTGGCCACGGGGTTGTAAAAAGGTTTAATTCATTTTTTTAAGTCGATATTTCCTTTATTATCTTTTTGATTTATAATAAGATAGAGGAGAAGCTAAGCGTAAGCCAACTCGTTTGAAGAGTGTAACTTTGCTTGAAAACCGCTGTCGGCCCCCGTGAAACCCTCGCCCGTTACCCTCAAGCAACTGGCCCAAGCCCTGGGGCTGTCGGTGTCCACGGTGTCGCGGGCGCTGCGCGGGCGGCCCGAGATCGCGCCCGCCACCCAGCAAGCGGTGCGCCAATTGGCCCAGCAACTCGATTATCAGCCTAACCAACTGGCTCAGAGCCTGGTGCACAGTGCTACCAAAACCCTGGGAGTGGTGGTACCAGACCTGGGCTATCATTTTTACGCCGCCGTGTTGTACAGCATTGAACAGGCGGCGGCCCAGGCTGGGTACAGCGTGCTGGTGGCCCAGTCGCACGAGAGCCAGGCCCTGGAGGCGGCGGGGGTGCAAAACCTGCTGCGTGCCCAAGTGGAGGGGCTGCTGGTGGCCCTGGCCCGCGACACCACCGACTATGCCCACTTGCACCGCCTCATCGAGCGGCAGGTGCCCCTCGTGTTCTTCGACCGGCACGCCGACGGGCTGCCCGCCACCGCCGTGGTGGTGGACAACCAGGCCGCGGCTTGCCAAGCCACCCAGCACTTGCTGGCCAGCGGGCGGCGGCGCATCGCGTTTTTGGCCGGGCCGCCCACCCTGCACCTGAGCAACCAGCGGCTGGCCGGGTACCACCAAGCCCTGGCCCAGGCCGGGCTGCCCCCGCCGCCGGGCTACGTGCGCCACGTGGACTATACCGCCCAAACCGCCAGCCGGGAGGCCCTGGCCCTGTGGCAGTTGCCCCACCCACCCGATGCCCTGCTCACCGTGAGCGACCGGGTGGCCTATCCGGCCATGCACGCGCTGCGGCGGGCGGGCGCGCGCATCCCCGAGCAGGTGGCCCTGGTAAGCTTTAACAACGAGCCAGCCTGCGAGTACATGACCCCCAGCCTTAGCAGCGTGGCCCAGCCCTTGGCCCAAATTGGCCAGGCCGCCGTAGCCCTGCTTTTGGCCCAAATAAAAGCCCCCAAACCTACCTTGCCCCAACGGGTGGTGCTGGCCACCGAGTTAGTGGTGCGTGCCAGTTCGGGTGGTGAGATGGGCTGAGGGAAATACAATTTAGTAGTTGATTGTTTTTTATTGATTTAACACCCTAAGGGTTTCCAAAAACCCTTAGGGTGTGTGGGCGACACCGAGTTCAATGACCACCCATAGCGGCCAACCGCGCCCGCCCGCCACGCCAAGTTGGGCGAATGTTTCGTATTCTTGCCCTACCAACCGCCCTTGTGTTCGTCATGGCTACCAAACTTTTTTATGGCTGGCTGCTCGTGCTGGCCGTCAGCTCTTGTACGTTTAAAAGTTATGTGTTCTCCGAAAAAAAGCTGGCCGCCCGCTTTGCCGAGAACCCGCGTTACAGAAACAGTTTCCACGGCCTGTGCGTGATGGACCTGGCCACCGGCCAGTACATCGTGAACCACCAGCCCGACAAGTATTTTACCCCGGCCTCCAACACCAAACTGTTCACCTTTTACGCGGGGCTGAAACTGCTGCCGAAGCGGATCCCTGCCTTGCAGTACGTGCAGCGCGGCGACTCGCTCATTTTTTGGGGCACCGGCGACCCTACCGCCCTGCACCCGGTGCTCAAAAGCCAAACGGTTTACCAATTTTTGAAAAACGCGCCCCAGAAACTCTACTTTTCGGCGGCCAACTTCCAAGACGACCACTTTGGCGACGGTTGGGCCTGGAACGACTACAATGCGGGCTACCAGCCCGAAAAATCGCCACTGCCCTTGTACGGCAACGTGCTGCGCTTGCAACAAACCAACGGCCGGTTACGGCTCACCCCTCGGTACTTGGGCCGCAGCACCTTGCCGGGTAGCCCCCGCCAGCCCGCCGACCGGGCCTTGCACAGCAACGATTTTGTGTACAACCCCAAAACCCTGGCCGATGAGCAATTGCCCTACCGTACTTCGCCCGCTTTAACCGTAGCCCTGCTGGCCGACACCCTGGGCAAGCCCGTGGTGTTGCTCAACCGGCCGCTGCCCGCTTCGCCGGAACTGAAAACCCTGGAAGGCATCGAGGCCGACACGCTCTACCGCCTCATGCTGCAAGAAAGCGACAACTTCTTGGCCGAGCAGATTTTGCTTTTATGCGCCTCGCGCCTGCCGGAGCGCGGCTATGCCCTCAACACCGAGAAGGCGATCGACTACGCCACCCGCAACCTGCTTACCACCCTCACCGACAAACCCCGCTGGGTGGACGGCTCGGGGCTATCGCGCTACAACCTGTTTACCCCCCGCAACTACGTGCAACTGCTGGCCAACCTCTACGCCGAAGTGGCCACCGACGAGGCCGGGGAAGCCCGCCTGTTTAGCCTGCTGCCCAAGCCCGGCGAAAGTGGCACCTTGCGCAATGTAAAAGTCTATCCGGCCACGCTTTACGCCAAAACGGGTTCGCTGAGCAACAACCATAACCTGAGCGGCTATTTGGTTACCAAATCGGGCAAACGGTTGGCTTTTTCGTTCCAAAATAACCATTACATGGTGCCTATTGGCCAAATCCGGGAGGAAATGGGCAAAATCCTGACCGAGATTTACGAAAAATATTGATCCTCCGGCCCCGGCAAGGCCCCAAACCGACCCTTTTTTATTTCTTGGCGCCAATCCTCTTGGACTTGCATAGCTTACGGCGGTGCGGCGCCCTTTAGGGTACGCTAACGCTTCCGTGGGCGGGCGGGGGCCCCAACCCTGCCCGCCGGTCGCCGGGCGTGGCTAACGGCCGTGCCTAGGAGCCGCCCTTGGCCCGGTTTTTGGGCAAACCGAGGCGGCCAAACCCACCAAATTACGTAACTTGCGCCCACTTTGACCCTAGCTGCGGCGGGCCATTAACCCTTCACTTTTCCATGAAACGCAACAAAATTTTGGTTACGGGCGGCTGTGGCTACATTGGCTCGCACACCATTATCGAGATATTGGCCAACACCGGTTACCAGGTAATCAGTTGCGACAACCTGGTCAACTCTTCGGCCGATGCCCTGGACCGGGTGGAGCGCATCACCGGCCGCCGGGTCAAAAACTACGAAACCGACTTGTGCGACCGGGCGGCTACGGCGGCCCTATTTGCCGAAAACCCCGACCTGCTGGGCGTTATCCACTTTGCGGCCCTCAAGTCGGTGCCCGAGTCGGTAGCCCAGCCGCTGCGCTACTACCGCAACAACCTCGACTCGTTGTTTAACATGTTGGAACTGGGCGAGCAGTTTGGGGTAAAGCATTTTATTTTCTCCTCCTCCTGTTCGGTGTACGGCAACGTGGCCGAGCTGCCCGTGCGTGAAACCACTCCGCTGGGCCAAGCCGAGTCGCCTTACGCGGCCACCAAGCAAATGGGCGAGCAGATTATCGAGGACTTTGCCCGCCAAAGCCAGGGCCAGTATATTTCGCTGCGGTATTTTAACCCGGTGGGGGCGCATCAAAGCGGCCTGCTGGGCGAAAATCCTCGCAATTTGCCTACCAGCCTGGTGCCCATTATCACCCAGGCGGCGGCGGGCCTGCGCCCCAGCCTCACCGTCCACGGCACCGACTACCCCTCGCGTGATGGCTCGTGTATCCGCGACTTTATCCACGTGAGCGACATTGCCGAAGCCCATGTGGTGGCCTTCAACCACTTAGTGGCCGGTAAAAACACCCGTAATTACGACGTGCTCAACCTCGGCACCGGTACGGGCGTAACCGTGCTGGAAGCCATCCACGCCTTCGAGCGCGTAACCGGCGAAAAGTTGCACTACCAACTAGGCCCTCGCCGCCCCGGCGATGTGGCCATCATCTACTCCGACACCACCAAAACCGAGCAGGTGCTGGGCTGGAAACCCCACCGGAACATCGATGCCATGATGGCCAGTGCCTGGCAGTGGCAGCTCACCTTGCAGCAGGAGGCGTTGGTGCAATAAATCTCTATCACATTTCCCTTATTCGGTAGTGTGAAAGAAGAGGCTATTGTTCCCAAGGGGGGTTAGAAGAAAAACCCCATCCTAAAATTGACGTAGTTGTGGGCCACCCGTTCTAGGCCGTTGGGGCGGCTGTGGCGGTTGATCACATCGGTGAACCCGTTGCCGAACAGCACCGCGGCCAGCAGGCGGTTGTTTTGGTTGATCTGGTACTCCACCCCGGCCCCGGCCACCAGGCCAAAGGCGAAATCGTTCACGTCGCGGCGCACTGGCTCACGGCTGATGGTGCGGTTGCCGTTGGTGATGTTGGCCCGGCCCCCCACCCGGAAACCCCCATTGAACCCAAACTGCACAAAGGGCAGCACCTTGCCCGTGCCTTGCGTAACCCGCAGGCGCATCTGGAGGGGGATCTCGATGAACTGGACATTGTAGGTAACCCCCGTGTTGCCCGCCAAGTCCACCGCGTTGTTGGTCAATAATTGCAACCCCTCGGCATAACCTAGTTTGCCGCCCCGGTGGCTAATATTGACCCCGCTGTGGATGATGTACCGCTCGTTGATCATGTACTCGAGCATCAGCCCCCATTCCATCCCCACAATCGAGCCGTCGGGTCGGGCGGCCCGCGCATCGGTGCGCAGCCAGTCGATCGACGGGCCAATATACACACCGATGCCTAGAGGGCTGTCCTGGGCCACCACCGGCTGGGTAGCTATCAAGGCTAAGAAACAGAGAGGCAATAGGGCTTTTTTCATAACGAATAGGATAGTTTCGCGATCTTAAATGGTTGGTGAGAATGAATGCACAAAATTATCCTTTTTGGGCCAAGTCGCAACTGGTTCTAGCAGTGCCTCAATTTTTACGTACTTTTGCTTTTAAGTGCCGTTTTGCCTCGCTATAAAATTGGCCAGGCCAGGGCTTTTCCTCCTGTTGGCAAGCGGCCTTGCGTTTACTTACCCCGGAAAAAATCCGTTTGTACGATGCAACCATTTTTAGGTTCGCTGGGTCTTAATATTGAACAGCTAATCCTCTTGTAACTATGCACCTAACCCGGCAAAATTACAACGAGGAACAACTAGTGGTGTCGTGCGTAAACGGCGACCGCAAGGCGCAGCAGTTATTTTACGAGCGTTATGCCCGTAAAATGTACGTGGTAGCCCTGCGGTACAGCAAAACCACCCACGAGGCCGAAGACATCCTGCAAGAGGCGTTTGTCAGCATTTTTAATAACCTGGGCGAGTTCAAAGGAGGATCCACGTTGGAGTACTGGATCAAGCGCATTGTGGTCAACACCGCGCTCAAACAAAACCGCCGCGCCCTGGAAAAAATGCACAAAGACGATGTTAACGATATGGTGGCGGAGCCTGGCGAAGAGACGGTGCTCACCAACTACAACTTTCAGGAATTACTACAACTGATCCAGCAATTACCCCCTGGTTATCAAGCCATTTTCAACTTGTATGCAATTGAAGGCTACAAACATCAAGAAATTGCCGAAATGTTGAACATTTCGGAGGGAACATCAAAATCGCAGTACGCCCGGGCCAAAGCCCTGTTGCAAAGACTGCTTGTAAACGACGAGGACCGAGTGTTATGATTAACCACGGAGATAGCTTTGAAGACCGCTTCAAAGATGCGTTTAAGGATGCTGAATTAGAGCCGCGCCCCCGCGTTTGGCAGGGCATCGCCTCTAAGCTGGATCAAGTCCCTGCTCACCCGCCCAAGGTAGTACCAATGGTTACCAACCAGGCGGGTAGCAGCCGCAACTGGTTTGGTCGCTACGCCGCCGCTGCCGCCCTTTTGCTGGGCTTGGGCCTGGCCGCGTATTTCTATTTGACCCCCTCCGAAACCTCGCAAATTGTTCAACAGCCCTCTATCCAAACCCTTCCTTCCGATATTGATCAAACCAATACTCATTCTGACTCTCAGTCTTTACCTGGTCAACCTGCCGAGGCGACTAAATCTATTGATAATCAAGTATCAAGTAACGAGCAAAACCCGACTGCCAACTCTAACGACGGCCAAAACACCGAGGCTAACGAAAGTGTGGCCCGGCCGCTTGGCCAGGCCCAGGTGGATGTGCGCACGGGCGGCAAAACCAAGGCGGCTGTACCCAATGGCCTGCAACTTAACAAAGGTTACAGCAACGGAAATGCGGACGGTATGAACTCTGGGACTAAGCCAACCAAGTCCATCATTGACCATAATGCTAACTTACTGCTGAATAACCCGGTCGGTCTGGCTCCACAATTCCAAACCAACTTGCTATTGGGCAGTGAGCTACAGCAATTGGCGGTGGCCGAGCCGCTGGCCCAACTCGCCGCGCCACTGGTTACGGTAAATGTGCCAACGGTTGAAAAGGTGGAAGTTGGCCCGCAGTGGTGGTTTACCGCCTCGGGTAGTTATTTCAATTACACTCCGGGTTTTAGTAATGTGAGCACCCAAATGCCTTCTCCGTTTGTAAGCTCGGTGCGCCCGTCCATCCGTGATTACGACTCGGTTGCAGTAGCTCCTTACCTGGATGCTTTGCCGCAAAGCCGTCGCTCGTTCGGTATCAATGCCGAAGTAGGCAAGGCCCTAGGCCGTAATTGGGGAATTAGCTCGGGTTTGGTGTTTACCCACCAAAATTACACCTACGATGCTCCTGCGCGGATCATCCGGGCGCAAGGTACGGTTGGTGACAGATTGATGTTTAGTAACCAGCTAAATGCCCAATCCACTCACGTGGGGCTGCCCCTCAAAGCCTGGTACCAAACCAATGGCCAGGGCCTCAACCTGCGCGTTTCGGCCGGGCTGCTCACCGACTTTACGTTGGGCCAGCGGCTCAGCAATACTTATGGCGAGGTAGCCTATTTCTTGGGCGATTACCGCGCCCTGAATTTCAGTGCCGTGGGTAGTGCGGGTTTGTTGTACAACCTAGGTCCTCGCTGGGGCCTCTACGCCGATGTGCAGTACCGCCGGGCCTTAGGTTCGGTGTACGATACGCCACATCTGCGCGCTACACCCACCTGGCTCGGTGGCAGTTTAGGGGTGCAGTACCGCTGGTAATCCATCCGAAATAAGTCGGTTTTTTTTGCGAATTCTCCTTATTTTCATCGGGTTACGACATTTTTGCAAATTTTTTTGGTGCTTTCCTGTTGGAATTTCCTAATCACTTTCGGTCGAGCTAAGCCTGATACTCTGGGAGTTCGGTTGAGGCGAAAAAAGTCGATTTTGCAATAGGAAGATTTGTCCGACGTTCCATTAAGCAAGAAAAAGCCAAGCCGCGAAAGGATTGGCTTTTTCTTTTGGTTACGAAAAGAGAGCTATCCCACAATGAAATCAAGATATCGCGGTTGATGATCTGGTAAGTAAATGGATGAGTGGGTTGAATGGATCAGGCAACCATTTCGTCATTTTTGCCTTAGCCTTGCCGCTGTTTGAGCTTGATGTACCCATAAATGAGGAGCACCAGGCACAGCAAGGCCCAATTGCCGTAAAACCAATACACAGCCAGGGTAACCATCATCCCGGCCATAAAAATCAATTGGGAAAAATCCGCCCCTTTGCGGGTTTGGCGCGACTGGCGGCGGATGGCGCCCCGCATCCGGCCCTCTACGGTATTGCCTTCCTCGTTTACGCCCGCTTGGGCCTTGGCGGCGGCCACCCGCTGTTCAAACTCCTCTTTATCAGGGTCGTAGTGGCGGGGTTGGTAGCTGAACTGTTTGTGTTTAGCCGTTTTGAATAACGAAATCTTGATCATAGAACCCGAATTTGCAGTGCTAAGCATAGTTGTTAGGAGGCAAAGTAAAAACACTTTTTAACTCCATAATGAACCAAAGCAGTTTAAAGTTACAACAAAGTGCTTAGCAAAAGGGTTAGTTTTGTAAATAAATAGCTTCTAATATGCCCGAACAAGAGCCGCCGACGGGGAAGGAAATCGACGTGTCGCTTATCGACCTAGAGAGAATGAAGGAGAAAGTAGCCGAAAATCCCGGCCTACTCCCGTATGCGCACACGGTGGGCGGAGTGCCCATCAGGCCCGAAGACCAAGGTTCTATCAAAACCAATGCCCTGGAAGCCATGTACGACCAAACGGACATGCACATGGGCCAGATTTACGAACAAATGGAGGTGCTGGCCCGGCAAGCTCGGGCTATTCAAGAGCGCAAGGCGATTTCGGAGCGGATTTATCAGGCTGAGATGCGGTTTGACCCGTTGATCAACCGGGTGTATTATTTGTACGAGCGGGCCAATGGCAACGATGTGCTCTCGTTGGTGGCCCCGAACGAGTGGGGCCGCAGCCGCCCTTACCGGCGGCACGTGGCCACGGCCCGCCTCATGGCCGACCACACTTGGGAGGTAATGGAAGCGAATTTCTAGTTCTGGCCCCGGTTGGGAGCGGGTAATTGGCCAACCAGGCTTACCCTCTCAAAAACTCTCGTTGTTGCCCTTCAAGGGGAGGGAACGCAAATTTTTGGACGGCTGAAGGTAATTTGTAAGAAGGCTCGTCAATTGCCCAGCCCTCCCTACTCTTTCTCACAAGTCATTTGGGGTTGATCTTCAAGCCTTTGAGGGCCTTTTTGCGCACCTGTTGGCGCAGGAGGCCCGTCCAGCCAAAGAGCAGTCCCGGTAGGCCGAGGGCTTGTTTGGCCCAGCGATAAAAGTCGAAAGTGTCAGTTTGGCGGTAGATAAGCCCATCTTTGAACTCGAAGATAGAAGTTACCCGGTTGTGGACTTTGCGGCGGCGGGGACCGAAACTGTACCAGGCTTTCCATTCCACTTTGGCAAACTGCTCGTCGCTCTCCACCACGTCGAACTTGAGCCGCAGGTCTTGGCCACGGGTGCAGAGCATGGTCCACATGGCCTGGGTTTGGGCTAGGTTGAGGCGGCCAAACACGGGATCGGTAAAGTTGGCCTCAGGATGATAAAGGGCGTTCATACCCTCGGGTTTGCGCTTGCCAAAGCACACGTAGAAACTTTGCACCACTTGCTTGGGGCTGGGCATAGGCGTTGGCTATTTTGCGGCCCAATAGTCGATAACAAGGGCCTTGTCAAGGTGGGGTTTGAGCACTTCCACAAACGCCGCGTGGTCGGGGTGGGGGAGGTACGCCGCGCGGTCTTGCTCGCTGGCAAACGAGACCAAGAAACAATGGGTGAAGCCTTGGGCCAGGTTCTCGGGGCTGTTGTTGGTGCCCCATTCAAAGGCTTTGATCTGTTTGATTTTGCCCGGCAAGGCCCGGAAGGCGTCTTCCACGGTTTTGATTTGGGCGGGCGTGGCCGCGTCCTTAAACTTGAAAATAACAACGTGGCGGAGCATTTTTTTTGGAGGCGAAACAAGGGTGTCTTTCTGCCCAACGGCCAGTAGTAAACCTAACGCTAGCAAACCACTACCTATAAGAGCGACGAAACGGGTTTTCATGATGGGTAATGAATGAGTTGTTAATGGAAGGGGCGGATAAATGACCCCTCTTCTCCGCACATAATTAAGGAGAAAAATCGGCTGGGGCAAGCCCGCCGGGCAAGTTAGGGATTGAGTTTGGTGAGCACCTCCCAGTCTTGCGGGCGCAGTTGGCCGTTGGTCATAGGCCCGGCGTTGAGCAGCAGGTTGGCCTCCATTTGGGCGGCTATCTGTTGCCACTGCCGCACCTGGGCCGGGTTAGCCACCGATACATCGCCGGGGTGCCAAAACCAACTGCCGGAGGCAAACTGACCTTGGTGCCCTTGCCGGGACAAGGTGGTCTCGATTTGGAGGGGCAGGTAACGCTCGCGGTTGGCGAACCGCCAAATTTTTTGGTCGGGCAGCACTTGGCCCACTTTTTCGCCGCAGCGGGCATCCACCGGGTGCAGCGGCACGCCGGGGAACTCGCTGGTGGCATTATTCATGACCAAGCAATTGGGCTGCTTTCGTTTTATGTGCTGGTACACCCGGTCTATTTGCCAGCGGTAGGCCCCCTCGTTGCGCCAGGCTTGGATAAACTGCTCCGCCGGGGCGAATTTACCATCGGGGGTTTTCCAGCCGGAGGCCTGCTTTTTCCACATTCCATCCAGCCAAAGTTCGACCACGGGGCCGTAGTTGCCCAATAGCTCGTCGAGTTGGGCCAGCATAAAGTCAACGTAGGCCGGCTCGTCGTGCTGGTGGGTAGGCTCGTGGCGGTCCCACAGCGAATAGTACAAGCCCACAGCCAGCCCGTATTGGCGGGCCGAGTGAACGAGTTGGCCGACCACATCGCCGCGAAAAGGCGAGCTTTTGACCGAATAGGCCGTATGGGCGGTGGGCCAGTTGCAAAAACCGTCGTGGTGTTTGGTGACCAATACCACGTACTTCATCCCGGCCCGCTGGGCGGCGGCGCACCACTGGTCGGTATCGACTTGTGGCGGGTTAAAGCCCTTGGGATCCAAGGTGCCGTCGCTCCACTCCAGGTTATAAAACGTGTTGATGCCGAAGTGAATGAACAAGCCGAATTTCAGGGCCATCCAGGCTTTTTGGGCGGCATCCGGTTCAGGGTTGGCCAGGGCGGGGGAGAAGAGGCCCGGCCCGGCAGGCACTTGGCTGGTTAGCAGGCTAGTAGCAGGCAGGGCAGCGAGGAACTGGCGGCGGTTCATAGCGCGGGCAATGTGGGTTAGGTGAATGAATAAGAGGTGGTAAAACGGCCAGGGTTAGGGCGGCCGACGGTTGGGAAAGTTTCTGGTTGTTGAGGTTGATAGTTTATTTGTAACAAATTTATATTAATAGTTTATAATTAAATAGTATAAAAATATTATTATAAAGCCATTTTAGAACTATTCATTCCGCACCACCCGGAGCACAAAGCCGTAGCTGTACTGCTTGGCCGTGAGCCGGTAGGGTTCGTGCGGCTCGGCGCCCCAGGAGTTGTCGCCGCCCACCCCGCGCTGGCCCAGG
>JALONO010000219.1 GCA_025454895.1 Bernardetiaceae bacterium
CTTACCCAAACCAGTAAGCCTAACTGCGCAGTCCTAGTAAAATCACCCAATTGTTCTTAAACCCAAATCGAGTAGCAATTGCGTATGCCTGATGTTATAAATAGTTGACAACCAAACAGAACAATCCTTACATCATTTAACTAATAATCAATACTTTACAATATTTTTCTCCCTTTTCGCTAAATCTACCGTTCCATGATCACTGACCTGTACCGGGCCGTTAGCCCGGGCGAGTTCCACGATTTGATGACCACCCGCCGCTTAAACGTGGCCCCTAACACCTACGAGGGCAAACAGTTTGGCCTGGTGTTCCAAGAAACGCTCCACTTTGCCGACCTGCCCTTCAACCGCTCGGCGGGTTATGCGGCCATTGTCAAAATCAGCATCCCCACGGCCATTTACCAGCAGTTGAAAACCTTGCCTCACAATGTGCAGGTGGACACCATGATTTTCCGGGGCGGCACCCTCACGGTGGATCTGGCCGGGCTGGCTCTCATCAACCAAAATTTGCTGGGCATCGAGCACGTGCTTTAGTCTGAACGGCTGGATTTTTCTTTTTCAATTTAAACTTAACCGTATTTACAATGAAAAAACAAGCTTGGTGGCTGCCCTTTTGCTGGCTGTTGGCCACCCCCGTTTTTGCCCAAAACAATTGCCAAGGGTACTACTTGAGCGCGCCCAAAGGCAGTGTGTTGGTGTACGAAATGACCACCAAAAAGGGCAAACCGGCGGGCACCCGCACCCTCACCGTCATGGATTTGAAAACCAGCGGTGGCCAAACCGAAGGCGTGCTCAAACAAGTGATTGTGGACGAAAAAGGGAAAAACCCGGCCGAGTCGGAGGTGAAATACGCTTGCAACGCCGAAAAAATCACCATCGACAGCCGCTCGCTCCTGACCTCCGTGCCCGAAATGGCCGCCAACATGGAAATGCGGGCCGAGGGTAAATCGCTCGAGACCCCGATCAATTTGAGCGTGGGCCAAACCCTCCCCGATGCGGAGGTTACTATTGAGCTTTACACCAAAGGCAATAACCCCAGCCGTATGGGGCAAATCAAAATCAAAATGTTTAACCGCAAAGTGGTGGCCAAGGAGAAGATCGCCACCCCGGCCGGGGAGTTCGATTGCTTCAAAATCACTTACGACACCGAAATGGAAAACCAAATGGTGGTTACCATGCGGTTCAACCTGTCGGGCATAGAGTGGGTAACCCTAGGCAAGGGCCTGGTGCGTAGTGAGAGCTACCGCAAAGGCGAACTAGTGAGTGCCCAAGTGCTGAAAGAGGACAAGTAGCCTTTCAGATTTTGTTTTGGAATTTCAAAACATTGATATTCAATTAATTAGATTTGTTTACATTACTTTGATCGGCTTATGACTGCAATAAACCGGTTCAAAACTGTTATCAGGTTTTTAGCGAAAATAAAATACCTTTAAGCCCTAGCCTCGCTTTGGGCTTTGTTGTCGTTTTTATGAAAATCTGGCTCGTACTGCTGGCTCTGCCACTGGCTACTTGGGTGGCCCCTACCCCTCGCACTTATTATGTAAGCCCCACCGGCCACGACGATCACGACGGACTTTCGCCCCGCACCGCCTGGCGTACGCTGGCGCGGGCCAACCGCCAACAGTTTGCCCCCGGCGAGCAGTTGCGGCTGGCCGGGGGCGTGCGGTTTGCCGGGCCGCTGCTACTGGACCACCTCGACGCGGGCGACCCGCAGCGGGTGTTCACCGTTGGCTCGTTTGGCCGGGGCAAGGCCCTGATCGAAGCGGGGGCCGGGCCGGGCGTACTGGTGCGCAACGCCAGCGGGGTAGCCATCACCAACCTGGTGGTGGAGGGGCTGGGCGTAGGGGCCAACCAGGCCAGTGGCATCGAGCTCCTCGCCGATTCGCTGGGCATCCGGCCCCGTAACCTGGCTGTCCAAGGCTGCCAGGTAAGCGGGTTTGGCCGCTACGGCATCCTCGTCCACGGCGTAAAGCACCCCCAGTGCGGCCTTGAGCAAGTCAAAATCAAAAACTGCACTGCCACGGCCAACGGCGAAGCGGGCATTGCCTCGTGGTGCCACTACCCCAGCGTGGCCCATCGCGATGTGTACGTGGGCCATTGCCAAGCCTTCCGCAACCGGGGCATCCTCACCAAAACCGACAACCACTCCGGCAACGGGATTGTGATGGGCGGGGTGGACACTTTGCTAGTAGAATACTGCCAAGCCTACCAAAACGGGGCCGACAACCGCTCGTTAGGCGGCGGGCCGGTGGGCATTTGGCTGTGGAACACCCACCACGGCATAATCCAGCATTGCGAGGCCCATCATAATTACGCGGGTGCCAAATACGACGGCGGGGGCTTCGACATTGACGGCGGCTCCAGTAATTGCACCATTCGCCAGTGCCGCTCGCACCACAACGAGGGGGCAGGCTACCTCGTTTGCGAGTTTGGCTCGCCCCTACCCTTCGCCAACAACGCACTGCTTGATAATGAAAGCCGCCACGACGGCCTTAACAACAGCTACGGGGCCATTAGCGTCAGTGGTACCGATGCCCAACACCAGGTTACCAACACGATCATCAAGGGCAACCGCGTGTATGTATCGACCCAAGGCCGCATAGCTGGCACGCCTTCTGCACTGTATTTTTATGCTTGGCACTTTAAAAACATACACATTGTTAACAATACCTTTGTGGTTGAGGACCAGGCCCAAGTGCTCCGCTGCGACACCCTGCTCCACCCCAGTTGGGTAACGTTTAAGGGCAACCAATTTAAAATCAGCCCCCAAGCCACGTTGGCCAACCGCAAGCGGTGCCCTGGTGCCAGTGACAGCCTGTGGCAAAACATGTTATTTCACCCATAAATAAACGTATAACACTTCCCGTTTATGAAAATCAGTTTTACGCCCAAAACCCTGTGGCAATGTTTAACGGTATTGGCCATTTGTTGCCTAAGTTCCGTACCCCACCAAACCAGCCAAGGCAGCATGTCGGCCAAGTTCAACGGCAAAGCCTGGTCCGTTAACGGCAAATGCAGCTACGAACTTATCCGCACCACGCTTATTGTAACCGGGGCCAGTAAAGATGCCCGCAACGCCATGCGCCTAGTGGTGAAAAACTACAACGGCCCCGGCCAGTACACCTTCAACGCCGCCGACGTTACTTACGACGGGAACTTCTACGCCCTCTCGCCCAACAAAACCGATAACCAAGGCACCTTAACGGTAAAACAAGTGGGCGGCAAACTAATGGAAGGCGTTTTTGAATTTTATTGCGTGCCCTTGGCCCAAAACCCCGGTATTGCCCACCAAACCGTTAACGACGGCAAATTCAAAGCGGTGGCCAAATAATACTAAAAACTACTTACTGGTTGCATGATTAGATGATTGTTCTACGCTCGTCCAACTTAAAAACCTCCCCTGGTACCACAGGCCGGGGGGCGGTTTTTCTTACCCTAAAACCAAGTGTGTATTGGGTGTTTTATCTTGCAAGAAGGAATGAGCGGGCCTTATCGCTGGGCCCGTGGGCATTAGAGCCTTGGGTAAACAGACCCGGCTAACGCTGTTTGTTTTGCTGCCCCGGTGCATAGGGCTTGGCCGACTTGGAGCCGGAGATTTTTTTGGCTTGGCCGGGCGGCAAAATGGGCCGACTACCGGTAATGGGCCGCATACAAGCCGTGGTAGCCAGCACTATGAACAAAATCCCCAAAAAACCGGTCAATAAGCGGCGGTGCATCGTTTCTGATTTGATCTGTAACTGAAAACGATAAAACGTTGGGCAAGGTTGTGCGGCCCCATAAAAAACCGGCCCAGCCACCAAGTGCCAGGCCGGCCGTCAAAGGCTGTTGGGTTTTCGGTTTATACCTTGCCTTTATAGTTGCCGCTCTTGAGCCAAATACCCACCAGCAACGAGCCGCCCAACAGGGCCACGAAAAACACGTAGGCGGCAATTTCCATGGTCGTCATTGTAGTGTCCGGGTTTTTAAGTTTGGCCCGCAAGTTAGCCCATTGGCGAGCCAAATAAAACAAACCAGCCTCGGCTGGCGAAACATCCCGCCCGGAAAATCGGTTTTTGATCTAGTAAGGCTTATTTTAGAGGCTGCTTCACAAAACCCACTTTGGCATGGCAGAGATCAAACTCATCGTAAACGGCAAAGAACACCTGCTGGACATCGACCCCCAAATGCCGTTACTCTGGGCCATCCGCGACTTTGTGGGCCTCACTGGCACCAAGTTTGGCTGTGGAGTCTCGCAGTGCGGGGCATGTACCGTCCACCTGGAGGGCAAGCCCATCCGGTCGTGTACGTACCCGGCCGTGGCCGCCAAAGACAAAAAAATCATCACCATCGAGGGGCTGGCCTCCGCCAACCCGCACCCGGTGCAGCAAGCCTGGGCCGAGGCGCAAGTGCCCCAGTGTGGCTACTGCCAAAGCGGGCAGATCATGAGCGCGGCGGCCCTGTTGGCCAGCAACCCCAGCCCCACCGATGCCGATATTGACACCGCCCTGCAGGGTAACCTTTGCCGCTGTGGCACTTATCCACGGGTGCGGCAAGCCATCCACCGGGCGGCCGAGTTGATGAAAACCGCTAAGCCGGGCAGCACCGGCGGCAAATAATCAGGCGGTCGCGTGGAGCCAGGCCAAGGCGGCCTCGCGGTTAGCAAAGTAACGAGTAGGGGTTTCGGGAATGGCTTGCATGCCCTCCTCCAGGGCTATTTCCGTTGCCAATTGAGCTAGCGCATCTTCACTAACCACCACGGCCAACTTGGCCATCGTGGTCGGTTTGGTTGTACCAAAAATCTCTTGCCTGATCCATTCGTGCATGGCAGGCGTGATCACAAACCGCATCTGCTGGGTGTTGCCCAAAATCAAGCGGCAACCGTGCTGTTTGATCAGGTCGGCAAACTTTTTTTGCTCCACCATAAACTCCTCGTCGGTGAGGTGCAGCGTGCGGGGCAGCCAGGTGTTTTCTAACGTGGCGGTTTCGGCAAATAACTCGATGCGTTGGTAGGGAGACTCGTAAACAACCATAGCACTCGCTTTACTGCAATTTAGGGGTTCTCTACCTAACCTCGGCTGTTTTTCGCAAGTTGATTACGAAAACCATCCTGCAACAGCTATTCCCATTCACAAGTGGGAAAAACTAATCCCCGTCCGGCGGCCAAAGGCCACATCGCGACGGGGAAAGTTGCAGAAGCGACTAACAAACTATGTATGAAGCGGATAATTTTTTGTGACCAATCGGGAAGTTCTTAAGAAAAAGCACGGGGCAAAAACCCCGGGCTTTTTACGTTTAGTGAAAAATGAAAACCAAAATCTGCCTTGATTTTTAGCTTTGATGGTTAAAGTCTGCCCGCCCGGCGGTTATGACAGCCTCTGCTAATATTTTTCCTGGCCATGACTTTTGAGGTTGCCGCCATTGTTACGTGAAGGGGAAAAATGAGAAGGACTTTGCCCCGGGCCAGCACCCTCTTTGACGGGAATACGCCAGTGCAAAAATGTATTTATAGGAACGATTGGGTCTCCTTTTTTCTAATTTCAGCAACACCTTATTGGTTAGCTCGGACAAATTTGTCCTAAAACCTAGCCGACAAGCCCGCTTTTCCAATTAGCTGAACGACACTCTAGCGATGTTGAATGGCGGAAATGCTAGCAAAACGCCTGGGCCAAGGCTGATTATGGAAGAATTATATTTATTTGTGGTAGCAAACTTTTTAGACTTTCCACAATTGTGAGCGACGAAGCCCTCTGGATTGCTTTTCGGCAAGGTAGTCTTACTGCCTTTGAGCAAGTGTACCAGCGGCACATCAAAACTTTGTTTAACTACGGGGCCAAGCTCACCGCCAACCGCGACCTGGTAGCCGACACTATCCAAGACTTGTTCGTGGACTTGTGGCGCACGAGGGCCAACCTCGGCCCCACCGACAACATCAAGTATTACCTGTTTAAGGCCCTCCGGCGGCGGTTGGTGAAGAGCCTCCAGCCTACCCCGCCCCCACCGGGCCAAGAGCTGGAATTGACGGGCCTTTTTGAGCTTATCCCCTCGCCCGAGGCCCAGCTTATTGGCGAGCAGGAGGGACAGCTACGCGAGGCCCGCCTCCAAAAAGCCCTACGCCACCTCACCCCCCGCCAGCGCGAGGCCATTTTTTTAAAGTATTACCAAAACCTGAGCTTCGCCGAGGTGGCCGAAGTGATGTCGCTCGGCCTCAAATCGACCTACAACCTGGTAGAAAAAAGTGTGGGCATTTTGCGGGCGTATCTAAAAAACCAAGCCTTTCTTTACTTAGTGCTGGGCAGTATGGTAGCCCAACTGGCCTGAACCAAAAAAAGGCTAACTTTGTTGTGAGAACGATGCCCTATTGCGGGCAGGTAATTTAACCGTTGTTTAAGCTAGTGCGAATAGCCAAAAAAGATTTGAACGACCTCGGCCATTTGGTGGAACTGGTCCGGCGGATGCCCCCGGAGCAGCGACGGCTCTTTTTTGCCTTGTTGCAGCCATCCGGTGCCCCAGAGCCTACTCCTGCCAGCAAATTTTTTTCGTTTACGCCCACGGCCACCCTTGACATGCCCCAGGCCAGGCAAGGTTATCGCCTCAGTCTTGACCAAGTGGAAGGCCACCCCCTGCTAAGCGAGCTAAGCGACGAAGCCTTTGATCAATTGCTCGCCCAAATTTGAGTTATTCCCCAATTACGGCTGCTAGGCGCATTTTTTAAGGATTTCCGATCGCCTTACCTGCCTCCACCGCCTAGTTTTGTGCCTTGAGGCCTCCCAAGCCCGCCCGTTTCCGTGACTTACCTGCTCGATACCAACATTTTGCTGCACCTGATCCGCAACTCGGTCTTGTGGCAGCAAACGAAACGCCATTACCAATTATCGGACTCGGATTACTTTTTCATCTCGGTGGTAACGGTGGGCGAAGTGCTGGCCCTGGCCCGTAAAAACCATTGGGGCGAAAAACGGCTGCGGGCCTTGGACCAACTGCTGGGCCGGTTTACCGTACTGGATATCAATAATGACGCGGTACTGTTCCGCTACGCCGATATCGACGCTTACAGCCAGGGGCTACTACCAGGACTAGCCCTGCCGCCGGGCGTATCGGCCCGGAACATGGGTAAAAACGACCTGTGGATTGCCGCCACGGCCTCGGTAGCGGGCGCGGTGCTGCTCAGTGCCGACCGCGATTTTGAGCACCTGAACGGCGTGTTCATTACATTGGCCCAGGTGTCCCAACCACCAATTTGATAGCCGATTAGGGGAAAAACCGCTTCGGTTGTAAAAAAATGGGCCTTTTTTTGGCACTATCGGAAAATGTAAATTACTTCGAAGGCTTTTTTCGGCTGGCTAAGTCGCGTGTGGCGGCTAAACTAACAAATCACCTCGCTTGCCTTTTGAGCACTTCTGGCGGGCCAATAGCCCTGCGCAAATTGCCCTTTACTCCCTTCAATCACGTTATCGGCACTTGGTTGGTTTTTAGCCTGCCCAACGACCCAAGGCAAATGCTTTAGGCCGCCGGGCAAACCAACAGGCTTCATAGTTAATAATAAATCCAAAAAGCCGGGAGACGTTGTCGCTCGGTTTTTTTATTGAACGCCAAAGCAGCACTACCTGCTCCGACCTTAGTCGCCTAATGCTAACGCAAAGTTTGACGCAAAGGCTGCAATATTTTGAACTACGTCATTACTGGAATGTTTATCCGCCCAAAAAAAGGGAGACACGGGGTCTCCCTTTTGCCAAATTCTTGAAAGTGTAGGGTTACCGCACAAACGCTGCCGCCAGGCCGCCGTCCACGTTGAGCACGTTGCCGGTGCTCTTGTGCAGCAGGCCGCCCACCAGGGCAAAGCACCCATTGGCAATGTCGGCGGGCAGGATCACCTCGCCCAGCAGGGTGCGCTTGGCGTAGAAGGCGGGC
>JALONO010000028.1 GCA_025454895.1 Bernardetiaceae bacterium
GCATTACCTTCGCTGGTGAGTTGGCCGGGGGTGCGCACGAAACCATTGATCACCGCAAAGGCCACCTGCTCGCCCCGGTAAAACACCAGGTCGGGGTTGCTCTCCACCGCGATGGTGGAGGCAGGCCCGCCCGTGCCCGTGAGCACGTTGAGCGGGAAACCGGGCAATGGCTCCGGCCCCAGTTTTTCTTTGCCGAGGTAGCGCACGCTGGTGTAGCCTTGGCCCAGCAATTGGTTCACGTCCTGGGCCAGCAGTTCGTCTTTTGAACTCACCGCCTTGGGGTAAGCCTTGCCGGGCACGGCTTGCAGGCCCCGACCGTCCAGGTCTTGGTAGCCGCGTAGGTTGCTCAAGTCGCCCAGGTCGTCGATCTCGCTGCGGTAGTAGAAGTCGCGCAGGTTGGCCGCCGTTTTCTCAAACCTGCCAAAGGCCAGGTCCACTTTGGCTGGGCCACCTTTGGCCTTGGGCAGGGCCACCCCGCGCACAATCAACGAACGCAAGCGGAGCGAGTTCTCGGGCAGGGCCTGGTAAGGGGCCAGGTCGTAGCGGGCGTAGTCTTGCCGGGCAATGGCCAGCAGGGCCGCCAGCAGGCTCGTAAAGTTAAGGCGGCGGATGTGCTGCTTTTCCGGGTCCTGGGGCCACCCGCCCGACTCGACCAGCACCACGCTGGTGCCCCATTTTTGGATGTTGTCGCCAAAGGCCCGCGGTTCGTGTTCGTCGTTGTATTTGGCCAAGTGGCCGGGGATCAACGGGGCTAGGTCTTCGCTCATGGCCCCGATCAGTTGCATGGCCCGCTGCCGCACCGGGTTAAGGTCCTTGGCCTGGTTGTAGGCCGGGGCCAAAAACGAAATAGTGGCCGGCAGGTGGCCCTGGGCGGTGTAGTTGACCCGCTGGTCGTGCAGGTTAAAGCCAAATACGGGGTTGAGGCTGTCGCGCACCCGCTTGAGGATCACCGACTCGGGCGAGGCCAGTTTTACCGCGTCGCGGTTGAGGTCGATGCCCAGGGCGTTGCGGCGGATCCACCGCTCGGCCCCGTCGGGGTTGAGCATGGGTACAAAATGGAGGGTGAGCGCGCCCAACATTTCTTGCCTAACCGAGTCGAACCCGTCGTTTTGGGCCTGGAAAAAGTTGAACATGTCGAGCAAGGCCAGCGTGGCCGTGGCCTCGTCGCCGTGCATTTGGCTCCACAACAGCACGGGAGTAGGGCCTTGGCCCAGGCTCACGAGTTTGATGGTCCGCCCTTCTACCGAGCGGCCCAGCACCCGCTGGCTAAAACCGGCCTTGGTGGGCAGTTTGGCCAGCCGCTGTTGCAAGTCGGCGTGTTTGAGGTGGCGGCGAAAATCTAGCCCCGGCTCGCGGTACTGGGCGTGCTGGGCAAACAACTGGCGGGCAAAATCGGCACGGGGCAAAGGCTGCGGCATGGCAACGGACGAAACGAGAAAAAGGAGCGCAAACATAGCCAAATTGGCCCAAGCCACCGGGCTGGCCATCGGCCTGGGCAAGACCTTGAAGTGCAAACGGGGCATAGCAAACCTAAATTTGACGTGAAAATACGGGCAAATTTGTTGCGGGTGCGGTTGGCTTTGTAACTTGGGTGCAGAAAATATCCAGCAAGGGCTAAACGATGCGAATTTGTGTGTAGTCAGTAAAATAAATGATGGATAATCAAGGTTTTAATAAGAAACCCCGCTTGCCGAACTACTATTTTATCGCCTTACTCAATCTACCTAATGCCAAAAAAATTACCCATTTGCTGGGGGCTGAGCCTTACCTTGCTGGTGCAATGCCAAAGCCTGGGGCAAAAAAAAGCCGAAGAAGCTACCTACACCCTGGCCCAGTTGAACCAGGCCGTGAAAGAGCTGGCCAGTTTCCCGGAAACCCGGCACGCCTCGGTGGCCTTTTACCTGGCCCCGGCCGAGGGCGGCGCGCCCCTGGCCACTTACCAGCCCGACCTGAGCCTGGCCCCCGCCTCGGTGATGAAGTTGTTCACCACCGGAGCCGTTTTGAACACCCTGGGGGCCGATTTTAAATTTGAAACCGTGGTGGAATACAGCGGCACGCTCGACAAAGCGGGCACCTTGCGCGGCAACCTCTACCTGCGCGGCGGCGGCGATCCCGCCTTTGGGGCCGAGAACCCGGACCAAACCATGCGCGACCTGGCCCAGGCCGTGGCCAAGGCGGGCATCAAAGTGGTGGAGGGGGCCGTGATCGGCGATGGCAGCCTGTTCGAGTACGATAACACGCCCGGTTCGTGGTCGTGGGTGGACTTGGGCAATTATTACGGCACCGGGGCCAGCGGTCTGGCGTTCCGGCACAACCAATACGAACTGCTGTTCAACTCCGGGGCCAAGGAGGGCGACCCCACCCAGTTGCTGGGCCTGGAACCTAACCTGCCCGGCCTCACGCACGTGAACGAGGTGCGCACCGGCGCGCCCGACACCGGCGACGAAGCCTACGTTTACGGTGCGCCCTACAGCTATGCCCGCTACGTGCGCGGTACCCTGCCGCCTAACGAAAAGAAGTTCAAGGTGAAAGGCTCCCTGCCCGACCCCGAATTGCTGGCCGCCCAGTGGCTTAGCCAAGCCCTTAAAAACCAGGGGATTAAAGTGAGCCAACCCGCTAACGCCCAGCGGCTGCTGTTGGCCAAAGGGCAACGGGCCGAACTCCAGCGGCGGCGCGTAACCAGCGTGGCCTCGCCCCCCCTGCGCGACCTGCTCAAAACCACCAACGTGCGCAGCTTTAACCTCTATGCCGACAACTTTTTCAAGTTTCTCGGCTACAAAAAGTTCGGTTATGGCAACACCCACAACGCCAGCAAGGCCCTGGTTGAGTACTGGCAAGCCCAGGGCCTCAACCTCGAGGGTTTTTTAATGGAAGACGGCAGCGGGCTTTCCCGCTTTAACCTGGCCACCGCCCGCCAAGTGGGCCAGGTGCTCCACCGCATGAAACGCAGCCCCCTCTTCAGCGATTTCTACTTTTCGCTGCCGGTGGCGGGTAAAAGCGGCACCGTTACCCACTTTGCCAAAGGCACCCCCGCCGAAAACAAAGTACGCCTCAAAAGCGGCTACCTCACCCGCGTAAAAAGCTACGCCGGATATAGCAACCTGCCCACGGGCAAGGCCCTCGCTTTTGTGCTCATGGTCAACAACTACACCGGCGAAGACCGCCTCATGGGCCAACGCCTGGCCAAGGTGGTGGGCATGGTAGCAGGGCTGGATTTGGCAAAACGCTAGGCCGTGGGTGGTTGATGTTTGGTTTGCTGTTTAAAATATTCGCTGGATTGTCAATTATTTGACAATAAGTTAGTAACGACACTACTGCGTTGTAAAGTAGGAGATGGCCTTGTTCCGGGCCACCGAAACCCTACCAGTAGAGTTTTTGCATATTGAAAATCAGATAGTTGACTTAAAATGGCCTCTTTTCTGCCACCTCCTACGCGCTTCAGAATTGCCTTCCCTCCCCGACGGACGACCAAAAGCGAATGAGCTTTTGGGGCGAGCCAGTGCGGTTGGCCAGGGTGGGGCCAAAAAGAGTGGAATTTAGATATAATTTCCATCAATACATTTGTGAGTGAGCTTTATTGCAAAAACGTTGTTTAACCCGCCCGTCTTGGCCCCACCCCAAGCAGCCGCACTTACCCGCTCAAAAACTCCCGTTTTTGCCGTCCGTCGGGGAGGGGCTTCCTCCGAATCAAGCTAAGGTGCTCATTATCAACACGCAAAAACTCTAGTGGGCGATAGCTTTGGTGAGCGGTTTCGGGCGTAAGCGCGGGGGCAACCCTTCCCCAGCCCGATTTTTGCAGTTACCCTAATTGGCCTTTGTCCCCAACTTTTGCCTGGTCGTTGGCGTATAAAACCCCAGTTGCTAGTTTACCAGAGCCAGTAAATCGGGACGGCGAGTGAAGAATTGCCCGTTCTTAAAAAAACCTTTGCCCGTGTCGTTTAATCGCCTAATCCAGCAAATCCGAGGGTTCATTTGGCTCATTGGTTGCGCCGCCGCCCTGCTGGCCCCGGCCCGGGCGGGTGGCCAGGGCATCGGCTTTACATCTGGCTCCTGGGCCGAGGTGCTGGCCCAGGCCAAAGCCCACAACCAGTTGGTTTTTGTGGATGTGTTCACCACTTGGTGCGGCCCTTGCAAGGCCATGGATCGTTCGGTGTTCCCCGACTCGGCGGTGGGCCGCCGTTTCAACGCCCAGTTTATCAACTTTAAAATCGATGCCGAAAAAGGCGAAGGCCCGGCCCTGGCCCAACGCTACGGCGTGGATGCCTACCCGACCATGTTGTTTGTGGACCCGGCCACTGGTGAGTTGGTGTACAAAGTGCGTGGGGCTAGGCCGCCAGACCGCCTACTGGCCGAGGCCGACCTGGCCCTGGCCGAACGCGCCCGCCCCCAGGCGTTGCCCGCCCTGGCCCAGGCCCACGCGCGCGGGCGGCGCGACACCGCTTTTTTGCGCCAGTATTTGCACAAACGCCAACATTTAGGGCTGGATAACCACCAGTTGCTGGACCAATACCTGGCCCAATTGCCCCCGGCCCAGCGGGCGGGCCTGGCCCAGTTGCAGCTCATTTTGGCCAACGCGCGCCTGGCCGACGGCTTGGCCTTTTCTGTGCTGTTGGCCCACCGCGCCCAGGCCCGGCAGTTGCTGGGCGGTAATCTGGATGGTTGGCTGCAACAACGGGTGGCCCAGAGTTTCCGGCTGGCGGGGCAGCAGGGCAACGAGGCGTTGCTGGCCCGCACCTGGGCCTTAGCCGACACCTTATGGCCGGGCCAGGCCACCGCCCAAGCCAAGGCGTGGCACCAGATCGGGTTTTACGCGGCCCACCAAAACGGGGCAGGGCTGGCCCGGGCCGCTACGGATTATGCCGCTACCTACCTAGGCCCGGAGGCGCAGCGGCAGGCCCGTGCCCTCGACTCGGCGGCATACCAGCAATGGCTCCGACCGTATGCCACCGGCCAGCGCGACTCTACGCTGCACCCGGCCGAGTTTGCCCAAGCCAAACAACAAGCCCAGGGCCGCCACGCCCGCGACCTGGCCCACTACCTCAACCAATTGGCCGGCCTGCTGCACGACCACGTGGCCGACCCCGCCGCGCTGCAACAGGCCTGGGCCTGGGCCTACCAAGCCACCGCGCTGCACCTGGCCCCGCACCACCTGAGCACCCAGGCCCACCTGCTACTCAAATTGGGCCAAAAAAGCGAAGCGGCAGCCTTGGCTCAGCGGGCCGCCGAACTGGCCCAAGCCACCCTCGGCCCCGACGAAGCCCAAGAGTATGCCAACGAATGGCTGAAAATGAAGGAGTGAGGCGGCGGGGTAACCAACTCTGATCACCAGGTTAATGGGTCGGAATATCTCCGGCAAATTTGTTTTTGGTTGCTTTCGCGGAGTTAAAGGCTTCTTTTTCAGCATAATCCGCGTTTCCTGAGTGGAGCAGTCCCTGGTTTTTCTTTTTGGATCGAATTATTATTTGGAATTAGTCTAAATAAAAACATAGCTTTGTGAGCTTTTTTAAAAGGCCGCCACCGTCAGAACAAAATGATGATGAACGGGTAAGCTAGGGTCAGGTATCATTTAGTCGGGTGTTTTGGGCCAAGGGAGCTACTTTTTTATTCGCCATCTAACTAAACCCAACCACTTCAACTTATGCGCACGTTCACTACGCTCCGGTTACTAGTCATTTTACTGGCATGGCCCGCCAGACCGGTTTTAGCCCAAACCAGTCAGATCAAAGGGAAAGTAACCGACCAAGCGGGGCAAGGGCTGCCTTATGCCAATTTGGTGATAAAGGGCACCACTAAAGGCACTGCCACCGACCAAACGGGCCGTTTTGTGCTGCGGCAAGTACCTGCCGGTGCCCACCAGTTGGTGGTTACTTGCGTGGGCTACCGCTCGTTGGAGTATTCGGTAACGGTGGCCACCGGCCAAACCCCGGCCGAGGTAACCATTGCCTTGGCCGAGGATTCGAACACCTTAAACGAGGTGGTGGTGCGCGATTTAAAGCTGGAAGAATATGTGGTGGAAGCACCGTCGGCCTCGCTGCGGATCAACACCCCGCTGATGGAAACCCCCCAGAACATCGCCGTGGTTACCACTCAAACCATCAAAGACTTTGGCCTGGTGGGCACGGCCGAAATGGCCCGCCTCACTAGTGGGGTGGTGAAACGTTACGGCGGGGCCAACGACTTTGCTTTTACCATCCGGGGCACCGATGCCACCAATAATAACTTCCGCAACGGAGTGGGCAATTATTGGTGGAACCAACAAGCCGATGCGTTCATGATCGAGCGGGTGGAGTTTGTAAAAGGCCCGACCGGCTTTATGATCGGCAATGCGGAGCCGGGCGGCCTGCTCAACGAGGTAACCAAACAGCCCGACGGCACGCGCGTGCGCGAGGCCCAGGTGGGGCATGGCACTTTTGGCCTGTGGCGCGGAGGCGTGGACGTGGGCGGCCAAGCCCGCCCCAATAGCCGTTGGAGCTACCGGCTGGTAACCGGGGGCCAGCGACAACTGGGCTTGGCTGATTTTTACACCGCCCATCGCACTTATTGGTTGCCTTCGGTGCGCTACACTTACCGCCCCGGCTCGCACGTGCAGGTCGAGTGGATCCGCATGGATGGCCGCAGCCGCGCGGAGGGGGCCAATAATTTCTCTTACAACGGGCAGGATTTTCTGCTGCCGTTGCGCTTCAACGCGGTGGACCCCAATGTGGTGCGGGGCATCGAGACCGACGATAACTACCTGCGCCTTTCGCACCAACACCAACTGGGCCGCGGCTGGCAGCTTAAAACCCAACTCGCCGATGTTAGGGGCCTCTACCGGGGCGATGGGATGTTCGTCAGCACGCCCTCGGTTCAGTTTGACACCTTGTACCGGTCGTATTATTACATCAACTGGCGCAACCGCCTGGCGGCGGCCCAAACCTTTGTGGACGGCACCTTTTACACCGGCCGCTCGTTCAAGCACTCGGTTTTGGTGGGTTTAGATTACGGCCGCTCGCAGGTGAAAAGCCAGTTTGGCGATTTAAACGACCCTGACCCCTGGGGCGACCAGTTGCCGATCTTGACCCGAAACCCGGTGTACAACCTCACCCCTGAGCAGGTGCAAGACACGACCATGTACCCCGAAGACGACTGGGGTACCCGCTGGCTAGCCTTGTACGCGCAGGACCACCTCAAAATCGCTGATCGATTGGTGGTTACCGTGGCCGGCCGCCTGTCGCACACCAAGGCCTGGGCTTCCTTCGACTCGGCCAGTGTGTACAACACCCGTTTTACCCCCCGGTTTGGCCTCACCTATTTGTTTAACCGCAACCTGTCGGCCTATGGGCTTTACGACCAGACTTTTTTACCGCAAACAGGCCGCAAAGAAGACCGCACCGCTGCCCGGCCGCTCACCGGCAGCAACCTGGAATTTGGCGTTAAATCGCAATGGCTGGGCCAGCAACTGAGCATCAATGCAACTTGGTTCCGCACAGTGAAGAACAACGTGTTGGTCCAAAACCCCCAAACCACGCTTTATGTAGAACGTGGGCAAATTACCAGCCAAGGCTTTGAGTTAGACGTAATGGGTAGCCCCACGCCCAATTTGGTGGTCAATGCCAATTATGCTTATACCGACGCGCGGATCACCCAAGATGCTGACAGTGCCCTGGTGGGTTTTCCCAACTTTGGGCTGGCCAGGCACGTGGCCAACGCGATGGTGCGTTACCGGTTCTTGGCCGGGGCGCTCGAGGGGTTTTCGGTGGGGCTGGGCGCCCAAACACTGAGCGGCCGCAGCGTAGTGTGGCCCGGCTGGTCTGCCCCGGAAGACCGTGACCGCACCGCCCCCGGCTACACCATCTTAGATGCCAACGTGGCTTACAAAACGCCCCGGTTTGCGGCTAGGCTCAATGTGTACAACCTGACCAACCGCCTCTACCACGACAGTTCGTGGTGGAACTCGGCCACCGATACCCAGCCGGGCTTTTTTGCCGCTAGCCCTGGGTGGCCCATCAACCTGCGGCTGGCCGTCGAGTACCGGTTTTAACCATTTGGGTAAATGGTGCATGGGGCCATTGGGCTAGGTGGCTCAACCAAAATCAAACAAAACGATGCCGTTAAACCTAAAAGTAAACTACCTATTTCTGATTTTGTAAGCAGTTGATAATCACAAATAAAGAACTTTTTAACAGGCGATTGCGAAGTCACTCGAGTAACTGTAATTCCATCTTATTCACTCACTTGCATTGATCTAAAACTCGGCGATTTCATGAAAAAGCTGATCGGTAAAATTCACTTGGTGCTGGGCCTGGCTTCGGGACTAGTGGTGTTTGTGGTGGCCATCACCGGGGCCATTTGGACTTTTGAGCAAGAGATTTCTGACTGGGTGTACCCTTATCGCCGCCTGGCCGCCTCCGGGCAGCCCTTTTTACCGCCTTCGGAGCTCATGCGGATGGCCCAGCCGCACCTGGGCAACCGGGCCATCCAGGCCATCGATTACCCCGGCCCGGACCGGGCGGCCACGGTGCGGGCTAGGTCAGCCGACCACCAACCACCCCACGAGGTGTACCTCAACCCCTACACCGCGCAGGTGCGGCATGTGAAAACCAGCCACGGCTTTTTCGACCTGGTGCTGGACCTGCATGTGAACCTCATGCTGGGCCAAGCGGGCCGCCAGGTGGTCGATTTTGCCACTTTATTTTGTTTGGTGCTATTGGCTACCGGGCTAGTGTTGTGGTGGCCCAAAAATCGGCCTGCCGCTAAGCAGCGCCTCTGGTTCCGTTGGAAAAACGGCTTGAAATGGAAGCGTAAAAACTATGATTTGCATAATATTTTGGGCTTTTATGCCTCCTGGGTGGCCGTGTTTGTGGTCATTACCGGCTTGGCCTGGGGGTTTGGCTGGGTAAACCGGGGGCTTTACTGGCTAGCCTCCGGCGGGGCGGCCTATGTTGACTATGCTGATCCCAAGCCAGCCCCGGAGCCGGGCCAACCGCTGCCCCTGGCCACCGTGGCCGACCGCGCCTACCAGCAAACCGTGGATCGTTACGCGCGCCCGTTTGCCAACATCAGTCTCTATTTCCCGCCCGACACGGCCAAAACCGGAGTCATCAGTTGTTACATCAACCCCTCAGCGGTTACCTATTACAAAAGTTCCTCTTACTATTACCACCGCCACTCGGGCACACCGCTACTCGAGGAGCATTTTCAGCAACTCAACAACGGCCAAAAACTGCGTAGCCTTTATTACGACATCCACATTGGCAAGCTATTGGGCTTGCCTGGGCAATTACTGGTGTTTTTTGCCAGCCTGGTGGTGGCCAGTTTGCCCATTACAGGGTTTTACGTTTGGTACGGGCGGCGGTACAAGGCCATCGCCAGATCGTCCAGCAAAACCCGGACGGCCCGGGTGGCAATGGTCAAGTAAACAACGGCAGACCCTCCGCCCACGGCCAATTACCCTTTGCCAGCCACTAGGTCTTCTCTTGGCCTGGCAGCCCGGTTTTTGGGGTACTTTTGCCCCAGTTTTTTGCGCCAACTATCCACCCAACGTGATCCACCGCCCCCGCATTTTGCGCCAAACCGCCGCCCTGCGCCACTTGGTGGCCGAAACCCGGCTCGCCCCCACCGATTTAATCGCCCCGCTGTTTGTGGTGGAAGGCGAGGGATTGGCGGAAGGAATCCCTTCGTTACCAGGGTATTACCGCCGCAGCCTGGACCGCACCGTGGCCGAGGTGGAAGCGTTGCTAGCCCTGGGGGTTTACGCGGTGCTGCTGTTTGTCAAATGCCCCGATGAACGGAAGGACAACGTCGGTACCGAGGCCCTGAACCCGGAGGGCCTCATGCAACGCAGCGTGCGCGCGCTCAAGCGGGCCTTCGGCGAGCGCCTGTGCGTGATGACCGACGTGGCCCTGGACCCATACTCCAGCTACGGGCACGACGGCCTGGTGGAAAACGGCCAGATCGTGAACGACCCCACCGTAGCCGTGCTGGCCCAAATGGCGGTGAGCCACGCCCAGGCCGGGGCCGACCTGGTAGCCCCCAGCGACATGATGGACGGCCGGGTGGGCGGCATCCGCCAAGCCCTGGAAGCGGCCGGCCACTTCCAAACCGGCATTTTGAGTTACAGTGCCAAGTACGCCTCCTGCTTTTATGGCCCCTTCCGCGATGCGTTGGACTCCGCCCCTGGTTTCGGGGATAAAAAAACCTACCAGATGGATCCCGCCAATCGGTTAGAGGCCCTGCGGGAGGTAGCCCTGGACGTGGCCGAAGGAGCCGATTTGGTGATGGTAAAACCGGCCCTGGCCTACCTCGACATTATCCGGGAGGTGCGGAACGCGGTACGCCTGCCCGTGGCCGCCTACCACGTGAGCGGCGAGTACGCCATGATCAAGGCCGCCGCCCAGCGCGGCTGGCTCGACGAAACCCAGGCCATACTGGAAACCACCACGGCCATTAAACGGGCCGGGGCCGATTTGATCGCCACTTATTTTGTCAAACAACTGGCCCAGCGGCTGGCCTAATCCTCAAATGATTGAATGATCTTTCTACTAGATTATCAATTGTTTATGGTACAAAGAGCGCGCAATCTCTATGTGATTTTTGGATAGCCTTCGGCACTTATCATTTCTTGTAACATGCACACCTCTTATCAATATCCCACCAGCCACGCCCTGTTTGCCCGTGCCCAAGCCCACATTCCGGGCGGGGTCAACTCGCCGGTGCGGGCGTTCAAGAGCGTGGGCGGCCAGCCCGTGTTCATGCAGCGCGCCCTGGGGGCCTACCTCTACGATGCCGACGGCAACCGTTACCTGGACTACATCAATTCGTGGGGGCCGATGATTTTGGGGCACGGCCACCCGGAGGTAGTGGCGGCCATCCAACAGCAGGCGGCCCAGGCCCTCTCGTTTGGCGCGCCCACCGAGGCGGAAATCCTGATGGCCGAGTTGGTGAAAAGCCTGGTGCCCAACGTGGAGCTGCTACGGCTGGTGAGCAGCGGTACCGAGGCTTGCCTCAGTGCCCTCCGCGTGGCCCGGGGCTACACGGGCCGCAACAAGTTGATCAAGTTCACGGGCTGCTACCACGGCCACGCCGACCCTTTTTTGGTGAAAGCGGGCAGCGGGGTGGCCACTTTTGGCATCCAGCACGTGCCGGGCGTAACGGCCAGCACGGCGGCCGATACCCTCACTGCCGATTACAACAACCTGGCCCAGGTGGCCCAACTCTTGGCCGACCACCCAGAGCAAGTGGCGGCCATTATTATCGAGCCGGTGGCGGGCAACATGGGCTGCGTGCCGCCCGAGCCGGGCTTTTTGGCCGGGTTGCGCCAACTGTGCGACCAGCACGGGGCGGTGCTCATCTTCGACGAGGTGATGACGGGCTTTCGCCTGGCCCCCGGCGGTGCCCAGGAGCGGCTGGGCATCCAGGCCGACTTGCTGACCTTTGGCAAAGTGATTGGCGGCGGCCTGCCCGTGGGCGCGTTCGGCGGCAAGCGGGCTATTATGGAGCAAGTGGCCCCGCTGGGCAGCGTGTACCAAGCGGGCACGCTCAGCGGCAACCCGGTGGCGGTGGCGGCGGGCTACACCACCCTGCGCCTGTTGCAACAATCGCCCTCAATTTACCAGCAATTGGACCAAGTGGGCCACCAACTCCGCGAGGGCCTGCACCAAGTACTGAGGCAAAAGGGCGTTGCCCACACCATCAACCAGGTGGGCAGTATGATCAGCGTCCATTTCGGCGAGCACCGGGTTACCGACTTTGCCACGGCCGCCGCTTGCGATATTCCGCTGTTTAACCGCTTGTTCCACCACCTGCTGGGCCGGGGCGTGTACCTGCCGCCCTCCGCCTACGAAAGTTGGTTCCTGAGCACGGCCCTCACTCCCGCCCACATTGACCAAACGCTGGAAGCGGTGGCGAGTTTTTAAGTGGTAGGGGCTTCGGCCAATTACAAGGTGACCAGCAACCTCGCCAGCCGGTGAAAACCTTCGGCAGCGGTTGCGCCGCCCTTATGCCAAAGTCAAATAGCCATTGCGCATTGCTGATAGTGGCGATATGGCAAATTACCCGTGGCAGGCCCAAAACCTGGGCAGACAGGTTGTTGACCATTGGGGGCCAAAACCACTTTGCGTCTTTGCGAGAAATGCTTTTGAAGGGGCTCAGCCCTACCCCAACAACGACCAAAACGAGCGTTATTAAGGCGAGCCTGTCGGCTGGAACGCAATGCTGTAACTAAAATTTGCATTTTGATTAATTTCTGCTGCCCACCACTAATTAATGTCGTTGTCAAATGATACAATAATTAAGTAAAAAGTCATTTGATCATGCAATCATGCAATCATCAAGTCATTTAGCATTACATCAATAACCGCCAACTGGCGGCCAGCAGCAGGCCCACCAGGCCAAACGGGGTGAGGTACTTCCAGCAGAGGGTCATTAATTGGTCGATGCGGAGGCGGGGGTAGGTCCAGCGCACCCACATTTGCAGCAGCACCAGCAGCAGGGCCTTGCCCAGTAGCCAGCCTGCCCCGGCCAGGTGCCCCAGCCAAGTGCCGGGCGCGCCGGTGGTCCACTCGGCCAGCCGCAGCGGGCCAAGGTTGGGCAGCGGCGAGTTCCAACCGCCAAAAAACAGCACCACGGCCACCAGGCTCACTAGCAGCATCAACCCGTACTCGGCCAGCATCATCAAGGCCCAGCGCATCCCGGAGTACTCGGTTTGGTAGCCCGCCACCAGTTCCGATTCGGCCTCGGGCAGGTCGAACGGGGCGCGGTTGCACTCGGCCAAAGTGGCAATAAAGTAGATGACGAACGCGGGCAGCAGCACCGGCGCGCGCACGATGTTCCAAGTAAAAAAGCCCCCGAGTTGGCCCACTTCTACCCCCAAAAACCGCAGCCCGAACAAATACTGCGGCTCGGAGTTCCAAAGGCCCTGTTGGTAGCTGATTTCCTGCAAGTTAAGCGACCCAGCCACCAGCGTAACGCATACCACGCTGAGGCCCAGCGGTACTTCGTAGCTCACTATTTGGGCCACCGAGCGCAGCGCGCCGTACAACGAATACTTATTATTGCTGCCCCAACCGGCCATGAGCAGCCCCAGCACGTCGACGGACACCAGGGCCAGCAGCGCAAACACTCCGGTGGCCGTGGCTGAGCCTTGCACGGCGGCGTTGAGCGGCACCAAGGCAAATCCGGCCAGTACCGCCACAAAAATGACCACCGGGGCAGCCAAAAACAGGGCGCGGTCGGCGGCGGCGGGCAAAATATCTTCCTTTTGTAGCAGTTTCAGCACGTCGGCCAGGGTTTGCAGGCTGCCGGCCCAGCCGGTTTCCACTGGCCCCAGCCGGTCCTGGATCCAGGCCGACACCTTGCGCTCCACGTAAATGGCCGCCAGGGCGTACACCAGCACAAAACCTAAGAAAAACAGGAAGGCGAACAAATTATAACAGTTTTGGGGGTTGAAAATTAGTTGATTATGCCTAATTTTTAAAAGTTATACCCGAAATGCAGCCCTGGCTCAGGTGTCCATTTTGGCCACTTGTCATCTTTTTGTTTAAACCCTTCAGGCATTTCGGACTGATAAGTACGGCCACCAATACCAAGAGATGGTTCTATAAAAAACCTATCTTTAAGGAGTTTAACGTGATAGCCAATTCGGCTAGTGTTGAATATAATAAAACCATTACCCACCTTATTATCGTTTTCGTTTTTATACGTTTGCCACATAGGAGCTATGTGTGTGGCCATGTAAAGACCTTTCCAAAGATACCTTTGATGAGCAATAGCAAAGCCATATTGACGAATATATCCCGGAAATTTTTCTTCGGATGTTCCGTAGGCATTATTATAAAAAGGGTTAATACCAAGTGGCCAGGCGTGTTTCCAAGTTATGAGTTCAAGGGAAATTACGTCTCTTCTGGTAATTCGATAACCCAAATTGAGTTGAGCAAAGCCGGGAGGGTTTACTGGGGCGAAATTACCCAATAAGAACAAAGAGCTCCCTACGAACCACCGTTTGTAAGTGCTATCGGTTTTAGCATATTGGGCCTGAACATGTAGCGTACTTGCCACCATGAGGGTTGTCAAGGCGAACCCAAAAATTTTCTTTTGCATTTCTTTACTTTTTAAGTTGAATGAGGCTGCAAAAGTAGATGGGGGAATTACCTAGACTTATTTACTTAAGCTAATAAAAGAAACTTAGCACTTTGCTTTTCCAAAATTCTTGCTTTCAGTCTGTCTAATGATTGAGGCTTGATGCCCAAATAGCTTGTTAACTGGTATTTTATCAATCACGAGTGCCTTAAGGTTTCAGGAAAAGTCTTAATTCCCTTCACTATCAACCATATCGCTAATGTCATTTCGTACAAGGCAATTGGTAAGGCAAGTAAAATACCCCAAGTTGAAATTTGTTCTATGATACCAAATAACTCTAAAATGGCCGCGGTCATGATTAAAAAGGAAGCAACTAGCCCCAATCGTGAAAGCTGTATTGGAATTACTTTTGTTCTAAACAGCACATAGCTATATAAGAATGTGTTAATTGCTAACATAAAGTTTGGGCCGATCATAAATGTCCATTTATGAACATAAATAAAAGTTGCCATCAAGTTCTGCGCATCATCCTTGCTCTGGATCATCCCACTTGTGTGTTGTTCACTGATAGAAAGTGCCGTCAAAACACTAACAATCCCGATGCTGATAAATACCACCTCTAAAATTCTGAAACTCAGATAAGCTAACCCGATGGTTTCTTGGTATCTTTTTAATAAAGGGAATAGCATAATTCCCGTTCCAGTTGCCGTAGCTACCAGAATTAGTTCGCAGATTGCGCCCAAAGTAATACTTGAAGAGCTCCCGCTTGCCGACAAAACAAAGTTGTCGTCATTTAATATAGGGTCATAAAGTTTTAGCCCTATAATTGAAGAGATTGCCGCTATGATAAAAAGCCAGCCAGTTACTTTGGCGTTGAAATAATTATTGTTCGTCATTTTTGCTTATTAAAGTTCAACGAACAAAATTAGCCGCACCTAGGGCTTAAAAGATTATCAAAAGCTAATAAGCAACGCTTACCTGTTTAAAATCCTGCTTCGGATCCTACTTAGGGATACTTGCGTAATGCCGAGATAGCTTGCCAAATGGTAGAGCGGAATGCGATCCAAAAATTCAGGCTTGTTTTCTAAAAGGTTTAGGTAGCGTTCTTCAGGATTGTTATTTTTAAAATGATCCAGTTCAAGTTGTTTCTGCAAAAGCAATTCTTCATTCATTTTTGCAACTAGGGAGAATAACTTAGGGATTTGTTCCACTAATTTCCGATTCCTTGCTTCGTCCCCAATGGCTACTATACACTCTTCCAGGCAGGATAAATAGTATTCTGAGGGCTGCTTGGTTTGATAGCTAACTGGCCGGATGGTTTGATTTTCAAAGAAGAAGTCGGTGTTTCGTTCTTCTCCATCTTTGATGTAATAAGATCTTACACAACCCTTGATAATAAAATAGCAAACCTTTGCGTACTTCCCTTCTGCGAGCAATATCTCATTCTTCTCATACTGTCTGAATAGGTTTTGGCTACTTAAAATTTCCGCCTCATCATCAGTCAGCTTTACAAATTGCGATATGTAATCAATTATCGAGCTGTCCATTTGGTTTTCCTCTTATCGTGATTAAATCTCTTTGTAGTTTTAGCCATTTTTTGACCTACTTAATATTACGGGCAAGGTGCAAGGTTTACCGCAAACCTAGTATTTGTAACTGTCGCTCGTAAATTGCCGCCAATTGAAAACTAACTTTCAAGCCAGCAACTAAAAAGCAAATAGAATTTGATTAGCGTGATAGCAGTTACAGCTATTTTTGTGTCCAACAACCTGTACCACAAGCAATTTCAAAACACCTTTGTCAGTAAAAATGTCCCGCAAGCAATAAATCGGTTTGTCGCTCTGGCTTAGCGTAAATTATTTCATACCCTTTCGCTCTGTCTTTGTAATATGGAACAATGTCGGAGTTCAAGCCGGTTGGTTTACTGCCAACCCCAAATATACCAAAGTCTCGCCCAGTTACGGGGCCTTTTGGTGTTATTTAACGGTGAAATTAAACTTTGGCGGTCGTGTTTTCTGGATGGTGGGAAAGGATACTGGCGCGGATACCTAATGCGGTCTGCTACGGGGCCGGGCCTCGCGCCCACGGTCTGTTGGCCCGGCTCCGAGCGGGGCTGGCCCGTGCGGCCCATCGGCTGGCTGGCGGCCAGCTTGGCAAACATCTCGGCTTCTTGCTAGGGTAGTTTTTGGCCAAAAAGCCGTCCTCGAAGGGGGTGTGCACCCGCGCGGGCGAGATGCAGTTGCACCGGATGCTCTTTTGCACGTAGTCGCGGGCCACGGAGAAGAGGGTCATGGCCCATGCGGCCCCCTTTGGTTATAGGCAAACCAGTCCGGGGTGCCCATCGGGGCGGCCAAAAACAGGGTGCGGTAGGGGCGGCGGGCAAAATATCTCCCTTGCACAGTAGGTACAGCACGTCGGCTGGGCTTGCAGACTGCCCGCCCGGCCGGTTTCCCATGGCCCCGCCCGGTTCTGGATCCAGGCCGATACCTTGCGCTCTACGTAAATGGCCGCCAGGGCGTGCACCAGCACAAAACGTAAGAAAAACAGAAAGGCAAACAAACTATAACCGTTTTGGAGGTTGAAAATTAGTTGATTATGCCTAATTCTTAAAAGTTATACCCGAAATGCAGCCCTGGTTCAGGTGTCCATTTTGGCCACTTGTCGTCTTTCTGTTTAAATCCATCCGGCATTTCGCTCTGATAAGGACGACCAGCAATGCCAAGAGATGGTTGTATAAAAAATTTATCCTTAACGAGCTTAACGTGATACCCAATTCGGTTAGTGTTGAATATAATAAAACCATTACCCACCTTATTGCCGTTTTCGTTCTTATACGTTTGCCACATGGGAGACACGTGTACGGCTACGTAAAGACCTTTCCAAAGAAACCTTTGATAAGCAATAGCAAAGCCGTGCTCACGGATATAGCCAGGAAATTTCTCTTCAGGCGTTCCGTAGGCATTATTGTAAAAAGGGTTAATACCAAGTGGCCAGGCATGTTTCCAGGTGATTAGTTCAAGAGAAATTACATCTCTTCCGGTAATACGATAGCCTACATTAAGTTGGGCGAATCCAGGGGGATTTACGGGAGCAAAATTACCCAATAAGAACAGCGTACTCCCAGCAAACCACCTTTTGTAAGTGCTATCGGTTTTAGCGTATTGGGCTTTAACTTGTAGGGTGCTTGCTAAAATTAAGGTCAAGGCGAACCATAAAATCTTCTTTCGCATTTCTTTACTTTTTAAGTTAAACGAGGCTGCAAAGGTAGATTAAGGGATTACCTAACCGCGTTCACTTAAGTTAAGAAAAGAAACTTAGCTCTTACTCTTCTTCAAAATTCTTGCTCTTAATCTACTCAGTGATTGTGGTTTAATACCTAAATAACTTGCTAATTGGTGTTGTGGAACCCGCTGAAGAAGATCTGGTCTTTTTTGTAGCAAGTTCAAGTACCTTTGTTCGGGTGAGGAAGTTTTAAACTCGTCAAAGTCCATTTGCTGCTTTACTAATAGCTCTGCGCTTAAAATCCTACACATGGTATCAAACTTTGGAAATTTACTGTTTATTTGTTCTTCCATGTCAGCAGTTGAAGCGATGAAGATAGTATCTTCCACGCAGCTGATATAATACTCAGACGGAGTTTTACTAATTACACAAGGAGGTGTCAAACCTTCTATTTCTGTGTAGAAAGCAGTTGTTTTTTCTTCTCCGTCAATGATGTAGTAAACCCGAATGCAGCCTTTTAAGACAAAATAGCTCTCTTGTGATTTCTGTCCTTGTTTGAGTAAAACCGTCCCTTTCTTTACCGAGTGAAACAGGTTTAACGAAAGTAATGCGTTCGTCTCCTCTTCGGTCAGAGAAACGTATTTTGCTATAAAATCAAACAGTGTGTTTTCCATTGTTTTTACAATGCCCGATTGCAATTAGAATACTGATTTACTAACAAGTTTTAGCATAAATCAATTAATTTGTTCCGAAGTAGATAAGTCCACTTATAAGCAATAGTAACATCCATTGTCCGAGTTTTAAATAGTTTTTTGGAAACTGTTTTGAAACAGTGATTGTCAAAGCCCAAGCTATTGCGTAGCCTAAAAAGTAAACTGTGAGAATTTGCAATAATGTATTTTCATTGGCAAAGTAGTTTGTGAAATTAATCAGCCCAAGTCCGATTGTTGCAAAAAGCAAGTCAAACGAAACCCAATGCCAACCACATCTTGCCATTGTCCACTTTTCCATTTTATTATAATTGTCGTCCGCATTTTCTGTGGGTTCATTTACTTTTAGTTCTTTGTCTCCCACAATAGTGTGAAGAATAAAGGCTAAAAGTGTTAGTATGTTCGCTAGTAAAATTGTGATGTTCATGTTTTCTGCTAGTTTACGTTGTGGTTTTGTAATACCCGTGTAAGCGAAATTTTGCCCTATCTATTGGGGCGTTTGGTGACAAAGTTAAACGCTGGCAGCCATGCTTTCTGGATGGTAGGAAAGGCCGCGGGCGCGGATACCTAACGCGGAGCTGGGCCGCTTACCACGGTCTGTCGGTGCGGCTCCGGGCGGGGCGGGCCGGGAGTTAAATGGCCTGGCGGGCTTCTGGCCACCTTCCCCAAATCATTTCAGGTGCACAAACCCCCCGTCAATCGGGTAGTTGCAACCGGTGATGAACCCCGCTTCGTCGGAGCAGAGGAACAGGGCCAGGCTGGCTACCTCGCTGGGCTGGCCCATGCGGCCCATCGGCTGGCTGGCGGCTAGCTTGGCGAACATTTCGGCTTCTTGGCCGGGGTAGTTTTTGGCCAAAAAGCCGTCCACGAAGGGGGTGTGCACCCGCGCGGGCGAGATGCAGTTGCACCGGATGCCCTTTTGCACGTAGTCGCGGGCCACGGAGAGCGTCATGGCCCACACGGCCCCCTTGCTCATGGTGTAGGCAAACCGGTCCGGGATGCCCACCAGGGCGGCCACCGAGTCCATGTTGAGCACCACACCCCCGCCCTGGGCCACCATGCGCGGCACGGCGGCGGCCAGGCAATTGTACACGCCTTTCACGTTTACCTGGAAAATGCGGTCAAAATCGGCCTCGGCGGTGTTTTCTAGGTTGCCAATGTGGGCAATGCCCGCGTTGTTGACCAGGATGTCGACCCGGCCAAACTGCTCGGCAATTTGCCCGAACACGGCCTGCACCTGGGCATGGTCGGCCACGTTGGCGGGCAGGCACCAGGCCCGGCCGCCTTGCTGGTGGATGCCCGCCAGTACTTCCTGGCCCGCTTCGGCATTAAGCTCCAGGATGATGACCTGGGCCCCTTGCCGAACAAAAAGTTCGGCGATGGCCCGGCCAATGCCGCTGCCGCCGCCGGTTACCACGGCCGTTTTTCCGTCTAACTTAAACATATAAAATTATGAAGATCAATGGTTTAGAGGTGAATTATCCCGCTCTGTTTACCCCGCTAGTTCCCCTTGGTAGCCAACGCAATGTTTTGGTTGGCGGCCCAGGTGGCAATGTCTTGCTTGGACAGCGCGGCGGCCATCAGGTCGGGGAACAGGTCGGGCGTGCAGGCGAACACCGGCACGCCCAGGCTGGCCATGTACTCGGCCTCTTGCTTGTCGTACATGGGCGCGCCCTCGTCGTTAAGGGCCAGTAGCACAATCAGTTGTACGCCCGCCAGGGTAATTTCGGCGGCCTTTTGGCGCATCCCGCGGGCATCGCCGCCCTCGTACAGGTCGGTGATGAGCACCAGCACCGTATCGTTGGGCCGGGTAACGATGCTTTGGCAGTAGGTGAGTGCCCGGTGGATGTCCGTGCCGCCGCCCAGTTGCACGCCAAAGAGCAGGTCCACGGGGTCTTGCAGGTCCTCGGTGAGGTCGGCCACGGCGGTGTCGAACACCACCATTTTGGTTTCCAAGGCCGGGAGCGAGGCCATCACGGCCCCAAAAATGCCGGAATACACTACCGAGGTGCCCATGGAGCCGCTTTGGTCCAGGCACAGCACCACATCTTTCAACGAGCGGCGCTTGCGGCCAAAACCGTAAAGGGTTTCGGGGATAACGGTCTTGTAATCAGGCTGATAATGCTTTAGGTTTTTTTTAATGGTAGTGGGCCAGTCGGTTTCGCGCGGGCGGGCGTTGCGCACCACCACCGATTTTTGCAGGCTGCCCGTTACGGCCTGCTGCATGGGCTGGGTGAGTTTTTGCAACAGTTCGTCCACCACTTTTTTCACCACCTGGCGGGCGGTGTCCTTGGTTTCTTCGGGGATCACGCGGCCCAGCGACATGAGGGTGGCCACCAAGTGAACGTCCGGCTCGGTGGCGGCGAGCATCTCGGGTTCCAGCAGCATTTGGGTGAGGTTGAGCCGTTTGAGGGCATCTTGCTGCATCACCTTCACCACGCTGGCGGGGAAATAGTTGCGGATATCGCCCAGCCAGCGCGACACCGACGGGGCCGAAGGGCCGAGGCCGCCTTGCCGGTCGGTGTTGTAGAGGGCTTCCAAGGCCCCGTCCACCCACTGCTGCTCGGCAGTGAGGCCAAAACCGCCGCCGCTTTCGCCGATGCCCGCCCCGCCGCCGGAAGGGGGCGCATCTTTGCCCAAAATGAGCCGCCATTTGGCCAGCCGCGAAGTTTCCATCCTTAAAAATACGTGCGCACTTCTTGTTTGATAAACCGCAGGGCCTCGGCCGTTACTTCTTCGCCCCCCAGGCCGATGATGTTGTTGAAAATGGCCTTGGCCAACTCGATGGCGGGCGCGTCTTTGTCCAGCCCTTCTACCGACTGGTTGATCACCGAGATCATGTTTTCCATCGCCTCCTTGATTTTGCGCCAGGCTTCGTCGCTCATATACACCTGCTGCGATAGGTTGTGGCTAAACTCGCTACGAATTTCGTCTAACAAAACTTGCTGAAACTCTTTGACTTTGAACGAGTTGTCGGTGAGTCGCACCACCAGGTTCTGGGCCGAAATCCGCTCCAGGAACAACGCCATGCGCTCATACGCCTGCAAGCGCATGGGGATGATGGCCTCGGCGTATTTGACTTTTAGCTCGACCAGCCGCCGTTCAAAATCTTTATTGAGGAACGAGCGCACGGTGAGGTACATGCCGTACAACACAATACCGGCCGGTAAGGTAATTTTGAGGAGATCGATGAGAACTTCCATGATGGACAAAAAGGTGCGTGAAGGGTTTAAGTGGGCCACCGACACCGAGCGGCCAGCGGCAAAGTTGAAACCTATTTTGGATTCGGGCGGTTAAATTAGCAGAATTTTGGGAGGGATTTATCCCCGTTGCCTCGGCTGGCCGTGGAAGTAGCCTTTTGGCTTTTATCAACTGGCCCCGGCCCGCGCCCGGCCTTGCCAGGTTTGGGGATCAGGCTAGACGACCAGAAACTTTACGATTGTTTGATTATCAGTAATATATCTCTTTCACATGAGCCGTACTCATGCCGTAATAGCGTTCCCTCCCCTCGGGGAGGGACAGGGAGGGGCCACAAGGGCGGATTGGTAGCCTAATTTGAAGTCTCTGCCAAACAAATAAATCTAATATGAAAGAAATCCAATACATCTCCTACTATTAATGCAAATGCAACCCGTTACCATCACGGCCAAAGCCGCCGGGGAAATCCAGTACCTGATGCAGCACAAGGGCATCCCGGCGGGGTACAGCTTGCGGGTGCTGGCCGAGGGCGGCACGGGCTGCGGCGGCGTAAAATACCGCCTCGGGTTCGACCAGCCCAAGGAAACCGACGTAGCCTACACCTATGCGGGCGTGCCCGTGGTGTGCGAAAAACGGCAGATGATGTTCCTCATGGGCCTGGAAATCGACTTTGAGGAACGCCCCGACGCGCGGGGGTTCGTGTTCAACCGGCCCGAGGCGGGTTAGAATAAAATGCTCAATGATTGCATGATTAAATGATTAGACCTCTTGCATATTAGCCGTACTCAGGTCGAGATTGCGTCCCCTGTCCGTCGGGCAGGGGTGATCCCTTCTATTTTTGGCGGCTCGAAATAAGCCATTTGCATCCAGTTTGGCACGTTCAAAAGCTCAAAATAGGCTTTGCGTCTTAGCGGCTTTGCGAGAAATATTTTGAACGGATCACCCCTGCCCGTCGGACAGCAAAAACGGGAGTTTTTGAGCGAGTAAGTGCGGTTGGCTAGGGTGGGGCCAAAAAAGGCAGGGTTCGAGCGAAAATTCCGGGCTTTCACCCAGCCAAAAATCCAATTTGCAAGAGGTCTGTTGTTCTCCTTGTTTATCAATCATTTAAAGTACCGGGAATCCGCAATTCTTATTTGATTTTGATATTAAATGACTCCTGGATCGGGAGCTTTGTCAATAAAATTATCAAAATCAAGCCGTTAAATTAAGTTCGCTCACCGCCCGGCGCACATCCTGCGGCCACACAAAGGCCCGGTTGGCCGGGGCGATGCGGTAATAATGCTGCGGCTCCACGATTTGCAGGGTGGCCAGGTCGAAGCAATA
>JALONO010000220.1 GCA_025454895.1 Bernardetiaceae bacterium
GTGGTGGACCGGTTTATGGAGCGCGTGGTGGAGCGCACCAAGCAGATTAAAGTGGGCCACCCCCTGGACCCGGAAACCATGATGGGTGCCCAAGCCTCGAACGACCAGTTTGAAAAGATCTTATCCTATATCGACATTGGCAAGCAAGAAGGCGCCCAGGTGCTCACGGGCGGCCGGGCCTGCCAGATCAACAGTGGCCTGGAAGATGGCTACTACATTGAGCCTACCATTTTCCGGGGCAACAACCAGATGCGCATTTTCCAGGAAGAAATCTTTGGCCCGGTAACGTCGGTTACGACCTTCAAAACCACCGAAGAGGCCATAGCCTTGGCCAATGAGACCATGTACGGCCTGGGCGCGGGCGTGTGGACGCGCAACGCGCACGAGATTTTTGCCGTGCCGCGCGCCATCCAGGCGGGCCGGGTGTGGGTAAACTGCTACCATGCCTACCCCGCCCACGCGCCGTTTGGGGGCTACAAAAAGTCGGGCTTTGGGCGCGAGACCCACAAGATGATGCTGAACCACTATCGGCAGACGAAGAACATGCTCATCTCGTACAGCCAAAACAAACTGGGCTTCTTTTAACATGGAAGTGCCCCGCGTTTTGGCCAGCCCGGCGGCGGAGGAGGTGATCGACCGCCTCCGCCGCCAGCACGGCGAACTGATGTTCCACCAGAGCGGCGGCTGCTGCGACGGCTCGGCGCCCATGTGTTTCCCGCTGGGCGAGTTCCGGGTGGGCGGGTCGGATGTGTGGTTGGGCCGCCTCCACGGCTGCGACTTTTACATGAGCCGCGACCAGTTTGCGTACTGGCAGCACACGCAGCTCACCATCGACGTGGCCCCCGGCCGGGGCGCGAGCTTTTCGGCCGAGATCCCGCTGGGGCTGCGGTTCATAGTGCGCTCGCGGCTGTTTACCGATGAGGAACTGGACAACCTAGTAGCTACCCGATTGGTCGATAGCTGAGCCTGGCGGCGGAGAGCGTCCGCCCCGGCTCCTGATTTCCTACCCCAGAGGCTTTTTCCGACCTCTGGGGTTTGTTTTTTGGGATGGTTGAGCCTCGGCAACAGTTGAAAACTTTGCCGGTGGTTGGCCACTTATCCCGACCACGCCACCCGATGCTGGGCCACAAACGCGGCAAACGATTTGGGGGGCTGCCCAGTAATTTGCGCTGCCCAGGTGGTTACCCCGGGCGCGGGCCGGAACCGGGGCAGGTAGTGCAGCATGATCATGACCAGCACCAGCATAGGGGGCACTTTTTCCCGCCTTTTGGTCCAATAGAACCGCCACAGATTGGGCGAGATGAACTCGATGCGCCGCCCCAGCCCGGTGCTCAACTGCTCGGCCATTTGGCCGAACGTCAGTTGCTCATGGTTGGTGAGGTCGTACTTCTGGCCCAGGTGCGGGCCGGGATTGGCCAATACGTGGGCCGCCACCAGGCCCAGGTCGTCCACATCGATGAGGGTAAATTTGGCCCGGCCTGCGGGCAGGAAAACCTGGTTTTTTTTGACCAAATCGTCGCGCAGGGTAGTGGTGAAATTTTGCATAAAATACGCTGGCCGCAGAAAGGTGTAGGGCACCTGGCTGGCCTCGATCAGCCGCTCGATCTTGTAGTGGGGCACCAGCCGGTTGCCCTCCACCCCTTGTACCGATAGGAAGACAATGTGCCGGACGCCAGCCTGTTGGGCCTGGCTAATGAGAGGCGCGAAATACTTGTTCACGTCGGCCAGTTGGGGCGGGCGGAGCAGGAACAGCCCGTCGACCCCGGCCAGGGCGGGGGCAAAGGTGCGCGCATCCTCAAAGTCGAACGGCACGGCGGTGGCCCCGTAGCTGGCCATTTTCGGGGCCTCGGCCTGGGGGTTTCGTACCCCGGCCCGGATTTCCAGCGGGAGGGCCAGTTTTTGGAGGGCCTGCAACACGGCCAGGCCAACGTTGCCCGTGGCCCCCGTGATCAGCAACTTGGTCATGGTCAGGAAAGATGGTTGGTTTAGAGCAGTCAATGCTAAGGCAGAATTTGCCAAAAAAGTAGGTCGCAAAAGTTGAAAACTTAGTGGATAGTAGGTTTAATAATACCTGTCGGCGGAGTGAGGCTGCTGCGGAGGTGCCGGACGCTGACCTGACCTGTCGGCAAAGCCAGAAGCTGTTGCCGAAGGTACCGGGCACTAGCCCTCGGGCTTGGCCAGCCAGTTGGCCAATTGGCCGGGCCGGGCTAATCTTGCGCGGGCTTGGCCATCAAGGCGGGCCATATTGGCATGGCTAATTACATAGGAGTTGATTTGGGGGGCACGTTGATCAAGGCGTTGTTGTTAAGCCCCAGCGGCGAGGTGCTGGCCCAACACCACGAGCCTACCCAGGGCGATGGCGAGCAGCCCTGGAAGGCCGCGATCCGCCGCACGGTGGACCAACTGGCCGGGCAAGGCCCAGTGGCCGGGGTGGGGCTGTCGGCCCCGGGGCTGCCCAACCCCGCCAATACCTGCATCCATTACATGCCCGGCCGTTTGCAGGGCCTGGAGGGGCTTGACTGGGGAACGTGGTTGGGCCGCCCGGTGCGGGTGCTCAACGATGCCCACGCGGCCACCCTGGCCGAGGTGCGTTTTGGGGCGGCGCGCGGCCACCAGCACGTGGCGGTGTTCACGCTAGGCACGGGCGTGGGCGGTGGGCTGGTGGTAAACGGCCAATTGTACCAGGGGCTTTTCCAAAAGGCGGGGCACCTGGGCCACCTCACGGTCGATAACCAGGGCGAGCCGGACATTACGGGCGTGCCCGGCAGTTTGGAGGATGCCATCGGCAATGCCACGGTGGCCAAGCGCTCGCTGGGGGCTTTCACTAGCACCCGCGACCTGCTGGAGGCTTACCGCCAGGGCCAGCCGTTTCCCACCTGGCTCTGGCTCGACTCGGTGCGCAAGTTGGCCATTGGGATTGCTTCGGTGGTGAACGCCTTTTCGCCGGAGTTGGTGGTGCTGGGCGGCGGCATTACCCAAGCCGAAGCCGATTTGTTTGGCCCCCTGGCCGAGTTTATGGCCCGCTATGAATGGCGGCCGGGCGGGCAAGCCGTGCCCATCGTAAAGGCCCACTTCGGCGACCTGGCTGGGGCCGTGGGGGCGGCCAGTTTTGCCATGAGTTGAGTGGGCGTTCGGCGGCAGGCCCTCGGGGTTTTGCCCCTTTCCGGGGGCGAGTCGCCTTTAAAATCTTCCCCCAAACCGATTTTGCGCGGGGGAGCAGCCAAATCCACCTATTTTTGCGAGGTAACTTGGGAACAAAGCTAGCAACTTCATTGCGCGCGCTCATTTGCCAAGGTCAACCTCCGGGCCAACCAGCCCGGCCACTGCTCAAAGCTCGCGGCCCTTTGGCCGCTGTGATATGCCTTCAATCAATTTAATCAATCGCCAGGGCTTCGGTTCGTTCCCGGTGTTCATCACCTCGCTGGTAACGTTGCTGGGTGCGGTCATGTTCCTGCAATTAGGTGGGGCGGTGGGCCAGTTAGGTTTAGTCAACTCGTTTTGGCTGGTGTTGTTGGCCCATTTGGTGACGGTGCCCACGGCCATGGCCTTATCCGAAATCGCCACCAACCAAAAAGTAGAGGGCGGGGGCGAGTATTTCATCATCTCCCGCTCGTTTGGGATTACCATTGGGGTGTCCATCGGGGTGGCGTTGTACCTGTCGCAGGTGATTCTGACGGCCCTTTACATCATCATCTTGTCGCGGGCCTTCGAGCCGCTGTTCGATTATTTGCTGCGCTCGCCGCTCAGCATTTATGTGTACGACCACCGGGTGGTGAGCGTACCCGTGTTTTTGGGCCTGTGCCTGCTGGTGTTCCAGTTTGGCACCCGGCTGTTGGTGAACGCCCTGTACGTGGTGGTGCCGCTGTGGGTATTGGCTTTGCTGCTGTTTTTGTTCGGCGGGCCGCAAACCGAGGCTTCGTGGACCTTGTGGGACCCCGAGGTGTACTCGAACGTGTCCGGTTCGGTGTTTTTCGATGCCTTTGCCCACACGTTCCCGGCGTTTTGCGGGCTAACGGCCGGGCTGGGCTTGTCGGGTTATTTGCGGGAGCCGCGCCGTTCGTTGCCCCGGGGCATCATTGGGGCCACGGTGGTGGGCCTGTTGTTGTTTATCGCGGTGGTGTTCAAGTTGTTCATGTCGCGCCCCCTGGCCGACCTGCAAACCAATGAATTAGTCATGTTTGAAGTAGCGGGTTGGGGCCTACCCTTGGCCCTCGCTTTGGGTGGGGTGAGCCTGCTGTCGGCCACCGGCTCGCTGCTGATGGCGGGGCGCACCCTGCAGGCCTTGGGGGCCGACCGGATCTTCCCCAACATCAACCTCAACCGCTGGCTGGCCAAAATGAACCGGATGAACCCGCAAAACCCCCAGCCCTTGCAGGCTACGGTGGTGAGCGCGGTGCTGGTACTGGGCGTGGTGCTGTTCGATAACCTGCCCGTGGTGTTAGAAGTATTGTCGGTACTGTTCAACGTTACGTTCGGGTCCATTTGCCTCATCTCGTTTTTGGAGCACTTCGCGGCCGACCCGGCCTACCGCCCTTCGTTCCGTTCGAAATGGTACGTGTCGTTAGTGGGGGCGGTTACTTGCTTTGTGCTCATGTTCCGCATCGACTTCCGGTACGCAGTGCTGTTCATTACGGTGGTGGTGGGCACTTATTTCTTTGTCAACACCTACCAAAGCCGGCGGCAGGGCCTTTCCACCATTTTCCAAGGCGTGGCGTTCCAGATCAGCCGCCGCTTGCAAATCTTTTTGCAACAAGCCAAAAAAGAGTCCGACGCGGAGCACTGGCGGCCGTCGCTCATCTGCGTGTCCACGCATTCGTTTGAACGGGTGGCGGCGTTCCACCTGCTGCGCTGGATCTCGTACAAATACGGCTTTGGCACGTTCATCCACTTCATCCCTGGCTATTTGTCGAAAGAAACCAATAAGAAGGCCAACGACGCGCTGCAACAACTGGTGCAAATGTCGGACACGACCCACAGCAACATTTACATCGACACGCTCATCAGTCCGTCGTTGAAGGCGGCAATTTCGCAAGTGGTACAGTTGCCCGGCATCACGGGCAAAGAGAACAACCTGATCATGTTCGAGTTTGCCAAAAACTCGGCCGATGAGGAGTTGGAAGACATCGTGGAAAACCTCAAGCTCATCAAAGCCACTGATTTTGATGCGATTGTGCTGGGTAGTTCCGACCGCACTTTTGGCTACCACCACGAAATCGACATCTGGATCACCTTCAACGACTACGAAAACGCCAGTTTGATGATCTTGCTGGGTTATATTCTGCTGGGCCACCCCGACTGGCGGGAGGCCAATATCAAGATTTTGGCCATTTGCCCCGAAGACGAACTGGCCGAGCAGAAGGCCAATATCATGGAATTGATCAACTCGGGCCGGTTGCCCATTTCGGCGGCCAATGTGGAGCTGATCGCCCAAAAGGAGAACGTGGACACCAAGACCATCATCAACCAGAAGTCGCGCCGGGCCGACTTGACCATCATCGGCATCCGGTCCGAGGCGGTGAAGCACAACGGCGAGGAGGTGTTCAAGGGCTACGACCAAGTGGGCGACGTGTTGTTCGTGAACACCAAAACCATGAAGGCCCTGCGCTAGGCAAAAGTCGCCGCCGATTTGGCGGTTAAAGGTTCGGCCCCTAATTTTGCGCTCGTTTTTATCAAACTTGATGCCCGCTGGCCGCTGGAACAAGGTCTTCAGGCAGGCGGAACATCGTAAACCGTAACCACCATGTACATTAATCAAGAAGTCCGCAAGGGCATTTTCGCCAAGCATGGCCACACCAAGAGCGAGCAAGATACCGGTTCGCCCGAGTCGCAAATCGCCCTGTTCACCTTTCGGATCAACCACCTGACCGAGCACCTGAAAGAGCACAAAAAAGACCACGCCACCCGGCTGGGCCTGCTCAAGTTGGTGGGCAAGCGCCGCCGCCTGCTCGATTACCTGCACCGCAAAGACCTGGCCCGCTACCGGGCCATCATTGCCGAGCTGGGCATCAGAAAGTAAGCAAATAATCTTAACCTTACATGGGCCGTTTGTGCTAGCACAAACGGTCTTTTTCTTTTTATCTTCACCAATTGGTAAATAAAATTTTATATTTGGTTTATTTTTTTTGTTTATGATGACAAAATAGTCCAATTGAATTAGCAATTTGTTAACATTGCCGCTTGACTTACACCGGGGCCGGGCCGTAACTTTGCAAACGAATTAAAAACCGATTAGTATGAAGAAAGCATTACTCAGAGTGCTAATGGTGTTCACCCTCGTTTTGGCGGGTGAACACTTTTTATTTGCCCAGGTAACCACCGCCACCTTGACCGGCAAAATTGCCGACGACAAGGGCGAGGGCCTGCCGGGGGCCAACGTAGTGGCCATCCACACGCCTTCGGGCACGCGCTACGGGGCTTCTACCAACCTCGATGGGCGCTACACCATCCCCGGCATGCGCATCGGTGGCCCATACAAAGTGGTGGTGAGCTTTGTGGGCTACAAGGAAAATACCCAAGAGGGCATTTACCTGAGCCTAGGTAACGCCGTGGATTTGAACGTAAAACTTTCGGAGGAGAGCCAGCAACTGACCGAGGTAATCGTTACCGGCGAGCGCAGCAGCACCTTCAACTCGGACCGGACGGGGGCAATGATATTGTGCGCTATAATGCTTACAGTAATGGCCGTTCGTTTGGGGGCCAGGATAGCCGCCTGAACAATTTTACCGTTGATGGGGCGGTATTTAACAACGGTTTTGGTTTGGGTGGCTCTGCCCAGGCTGGGGGCCGGACGGGCACCACGGCTGTATCGATAGATGCCTTGGAAGAAATCCAGCTCAACATTGCCCCGTTCGATGTGCGACAGTCGGGTTTTGCCGGGGCGGGGATCAACGCCGTTACCCGTTCGGGCACCAACGAACTCAGTGGTTCGGCCTACCACCTGTTCCGCAACAGCAGTAGCCTAACGGGCAAGAAGGTAGAGGGCCAGGATCTGCCCCCCGGCCAGTTGCAGTTGAAAGAACAGACCTGGGGCTTGCGCCTCGGCGGCCCGATCATCAAAAACAAGTTGTTTTTCTTTGTCAACTATGAGCGGTTCCAAAGTGCTACCCCCGCGCTGGACTGGGTAGCCAACCAACCAGGGGCTACTGGCAACGTGTCCCGCACCACCCTGGCCGACCTGCAAGACCTTGATCGGTTTATGCAGACCAACTTTAACCGCAGCCTGGGCGCGCTGGACAACTTCAATAACAACTCGCTGAGCAGTAAGGCCCTGTTCCGGATCGATTACAACATTAACGACAAGCATAAACTGGCGATCCGCTACTCAAACCACAACTCGAATTCTGATGTGATCATCAGTAATAGTAACAGTAGCCAGACCGCTGGTAATGGTAACCGAACGAACCTGCCGCTGGCCATCTCGCCAGAAAATACAGGTTACATTATCCAGGACAACACCCGCTCTCTGGCGGCCGAACTGAACTCGACTTTTGACAGTAAGTGGGCCAACAATTTTATTGCCACCTATAACTATCAGAACGAAGACCGTCGATACAAGACCGATCTTTTCCCAAGCATCGACATCTTGCGTGACGGAACTACCTATACCTCCATCGGTTTTGACCCGTTTACCCCAAGCAACCAGTTGAACTATTCCACCTTCAACTTGACCAACAATCTTACCTATTTCGCGGGCAAGCATATTTTCACTTTCGGGGCCTCGTTTGAGCGGTTCGTATCTAACAACCTCTTTTTCCCGGTGTCGAATGGCTCGTATGTGTTCAACTCGATTGAGGATTTTAAAACCGCCGCCTTAGCCTACATTGCTAATCCTAATTTGACCACATCTCCCGTAACCTATAATCGCTTTAACTACCGTTATTCTTTGCTGCCTGGCGCGGTTGATCCGTTGCAAATTTTGCGAGTAAACACTTACAGCTTCTACCTGCAAGACGAGTTTCAAGTAGTGGACAACTTTAAGCTAACCGCTGGGGTACGCGGCGATGTGTTTGTGTACAGCGACGCTACTGCTGCTGAATTTGCTAATCCGGTAGTGGGGCGCCTTACCTTCCGCGATGAAAACAACCAGCCTTACAGTGTGAATACGGGTGCCTTCCCCCGTCCGCGCTTGCTGCTGTCGCCGCGCTTGGGTTTCAACTGGGATGTGTTCAATAATAAAAGTACTCAGATCCGTGGTGGCACAGGCATTTTTGTATCGCGGATTCCTCAGGTATTGGTATCGAACCAACTTGGTAATAACGGGGTAAACACCGCTATTTTAAATATAACAGACCCAAATGCAATAAGGAACTATCCATTTACATTAGATCCAACCCGGTTCCGCCCGACCAACACCAACATTGAGACCTTGCCGCCCTACGTCATCAATGCCACCGACGAGAATCTGCGCTACCCGACCATTTGGCGCAGCAACATTGCCGTGGATCAAAAACTGCCGTTTGGCATAGTGGGCACCCTGGAGCTTCTGTTCAACCGTAATATCCACGCACTACGCTACATTGATGCTAACCTGCGTGCTCCTGACCGCGACTTTACCGGGCCAGATACCCGCGATCGTTTCCCAGGTTCTGGCGTTACAACTAATGTGGCTGCCGCCCGCTTTACCAACCCGGCCATCTCTAATGCCTTTGTACTCAAGAACACTAACGTGGGCAGTTCTTACACCATCACGGCCAAATTGGAGCGCGCCCCCGATAAGTTCCCTGGCTTTATGCTGGGCTACACTTACGGTCTGGCCCGTGATATGCAGTCGGTAGGCAGCACTGTACAGGCCAATATGCCAACCTTATTTGGCCAGAACTACCTGACAGCCGCTTTTGCCGACAACGACCTGCGCCACCGCGTGGTGGGGTATCTTAATTACACGCTTAACTATGGTGGTAAAGGTGGTGGATCTACCACCTTTACCCTAGGCATGGTTCACAACAGTGGGGTGAAGTTGAGCTACATCTACGGTAACGACCTGAACGGCGACGGCCAGATCAACGACTTGCTCTACGTACCCAACCGGGCTGATGAACTCACTTTTGTCCCCCTCACGGTGGGCTCTGGGGCTAATGCCCGCACATTTAGCCCGCAAGAACAGCAGGCGGCCCTAGAT
>JALONO010000221.1 GCA_025454895.1 Bernardetiaceae bacterium
GCTTGCAGCACATTGCCGTCCGGGCCAAACAGGGCGGCATCGGTAAGGCCAAACTGTACCAGTTGCAGGCTCAGTAGCCGGTTGTCCACCGGTTTGAAGTCGGGGCCAGAGAGGCGCACCATATCCACCTCCATGCGGTCGCGGGTGAGGCTGTCCATGAGCGAGCGCACGAATTTTTCGGTATCGTGGTGGTAATAAAAGCAGGCGTACAGCAAATTGACCCCAATAATGCCCAACGCTTGTTGCTGCAACAGGGTGTCGTTGTCGTGCATTTTAACGTGGATCACCGCATCGTTGGGCGAGGTGCGGGGGTGTAGCTGAAACCGCACCCCGATCCAGCCATGGCCCTCGTTGGTTTTTTGGTAGTTAAGGGCCACCACGGTGTTGGCCAGCACGAAAAAGTTGGTGCTATCGCCACGTTTGGCATCCAGCCGCTCCACTAACAGTTGGTATTCGTGGTCAAACATTTTGTGCAGGCGGCTTTCGCACACATAGCGTCCGCTGGTCTCCTCGCCGTAGATGGCGTTGCTGAACGTCATATCGTAAGCCGACATGGTTTTGGCCACGGTGCCGGAGGCCCCGCCCGCTTTGAAGAAGATGGAAGCCACTTCCTGGCCTGCCCCGATTTCGGCAAAAGACCCGTAGATTTTTTTGTCCAGGTTGATTTTGAGGGCTTTTTGTTTGGTACCTAGCAGTTGGTCGTCGAACATGGCGAAAATGAGGAAGTGATGGAGGGTTAGTGCCTTAAGAAACCGCCTCTAAATTACCGAAAAAATGGACGGTTACAAACGGCTGGTCAGGGCCGCGCTAATGCCAGGACAAACTTTTTGCTTGCGCGATCGGTTCTGCTAATAACCAAAAAATTGACCCGTTCAATGGCGCGTTCGTCGGTATCTGGCCCTTTGCAAAAACTGGAGAAGTTGCATCCACACCTGATGCTGCTTTACAGTGCCATCATGGGTAGCAGTTTGTTGTTTTTCTTCTTACTGCTGTCGTTGGTGATGAGTTTGGTGCGCGGCCTGGGCCATGCGGTAGTGCCCAAGTTCTTTGTGCTCAGCACCCTGGTGATTTTGGTAGCCAGTTGGCTGGCCAGCCGCCTAGGCCCCAATTTTGCCCGCGACCAGGTGCAGGCCCTGCGCCAGAACCTACAATGGTTGTTGGTTTGTGGGGTGCTATTTACCCTATCGCAAGGCCTGGGCTGGTACGAAATGTTCGGGGATGGAGTAAAACTGACCAAAAACAACACCGGTACTTTGCTCTACGCGCTTTCCGGCCTGCACTTGCTACACTTGCTGGGCGGCCTGGCGTTTAATTGGGCACAACTGCGGCAAGCCCACCGTATGGCCGCCGATCCGGTAAAAGCCCTGCTGGTGTTCAGCAGCCAATACGAACGCACTAAAATGAAAATGCTAGCCGTTTACTGGCATTTTCTGGATGCCGCTTGGCTCGTCATCTTCCTCATCTTGTTGTTTACGCTTTGATAGCAAGGTAGTCCAATCATGGTATGGAGGGATGATTGTTCCGCTCGATTATCAATCATTTACAAGATAGGGAATGTGCAATCGTTATTTGGTTTTGGTATGATTCCATGTCAGGGTTTGGGCATTCAATACCTGACAGCTTCCCAGGGGTCAATCATGTAAAGAGAAGCGGTTTATGGGGTTAATAGAATAATTGAGCGGCAATGAAAGCTGAGCAGCTGGTAGAGAGGGAAGAGGCAGCTTTAACCACCCGCCAAGCGGTAAAACCCGGCAGCGGTTTGCCAAAGCACTTGGGCTTGTTCAGTAGGCGGTAGGAGGGTGGCCAGGGCCTGGCGGTAATTGGCCCAGGCGGCCCCGTACTCCCCAGCTAACAAGGCCACCGGCCAGTCGCCGCCCGCCATAGCCCGGGCCGGGCCAAACTGGGCTAGGGCGTAGCCCACCATTTCCTCCACATCGGTAGCTCCCCATAGCGCGCCTTTGTTCAATACCGTGCCCAAGCCGGAGATTTTGATATAAACCTGCGGATGCCGGGCCAGGGCGGCCAGCAGGTCGCGCCATTCGTCCCAGCTTTCACCGAGGCGGGGCGTACAGAGGTGGTCTAGCACCAGGGGCAGTTGCGGTATTTGCTCGGCCACGGCCAGGGCGCAGCGCAGGTGTACCGGCGTGCCTACCACCTCGTAGTGCAGCCCCGTTTGGGCTAATAGGTGCAGGCTTTCCAGCACGGGGGGTTGCAGCAGCCAGCGCGGGTTCACTTCATCGTGGATCAGGTGCCGCACGCCCTTGAAGTGGGCATTGCGACCATAGCGGTCCAACTCGGCTTGGGCCAGGCCAGGTTCCAGTAACGGCAGCCAGCCCACCACTCCGCCCACCCAGGGGGTCCGGGCTGCTTGGGCCAACATATAATCGGTATCGCCCAGGTGGTTGGCCGCCTGCACCAAAATTACTTTTTGCACGCCCGCCCCGGCCAATTGCGGGGCAATTTCCGGCAACAAGAAACTGCGTTGCAGCAAGGCGGAGGCCTGGTCCAGCCAGGCGTAAGCGTTGGCCTGCAAATCCCATACGTGTAAGTGGGTGTCAATGGCGGGTAACATATTGAACATAATACTAAAATGATTTAATGATTGCATGACCAAATGATTGCTCTGCTTGATTATCAATCATTTATAGTATCAAGAACACGCAATTTCCATTTGAGTTTAGTATAAAACAGGAGGCCAGGGAAGGGGATAAAAAATCAACCGGGCAAAATAAAAAAATTCCGGGCTAGGCCCGGAACTTAATAAGGGAAAATCTATGAACAACAAAAATCGTTATTTACCATTGCCGTTGTTGGTAGGCGTACCATCGGCAGGATTGGCGGGAACTCCTTCCTCTTCTTCCAACAATTTAAAATCTTTAATGGCCTTCAACTCTACTTCGGTAGCATCTTTAAGCGGGCTGCGCAATGATACCATAAATGCCTGCTTGGCCAATTCAAAATTATTGAGGCGGCGGGCAGCCATGCCCATCAAAAAGTTGAATTGGGCGATGGTGAGGGCATCATGGCGAAGTTGTAAGTTTTTCTGCACCAGGTCAATCGTTTCTTTGTAAGCCCCTTTTTTGTACAAGGCGGTAGCTTTCAACATGTTGGCCTTGGGATCATCGTTTTTAGCGGCGAGGGCTTGATCCAGGGTTTTTACCGCTTCGTCGGGGTTGTTGCTGGCCAGGTGCAGTTCAGCCACTTGGATGAGCAATGGCAACTTCTTGAGCGGATCGTTAGCCGTGGTTACGGCGTTGTTCAGGTTGGCAATGGTGGGCGCGTTGTCAATAGCGCGTTTCGACAATTGGGCGAGCAACACATGGCCAGTAGGAAACTCTTTGTCCACTTTAATGGCCTGCTCGGCGAACTGTTTGGCCAAATCGTTTTCGTAAAACTGGAAATAGGCCAAGCTCACGCTGCCAAAATATTTGGCCCCAAAACGCTCCAGCCGGGGCTTAAAGGGCCCATAGTTGGCCTTTTCCCACACTTGCTTGGCTTGAGCATATTGTTCCAGGTGGTACAAAGCATAACCTGCTTCGTAATAGTACTTAGCATTTACCTCGGGCTTGGCGTTCTTAATTTTTTCTTCGATAGAATTTACGGCATCCAGCGCATCTTGGTACTTGCCCAGTTTGTTGCTGATCTTGGCGTAGAAGTACACCACGGCTTCGTTACCGGCCGCCACTTGGCGAGCTTCTTGAACTTTTACGTAAGCTTGGTCGTAGTTGCCTTCTTTGATGTATTTCTGCATCACGAACAACTTGTATTGAATTTTCTTGTTAGCGTCTTCTTCGTGGGCAAAGGCCAGATCATAGTAAGACGATGCCCGGTCAAAATCGCCTTTCGACTTGTAGATCATGGCCATCATGGTGTAAGCGGGCACGAAGTCGGCTTTCACTTTGATCGCGTCGCTGAGGGTTACCAAGGCGGCCTCGGTGCGCTTGAGTTGGAACTCCGACTGCGCCTTGGCGTAGAGGTACTTGTGATTGCCTGGTTCTTTTTGCAGGGCTTTCACAAATTCGTTGATCGCTTTTTCGTGCTGGCCAGAGCGGCGCATATTTTCGCCGTCCACATAAAAAGCCAAACCATCTTGAGCATAAGCGGTCAAACCAAAGCCGCTACCCATAAGGATCAGTGTAAGTAGAAGGTACTTTCTCATATAACCAGAGAGGATAAACACAATTGGGAAAAACAAAGGAGTAAGTTCAACAACAATAAGTTTGACAGGTTGCTTACTTGTGTAATTTGGTATGCAAAGTTTACGCAATTTTTGTTGATAAACAAATATGCGATCCGCTTTTTATAGAAGGAAATGAATGACTTGTGGTATTTTACAGGGATATTAATAAAAACGAATCCATTGGCCGATTATTACAATGGCTTGCTATGATTTACCCTGCCTTGTGTTGTATTTTTTTAAGATACCTTGAGCTTCTCCCTCAGGTACTGAGCTGTGTAACTTTCACCACTTTTTGCCATTTCTTCGGGGGTTCCTTCAAACAAAGTGTAGCCGCCTTGCAGGCCGCCCTCGGGACCAAGGTCAATAATCCAGTCGGCGCACTTGATCACCTCCAAATTATGCTCGATAATGAGCACGGAATTCCCCTCGTCCACCAGGGCGTTAATGGCCGTCAATAGCTTGTTAATGTCGTGAAAATGGAGGCCGGTGGTAGGCTCGTCGAAGATGAAAAGGATGTGGTCGGCATCTTTACCCCGGCCCAAAAATGAGGCAAGTTTGACCCGCTGGGCCTCGCCCCCGCTCAGCGTGCCCGAAGATTGGCCCAGGCGTACGTAGCCCAGCCCCACCTCGTCCAACGGCCGGAGGCTGCGGGCTATTTTGGGTTGGTCTTTAAAAAATTGCAGGGCATCGGCCACGGTCATGTCCAACACGTCGGAAATGGTTTTGTCCCTGAACGTGATATCGAGCACTTCTTGCTTGAACCGCTTGCCTTTGCACACCTCGCAGGTGAGGTAGAGGTCGGCCATGAACTGCATCTCGATTTTGACCACGCCCTCGCCCAGGCAGTTTTCGCAGCGGCCGCCCTCCACGTTAAACGAAAAGGTGGCTGGTTTGTAGCCGCGCTGCTTGGCCACGGCCTGCTCGCTGTACAGCAGCCTAATGGTATCATAAGCCTTCACATAGGTAACCGGGTTGGAGCGGCTAGACTTGCCAATGGGGTTTTGGTCCACAAACTCTACCTGTTTCACGGTTTTGAGGTTACCGCCCAGCCCGTCCATTTTGCCGGTTTCGTCAGGGGCGGCCTGGCCCAGCAGTTTGCTGAGGGCCGGGTGCAATACCTGGCGCACCAGGGTGCTTTTGCCGCTACCGCTCACGCCCGTAACCACGGTGAGCGCGTGCAAGGGGAATTTGACGTTGAGGTTTTTGAGGTTGTTTTCGTGGGCCCCGCGCACTTCGATGTACTGGCTCCAGGGGCGGCGGTTTTTCGGCAGGGCAATCCTCTCTTTATTATTAAGGTAGCGGGCGGTGAGGCTGTCGGCCGTTTGCAGTTGCTCATGGTTGCCCTGGAACACCAGCTCGCCGCCCAGCGAGCCGGCCCCCGGCCCAATGTCGATCACCTGGTCGGCCTGGCGGATCACCTCTTCCTCGTGCTCCACCACGATCACGGTGTTGCCTAGGTCGCGCAGCATTTTAATCACCTGCACCAGGTTGTGGGTATCGCGCGGGTGCAGGCCAATGCTAGGTTCGTCCAAAATGTACATGGAACCGACCAGGGCACTGCCTAGCGAGGTGGCCAGCTTGATGCGCTGGAACTCGCCGCCGCTTAGCGTGCCCGTGAGCCGGTTAAGGGTGAGGTAGCCCAGCCCTACTTTTACCAAATAGCCCAGCCGGTTGCGGATTTCGGTGAGGATGCGCTTGGCCACTTTCCACTCAAACTCCTCGAGCACCAGGGTTTGGAAAAACGCTTCCAGTTCGGTGATGGGCAGCAGCACCAGGTCGGTAATGGACCGGCCGCTGATTTTGACGTATTGGGCATCTTTGCGCAGGCGGGTGCCCCGGCAGTCGGGGCAAACGGTTTTGCCTTTGTAGCGCGAGAGCATGACCCGGTACTTGATCTGGTGGTTGTTTTCTTCCAAGAATTTAAAGAAGTCATGCAAGCCTTGGAAGTATTCGTTGCCGGTCCAGAGCAGTTGCCGCTCGGCCGGGGTAAGTTCGTGGTAGGCCCGGTGGATGGGGAAATTGAACCGGATGCCGTTGCGCAGTAGGGGCTGGGCCCACTCGCTCATTTTGTCGGTGCGCCAGGGGGCAATGGCCCCCTCGTACACCGACAGCGTTTTGTCGGGGATGACCAGGTCCTCGTCGATGCCTAGGACGGTGCCAAAGCCCTCGCAGGTTTTGCACACGCCGTAAGGGTTGTTGAAGCTGAACAGGTTCACGCTTGGCTCCTCGAACACCAGGCCGTCGGCCTCGAAGCGGTCGGAGAAGCTCCGCACCTCGTCGGGCTGGCCGTTTTGGCCCAACACGCGCAGCAGGCAGTTACCCTCCCCCTCAAAAAAGGCGGTTTGCACCGAGTCGGCCATGCGGTAGCGGTTGTCCTCGTCGTCGGGTTTTACCGCGTTGCGGTCGATCAACATGTGTAGCTCGGCCAGGTCTTTGCGTTTGGCCAGGGCGCCAGCAGGTCCTCGATGGCCAGGGTTTCGGTTCCGGCCATTACCCGGGTAAAGCCTTTTTGGAGTAAAATGTTGAGTTCCTGGGCCAGCGACCGCTCCGGGCGGCGCAGCAACGGGCACAGCACCATAAAGCGGGTGCCCTCGGGCAGGCTTTGCAGGTAGTCGACAATGTCGGTTACCGTGTCTTTTTTTACCAAGGCCCCGCTCACGGGCGAGTAGGTG
>JALONO010000222.1 GCA_025454895.1 Bernardetiaceae bacterium
AACATGCCCACCGAGTAGCCGGGCGAAAACACCACCTCGCCGTTAAAATTTTTGTCCACCCCGGCAATGATGCGCAGTAGCGACGACTTGCCCGCCCCGTTGAGGCCCAATACGCCAATTTTGGCCCCGTAAAAAAAAGAAAGGTAAATGTCCTTTAATACTTGTTTATTTGGCGGGTGAATTTTGCTCACCCGGTTCATGGAGAAAATGATTTGCTCGCTCATGAGGTTTATAAATAAATATCGGCGAAAGTAAAGCAAAGCACCTTAGTACCGCGCACCGGGCCAGCGATTTGGGCAAACATTCACAACCACAAAGTGTTGAATACTTGAGTGATAAAATAATTTATTTAAATTTATCCCGTTAACACGTAACAAATTACCGATAGCAAGTTGACAACCTGGTGGGCAGTTTAGTTGAAAAAAGCGACCTGCGCCGGCTAGCCTTGGTGGCCGAAAAAACGGAGAACATGGTGATCATCACCAATGCTAGCCAGCAAATAGAGTGGGTAAACGACGGCTTTACCCGCGTAACAGGCTATGGCCTGGCCGAATGCCAAGGCCAGCGACCCTCGTTTTTGCAGGGCCAAGATAGCGACGCGCTCGTGATCGCCCGGATGAGGCAAAACCTATCGGCCCACCGGCCATTTACCGAAGAAATCCTCAACTATACCAAGCAAGCCCAGCCCTATTGGGTGCGCCTTTACGTATCGCCGCTGTTCGACGACGAGGGCGAACTGGAGGGCTATATTTCCATCCAAAACGACATTACCCGCGAGCGTGCCCAGAACGAGCGGCTGATCCAGTCGGAGAGCTGGTTCAGGGCCATTTACGACAGCACCAGCGACGTCAACGTTTTCCTGGACCCCCAGGGCCGGATTTTGGCCTTCAACCGGCGGGCCAGGCACGATGTGCGCGATTTGTTTGGCAAAAGCCTGGAAGTAGGCCGGTTGCTCACCGACTACTCGCACCCCGCCGAGCAGCCCGACTTTTTCCGGGATTTCGACCTGGCCCTCAGCGGGCAAACCATTCAGCTAAAGCGGGAAATCCATATCACGGACGATTTTAAACTCTGGTTCGAGGTCAGGTTTGTGCCCGTGCGCGACGATGCCGACCAGATCATTGGGGTGTGTTTCAATGCTCATAACATCGACCACGAGCGCCGCAACGAAGAGCGCATTTTAGAGCAGCACCAGCAGTTAGCCGAGTTTGCTTTTTTAACTGCCCACAAGCTGCGGGCCCCGCTGGCCAGCGTGCTGGGGCTGGCCCAATTACTGGCCTTGGGGGGCTTGGAGGTGGCGGACAAAGAGGATATCGTGCAAAAGCTGATCGGTGCGGCCGAGACCCTGGACCAAGTGATGAGGGAAATGACCCAGTCGCTCACCCCCGCTCTATATCAAAAAATCGACGTATTTAACCGACCGCGGCGCAAACGGCTGGTGCGGAACGTGATGCTGGTGGACGACGACCCGCTGGTGAACCTGATCACCCAACGGCTATTGATCAAGTACCAGCCCGATGTGAGCGTAAAGTTTTTCCTGCGCCTGGCCTTGGACCTCCTACGCGATTTCCCCGAAGCCTTGCCCGACGTGATTTTGCTCGACATTGTGATGCCCGAGGTGAACGGCTGGCAGTTTTTGGAAGCCTTGGAAACCCTGCAACTGCAATGCGACGTGTTCATGCTCTCTTCGTCGATCAACCCGGCCGACTACCAAAAGTCGCAGACCTACGCCAACGTGCGGGGCTTCATCCACAAGCCGCTCAATGCGGAAAAAATGCAGGTTATTTTTGATTAATGATTTAATCGCTTGATTGTTAATTATTTATAGATGGGTCAATACCAAATCCTACTTGATTTAAGCGAGGTTGATGCCAATTGGTTGGAGAAGAACCATTTGAAAATCAATACCCTTAAATCAACAACGCCGCTTTTTTAATTGTTGCGCCAATTCACGGCTGGGCTAAGCTTGGGGCAGGCAAACCATAAACTCGGTGCGCCCCGGCCGCGACTCCAGGGTGAGGCGGCCTTGGTGTTGGGCCACCAGGTTGCGCGCAATGTCTAGCCCCAGGCCGGTGCCTTTGCCCACTTCTTTGGTGGTAAAAAAGGGGTCGAACACCAAATCCTGGATTTCGGGCGGGATGCCCGGCCCGTTGTCGATGATGCTCACCGTTACAAACTCGCGCTCCGGGGCCACCTGGATCTCCAACTGGCCGCCAGGTTGCAGGGCATCAATGGCGTTGTCGATCAGGTTGGTCCACACTTGGTTCAGTTCGCCGGGCAGGGCCATCACCGGCGGTAAGTTGGCGGGCGGGTCAAACACTACTTTGATGTTCTTGCTCTTGAGTTTGTAGGCCAATAAAGTGAGCGTGTTACGGATGCCTTCGGCCAGTTGCACCGGCTCCTTGCCCGCGCCTTTGTCCATGTGGGTGTACGATTTCACCGAGTTCACAATCTGGCCAATCCGCTTGGCGGCCTCGCCAATCTCGCTCACGATTTTTTCGGTAACCAGGTTGTTGTTTACCCAGTTCATCACCGGGTCCACGTCGTCCGGGCGGAGCCATTGCTGGGCAAACTGGGCCAGCTCGGTGGGGGTGAAGCCGTAATCCACCAGCATGGGGGCCAGGTCGAAGGCATCGGTTACTTGGTGGTCTTCCAGCCAGTTGAGCAGTTCGTCTTCGCGCTGGTTGCGCTCCAGTAGGCTCAGCGGTTGGTTCTTTCCATCTTTTATTTTATTGAAGATCAACTGGTTGAGCATATCCACCCCATCGTCGCTTACTTGAATGTGCATCACCTTTTTAAACCGCTCCGGGGTGTTGGCCAGGTGCTTTTGCAGGGCATCGGCACTGCGCACAATGGCCGCCGCCGGGTTGTTTAGCTCATGGGCCAGCCCGGCCGAGAGCTTGCCGAGCGACATCATTTTCTCGTTTTGTTGGAGCACCCGCGCGTTTTCCCGCACCCGCGAGGTCATTTCGTGAACCAGGGCCTCGGTGAGTTCGTAATGCTGGGCAATCATGGCCGGGTAATGGCGGCGGTGCAGGCACAGCAAAGTGGAGGTTTCCAAGGCCAACACGTAGCCCGCGGCCACCTTCATCCGCGAAAAGGGCAGCGTGCCCGCCAAGTCATGAACCTCCAGCAGGGAGTATTCCCGCTTTTGGCCCGCCTGCACAAAGTAAATTTGCATCAACCCGGCCAACATAAAATGCGTACAGTCCACCGGGTCGCCTTTTACGTGCAGGTGTTCGTGGGCGGGCACGGTCATTAACTCGCCGTTGGCCACCAGCCACGCTAGTTGCGGCTGGGGCACGTTTTGCAAGGTGGGGCTTTGCCGTAAAATGGCCAAAATTTGGGCAGGCGTCATAAAATAAAGGTTAAAACCGGGCCGATTGGCCCAAGCGGACCAGCTTGCCTAGGCTGGGTAAAAGTACGTGAAAAAGCCGGCCGGCCGGGCGTTGTCGGTCGCAAAAGTCGGAAAGAGCCTGCCCAGGCCGGAATCTTGAAAAAAATCAACTCAAAACCCAAATTTACCATCAACTTATTTGTAAATAACCCGGTAATATCCTACCATTGCGGTGTTATTCCTCGTGAAGTTGTTCTCCCCCCTTTCCTTGTGGGTCATTTGAACGCCCTTCCACCTCGTAACACATCTTTTTTTGATCCCGAATTTCCTTTTCTCCGAAAATCTTCGGAAAAAACGTTACACGTCGGTGTGCCGTTTTACCCACCTATCATTGATTGATTATGTACAACATTGAAGAGTTGAACCTCAAACTCTTATCTGAGCTGAAGCAAATTGCCGAAGACTTAGGGCTAAAAAATGTGAGCAAACTGGCCAAAAAGGAACTGGTTTACAAGATTTTGGATCAGCAAGCCGTGCTGCCCGACGCCCAATTGCCCGCCAAGGACGTGCTCCAGCCCCCACCCTTACCCGAGGAAAACCCAGTGGTGGCCGAAACCCCCGCCCTGCCCAAATTGCAGCTCCGGCAAAACCGGGAAGCTGGCAAAGAAAGCCCGCTCCCCCCTCCGGCCGACCAAGATGACCTGTCGGCCAAACAAGAGTCGGCCCCGCTGAAACAACCCGAACCAAAAATCCAGGAGCGCCACCCTAAGCCCTTCAACAACAACGACCGCCCCAAAAACGACCGCAACCGCTTTAACGAGCAGCGCAATAACGAGCGCAACTTTGGCAACGGCGGCCACGAGCGCAATCAAAACCGCGACCGCGATAACGATAGCAAACGCCCCCGGGTGCAGCGCGAAAACGTGAAACCCCAGCACCAGCAGGGCAAAAACCAACCTAAGTTTGATAAAAAACTGCCCAAAACCCAGTTACCCCTTGACCTGGGCGGGTTAGACGTGCCCGAAGACGAATTTGTGGCCACCCCCGTTACCAGTGATTTTATCATTGATGCCACTGACTTAACCCCGGCCGATTTTGTGCCCACCCCCGTGGACCTGGCCGAGGTGGTGCCCACGCCGGAGCCTAAGCAAGGCCCGCAGCCACCGCCCGTGCAGCGCGAGCGCGAAATGCACTACCCGCACCAGCGCGGCCCCAAAAAATCGGTGCGCGACTTTGACGGCATCATTACCAACGAAGGCGTGCTCGAGATCATGCAAGATGGCTACGGGTTCCTCCGCTCGTCGGATTATAATTACCTGGCCAGCCCGGACGACGTGTACGTGTCGCCCTCGCAGATCAAGTTGTTTGGCCTCAAAACCGGCGACACGGTGATTGGCCAAATCCGCCCGCCCAAAGAAGGCGAGAAGTACTTTGCCCTGCTGCGCGTGGATACCGTGAACGGCAAAACCTCCGAAGAAGTGCGCGACCGCGTGCCGTTTGAGTACCTCACGCCGCTATTCCCCGAGGAGAAACTGAACCTGCACTACAAAGCAAACGCTTACTCTACCCGAATTTTAGACCTGTTTTCGCCCATTGGCAAGGGCCAGCGCGGCATGATCGTGGCCCAGCCTAAAACGGGTAAAACCATGCTGCTCAAGGAGATCGCCAACGCCATTGCCAAAAACCACCCGGAGGTGTACCTGCTGGTGCTGCTCATCGACGAACGCCCCGAGGAAGTAACCGACATGGCCCGTAGCGTGAACGCCGAAGTGGTGGCCTCTACCTTTGACGAACAGGCCGAGCGGCACGTGAAAGTATCGAGCATTGTGCTGGAAAAAGCCAAACGCATGGTGGAGTGCGGCCACGACGTGGTGATTTTGCTCGACTCCATTACCCGCCTGGCCCGGGCTTATAACACGGTGGTCCCGTCGTCGGGCAAGATATTGTCGGGCGGGGTGGATGCCAACGCGCTGCATAAGCCCAAGCGCTTCTTCGGGGCGGCCCGTAACGTGGAAAACGGCGGCTCGCTCACCATCATCGCCACCGCGCTCATCGACACCGGCTCGAAAATGGATGAGGTGATTTTTGAGGAATTCAAAGGCACCGGCAACATGGAACTACAACTGGACCGCAAACTGGCCAACAAGCGCGTGTTCCCGGCCATCGACGTGCCTGCCTCCGGCACCCGCCGCGAAGACCTGCTGCTGGACCGCGACACGCTCCAGCGGGTGTGGATTTTGCGCAAGTACATGTCGGACATGAACTCGAACGAAGCCATCGACTTCTTGCTCAACAACATGAAAGGCACCAAAGACAACGACGAGTTTTTGACCTCCATGAACAACTAATGTTTGAATGACTTAATGATTGCATGATTGCATGATTGCATGATTGCATGATTGCATGATTTTTTTCTTGATTGTCAATTAGTTATAACATCAAGCGTACGCAATCTCCATTTGTTTTTGATATAAACTTGGGCCCGTGGCCCAAAGCAAAGCCCAGCTTCGGCTGGGTTTTTTGTTGGGGAAAAGGCCGGGAAAGCCAGATGTTACGCAAAGTTGCGAACTGCCCTTGGCGGCTTCGCGCCTTTGCGAGAAACCATCCCGAACCACCTCCGCGACTTTGCGCCTCTGCGAGCAACCCTTTTAAAACCATCTTGGCGGCTTCGCGCCTTTGTGAGCAACCCTTTTAAACCAACCGTTTGCGCACACCAAAGGCCTGGTAGGGGTTGGTGTTGAACACCAGGTCCAGTTCGGCTTGGGTGAACCCGTTTTGCCGCAGCAAGGGCAAAAACCGGGTAAACAGATCGGTAAAGTCGCTGAACTTGCCGCCTTCGGGTTGGCCCACGTTGTACCAGCCCGCGTCTTGCGAAATGAGAGCCCGGTGCAGCAGCCCCTCGCGCTTAAAGTCTTGGAGGAAATGGAGGTGTTGCTCCTGGGCATCAATGGCCTGGAAGAGCGGGTGCATCCCATCAAACTCGACCCAGGCCCCGGCTCGGGCAGCGGCCAGGTGCATTTCGCGGCGGCCCTCGTTTTGGGCGTGGATCCAAATGAAGGCCGCCGCCGCCACGCCCCGCTGGGCCACGATCTCGAGGGCTTCCTGGGCGGCTCCGCGCCCGCCGCAGTGCATCCCAATGCTAAGGCCGGTTTGTTGGTGGGCCAGGGCGGCGGCCTCCACCATTTTGCGCTGCACTTGGCTGAGCGGGCCATCGTCGGCGGCAATTTTCATAAAACCAGGGCGGATGCCCGTGCCATCGATGCCCTGCTGCCACTCCTGCACCCAGCGGTGTAGGCTTGGGCGGGCAAGAATTTCTGCCCGGCCGCCCCGTAATACCCCGTGTTGGTTACCAGGTTGAGGCCCGTGGCTTGGGCCAGGCGGCGCAGCAGGGTTACGTCGCGGCCCAGGTAGCTGGGCGTGCAGTCGATAAACGTTTGCGCACCCAGTTGTTTGATCGCCAGCAACTTGGGCAGGGCTAGGCGAAACACCTCTTCGGGTTGGTAACGGCCCGGGGCAATGCGGTCGGCCCCCACAAAATCGACGAGCACGTGCTCGTGGGGCAGGGTAAAACCCAGCTGACGCTGGTTACGCCAGCCGGTAACAGTCATGACCCGGCCCGAGGCGGCGGGCCAAGGCAGGGCGAGGCCACCCACGGCGGCCCCGGTGCGTTCAATAAATTGGCGGCGGTTCATACAGGCTTGGGAGGCGTGAGGTAAATAATGGGCATAAGTTAGGCAAGGGTTCCAAGTTATCATTTGCCCAGCGGGGAAACTTTTTTTGGCAGGTGGTGTTTGAAGAGAAGGGTCGGCCTCCGGGGGTTTTATTAAGCCTCGTTTTTTACCGCTAAATTTTTCAGCCGCGCCTTCATGTTTATGAGCAAACAGCAAAAACTCATCCTCTACTTACTGGCTTGCGTACAGTTTACCAACATTATGGATTTTATGATCATGATGCCCATGGGGCCCATCCTCAGCGCGGGCATTTCCGGGTTTTTGGCGGCGTTCTTCGTGGACCGCTTCGACCGCAAGCGGGTGCTCACCTGGGCTTACATCGGGTTTCTGATCGGCACCTTCTCGTGCGCGGTGGCCCCCAACTACGAACTGATGATGCTGGCCCGCATCGTGGCGGGCATTTTTGGCGGGCTGCTCGGCTCGCAGGTGCTCTCCATCGTGGGCGACCTGATCGACTACAAGTACCGCAGCGAGGGCATGGCCATCATCATGGCCGCGTTTTCGGTGGCCTCGGTGCTGGGCGTG
>JALONO010000223.1 GCA_025454895.1 Bernardetiaceae bacterium
GCTGGCTACAACTCCGCAAGTCGCAATCCACCGCTCCATCCCTGGTTTTCTCCCAAAATCCCCCCAACTTGGAGGCCGCAAAACCAATTGAGCATGGAAGAGCAACCCCTGCGCAGCCAAGAATGGTTTGGCCGCACCGGCAAAGACGGCTTTATTTACCGGGCCTGGATGAAAAACCAGGGTTTCCCGCACCATTTGTTCCAAGGCAAGCCCGTGATCGGGATTTGCAACACGTTTTCGGAGTTCACGCCCTGCAACGCGCACTTCCGCGAGCTGGCCGAGGCCGTGAAGCGCGGGGTGTGGGAAGCGGGCGGTTTCCCGCTCGAGTTCCCGGTGATGTCGCTGGGCGAGTGCCAGCTCAAGCCTACGGCCATGCTGTTCCGCAACCTGGCCAGCATGGATGTGGAAGAAAGCCTGCGGGCCAACTCCATCGACGGGGTGGTGCTGCTGTGCGGGTGCGACAAAACCACGCCCTCGCTCGTGATGGGCGCGTGCAGCGTGAACCTGCCCGCCCTGGTGCTCTCGGGCGGGCCTATGCTGGCCGGGCGGTTCCAGGGCCGCAAAATCGGCACCTCGGACCTGTGGCGGTTTACCGAAGACTTCAAAACCGGCAAAATGACCCAGGAGGAATTTGTGGCCGCCGAGGCCGCGATGGCCCGCTCGCCGGGGCACTGCGCCCCCATGGGTACGGCCAGCACCATGGCCGCCGCCGTGGAAGCCCTGGGCCTGGCCCTGCCCGACAACGCCACCATCCCCGCCGCCGACTCGCGCCGCAAGGTGCTGGCCCACCTGGCCGGGATGCGGGCCGTGGCCCTGGTCAAGTCCCAAATCCGGCCCTCGGACATCCTCACCCGGGCGGCGTTCGAGAACGCCATTAGGGTGGTGGCGGCCCTGGGCGGATCCACCAACTTCATTATCCACCTGCTGGCCATTGCGGGCCGGGTGGGCGTGCCCCTCACCTTGGCCGACTTCGACCGGCTCTCGGCCGGGGTGCCGCTGCTGGCCAACGTGCAACCCTCCGGCGAGCACTTTGTGGAAGACCTGTTCTACGCCGGGGGCCTGCCCGCCCTCATGAACCAAATGCGCCACCTGCTGCACCTGGATGCCCTCACCGTAACCACCCGGCCCCTGGGCGAAAACATCGAGGGCGCGCCTTGCCACGACCGCCAGCTGATCGCCGAGTTTGACCGGCCGTTTAAACCTGCCCCGGGGCTGGCCGTGCTGTTTGGCAACCTCTGCCCGGACGGGGCGGTGATCAAGCCGCCCGCCGCCACGCCCGCCCTGATGCAGCACACTGGCCGGGCAGTGGTTTTTGAAGACATCGACGATTACAAGAAACGGGTGGACGACCCCGCCCTCGACGTGGACCCTACCAGCGTGCTGGTGCTCAAAAACGTGGGGCCGAAGGGCTACCCGGGGATGCCGGAGGTGGGCAACTTGCAACTGCCCGCCAAAATTTTGGCCCAGGGTGTACACGACATGGTGCGCATCTCCGACGGGCGGATGAGCGGCACCGGCTTTGGCACGGTGGTGCTGCACGTGGCCCCCGAAGCGGCGGCGGGCGGCCCCTTGGCCTTGGTGCAAAACGGCGACCTGATCACGCTGGACGTGCCCGCGCGCCGCCTGCACCTGCACGTGAGCGACGAGGAACTGGCCCGCCGCCGGGCCGCCTTTGTGCCCACCGACCTAGGCTACCACCGGGGCTACGTGCGCATGTACGTGCAGCACGTGCAGCAGGCCCACCTAGGTGCCGACCTCGACTTTCTGCAAGGCGGCTCCGGCCCGGAGGTCAAGCGCGATTCGCATTGAGCCTGGTTGTTCCGCTAGGGATTACGTGCGGTTGTTACAAATAATCGCTGTAAAGGCGGAAATTGCCGATTTCTAACGCTGTAAATAATTGATAAACAATCATTTAATCATAAAATCATTAAGTCATTTTATCTAAGATGGAACCACCCAAACCGCCGTCAACCGCCCTGGGCCTGGGCTGGAAAGAAAATTTAAAACTAGCCGCCCAAGCCGGTTGGGTAACCGCCCGCAGCCTGCTGGGGATTTTCCTCTTAGGGATATTACTCAACTGGGGGTTTGCCCTGGTCATGTTGTTCGCTAGTGCTGCCATTACCGAACTGGTTACGCTGATCATCCTTGGTTTCGCTTTGCTGGTGCCCATCGTCTATTTTTTGGTGGGCAAGGCTTACGGCGTGCGCAGCGGCCTCAGTTACGTGCTCAACCGCAAAAAGGCGGGGTTTATCGAGTTTCTTTTGCAGAAAATGCTGCAAGCCGGGGCCGAGAAAACCCTCAACTACGAAAAACTTAAAACTTTGCTGGCCAAACCAGCCCGGTGGTTGGGCCTTTTGCCGCGCTGGGTACGGGCCATTGCTGGGTACTTCATCAGCCAGGTGCCCTTTGCCGATATTTTGTTGGAAGCGACCAAAGGCCAGGAAGTTAACGCGGAAAACTTGTCGGCCGTGAGCCAGGCCATGGCCGAGAAAATCGACGAAAAAACCGAGCTATTAGCCCCTAACCCCTTGCCATTGTGGATTTTACTGGGAGCAAACGCCCTGCTCATGGGCCTGGCCTGGGTTTACGGGCGGTAACCCCCCCGCCGAGGCCCTCTTAAATCACTCAATCTTACATCCATACATTTTTTGCCCGCCGCAACTGAGCCGCCGTAACCGTGATGCTAGCCCCGAGTTTTTCTACAATCCAGGGTTTTTACCAAAAAACTTCTTGATTAGCTTTTCAAGCTAAAATTTTTTCGTAAAATTCATGGGCAAAAACTTGCTCGTGAATTCATGATCCTTATTTTTGATGCTGGATATTACATCTTTCCATCATTCAACAAGAAAGGCTCTTATCCACTTCTTACCGACCTACAACCTATGCTTCGGTTGTTGAGCCGCCCCAACTGATCACAGCGATCCTTGTCTATCCGCCCCTGCTTGCAACCAAAGTTAATTTATAACGAAGGATGCCCCCTAATAGCCAGCCTAGTAGCGAAGTAACAATTAGTAAACCTTCAATCTGTTGATAAACAGACGTTTGTATAGTATTGTGTTTCATTACCAGCTTTTAGATCGGTAAACCGGAGGGATCGTACAACCAATCCTTCGGACAGGGTTATGGTCTTTTCATTTCTATTATCTGCCTTGCTCTCCTATGTTGAAAATCCTACCCGTTTTAACCTTGCTTGCCTGGTGGGTGAACTTCTCCGCCTCGCCCGCACACGCCCAGGACGCACCCCCGCGTCTGGCCCCCCTCGCCCCCGTGAGCCTTGCCGAAGGAGCAACGCTAAACTTGCCCCTCCAAGTGAGTAACCGGGACCTGACCGGGCTGATCGCCCAACCCCGCATTGTGGTACTCGGTTCTTCCACGGCCGAGGGGGCCGGGATCTCGCCCGAACTACGGGCCACCAACTCATGGGTGGGGCGGCTCAATACGCACCTTACCCGGCTGGGCGTGGGCCACACCCTCACCAACTTGGCCAAGAGCGGCTACTCCACCTCGGTGATCTTGGACGAGAGCACTCCCGGGCGGCAACCGATTGACCCGGAGCGCAATATCACCAAGGCCCTGTCGCTTAACCCCCACATCATCATCATCAACCTGCCCAGTAACGACGTGGCCGCTGGCCTACCCAACGACGAAACCCTGGCCAACTACCGTCGACTGAAGCAGTTGGTGGCCCGCCAAACGGTGGATGGCCGCCCGATCCAGTTGCTGGTAACCACCACTCAGCCCCGCAACTTTGGCACCGATGCCCTGGCCGCTGCCCGTCGCCGGCAGCAACTCAGCCAAGCGGAGTTGATCAAGGCCGAATTTGGCCCGGCCACCATCCCGCTGTTCCACCAACTAGCCGATGTCCAAAACGACTACCGGATTGACGCCCGCTACGACGTGGGCGACGGCATCCACGTGTTCGAGACCGGCCACCAAGTTATTTTTGAGCAAGTGCGCGAGGCCCTGCGCCCCCATGTGGAAGGTCGGTTCAACTACTCGTTTCAACTGGCCCCGGCCCTGCCGTTTGCCAAAGTGCAACCTGGCCCCGCCGGGCAAGCCACCTTACAACTGACCCCCAAGTTCAACGATGCGGGCCAGTACCAACTCAATATCCAAGTCTATGACGGCCAGGGGCGTTATTCGAACAGCGTCCTCAGCTTAACCATCACCGAGCGCGCACCCAATGGCGGCCAATGGGGCGGGTCGCAAACCGTACAGCAGGTCAGTTGGGAGCCCAACGGCGCGCCCGCCCTGGGCAACTGCCTGGTTTACTTCCCTCGGGAATACGACGACGACCCCAACCGCCGCTGGCCCATCCTTTTTGTCCTCCACGGGTCCGAAGGTTTTGGCAATCAAGACATTGCCGCTAAGCTAACCGGGCCGGGCAGCCTGGTGGGCACGCCGGCCTGGCTGGCCCACCGAGGCCAGGACTTCCCCATGATCGTGGTGTCGCCCCAGCAAGATGCCGCTCATTTTGCCCCCGGGGCCCCCAACCGCTGGAACACCGCCTGGGTGTTTAGGGCAGTGCAACACTACACGCAACAACTGCGGGCCGACAACGACCGCGTGTACTTTACCGCTTATGGCTTGGGGGCGGCGGGTGTGCTTCAGTTTGGCCAGCAATATCCGGCCTGGCTTACCGCAGCTTGGTTAGTTAGCCCGGCTATTAGCACCTTTAGCACGCCGGCGGCCGTGTGCCCCCTCAAACATCTGCCTTTTTTAGCTTGGCAGAGCGAAAACGACGAACAGTTTCCCCTGGCCGACAACGCAGCGGCTTTTGTGGCCCGCTTTAACCAACCGCCCGACGCGGCCTGTGGCCGGACGGCGGCTTTCCCGGCCCGCCTTAATACCGGGCGACCGGCGGATAATTTGGGGCACACCGCCACCATTGCCCAGGCCTATGGCCATTTTGGCCCCGATAATGGCTACCAATGGCTGCTGGGCTACCGTAAAAACCTGGCGGGCAACACCAGCCTGGTGGCCAACGCCCCCGTTACCACTACCTGGATGGGCACCAGTTGGAGCAACGGGCGGCCTAACGCTTGGGTAAACGCGGTGATCGCCAATGGCAAAACCTATCCTAGCGGGGCCGTGGGTGAGGGTAGTTTCCCTTGCCGCGACCTGAGGGTGGAACCCGGGGGCTTTTTACAGATAGCCAACGGCCAAGCCATAGAAGTGAACGGCCAACTGAGCCAGGCCCCGTACAGCACCGTGGTGGTAGAACCCCAAGGGGCCTTAGTCCAAGCCGAGGGTAGCACCCAGGGCGAGATGGCGGGCATTTTTCGGCAGTTGCAAAACGGCCGCCCTGGGCGGGCTTACAACTACTGGGCCTCACCGGTGCGAGGCTTCCCGCTGGCCAATTTCAACGACGGCGATGCCGCCTTCCGCTTTTACTACGACGAACCGGGCGGGCGCTGGTCCCGACTCCCGGCCCAGGCTGTGATGGAAACCGGCCGGGGCTATGCCATTACCAGCGCGGCGTTTACCGGATTTAGCGGTCAACCCCACAACGGCGACGTGGTGTTCAACCAACTCACGCGCCTGGGGCAGCCGGGCCGGGCGGGCTACAACCTGCTGGGCAACCCTTACCCCAGCGGCCTCCACCTGGCCACCTTCCTGGCCGACAACCCCCATCTCACTGGCGTAGTCTGGGTTTGGAACGGCGAAAATCAATCATTGGATCAAGGCAATTACCTCACCATCAGCGGTTTGAGCACCCATAACCAGGTAATGGCCGCCGGGCAGGGCTTTTTTGTGCGCCGCAGTGCCAGTGCCACCAACAGCACGGTACGATTCCGCAACGGCCAGCGGACGGCCCTGAATACTTCGTTTTTTAGGCAAGAAGATGACCTGGAGCGGCTAGTGCTAAACTTACAACGTCCCGACGGGCTACATGACGAACTGGTGGTGGGCCTAAGCCCCCGGTTTACCCAGGGTGAAGACTGGTTCTACGATGCCGAGAAACTGGACGGCACCCAACCACTCTCGTTAGCGGTGGAGCAGTTGAACGGTCGCTACGCGCACGCGGCCCTGCCCCCGCCCGCCCTAGCCGATACTTTCGCTTTGCCCCTCAGCATCCGGCTGAACCGGGGCGGCCCTTACACGTTTGCCCTCGGGGCCGAAGCCCCCGCCCAGCGACGGTTTTTTATCGAGGACCGCCAAACCGGGGAGTATTACTACCTAACAGCCGGGATGGAACACTCCCTGGAACTGCCTGCGGGCTGGCACCGGCAACGGTTTTACCTGCGTACTAGTCAGGAAACCCAAGGCGAACGGCCTCGTGGCCCGGCCGTATTTAGCCAAGCGGGCACGGTGTATTTGCGCCTAGCCAGCGAGGCCCTGGGCCAGCCTGTATGGCTCGATCTGCTGGACCTATTGGGCCGCCCGGTAGCCCAAACCCGCCTAACCGCCCTGGATACCCAGGTTAGCTGGGAGCCCGGCGTACCACAAAACGGCATTTACGCGCTCAAAGTGCGGAGCCAGCACTTTACCACCGAAAGCCGGGTGTGGCTGGGCCAACCTTAGATTTTGTTTGGGAATTTCAAAACATTGATATTCAACTAATTAAGTTTACTTACATTACTTTGATCGGCTTATGGCTGCGATAAACCGGATCAAAATAAGTTGCTGATATTCAAACATTTAAAAATCCAAAACATGTTCTAATATGCAGGAGGTCTATTTCAGAATATCGACCCCCACGGCCTGGCCGGAGCCGATGATGAACTTTTTCACCACGGTGTAGTTGGTCCCCTTGGCCTCGTGGGCGCGGAACACCAATTTGTACTGGCCGGGCTGCAGGGGGATGTTGGCGGCCTTGCCCGCCAGGGTCAAATTCTCCACCCAGGTTTGCCCTCCGCCCGGCTCGAGCGCGTACACGCTCGCGATGCCATCGAAGTGGTGGGTGATGTTGAGCACGCCGGGTTGGTCCACGGCCAGGTCGGTGGTTTGGCCCTGCCTAATGTTCACGTTTTTGAACTTTACGCGCGGAAAGGTGAGCACTTCTACCTCGTAGCTACCCGCCAGGTACTTTTCCAGGGCGGTTACGTCTTGCACGTGCAGGGTTTCGGCCTCGCCGGGCTTGCGCACAATGGCCTTGAGGTTGCCGTACTCTTTGGGAGTTTTGATATTGAACCGCAGCGTGCCCTGGGGGGCTTTGAGGCGGATGGTATTGTGCCGCCCGCCCTCGAGCGCGATGGCGGTTTTGGTTACGGGCGGGATGGTGCCCACCGCCAGGTCGTAAGTGAGCACCGGGTCAATGAGCAGCGTGTCCGTTTTGCCCTTGCCGTCGCGCCAATGGATGAGGTCGTACACCGGGTCGCGGGTGATGTTGTTCGAGAAACTGAGGTTGACATCCTTCTCCAAGGGCTTGCCCGCCTCGTCGGTGAGTTCGACGGTAACGGTGGTGCGGCCCAAAATTTGCCGGGCCACCGAAGCCAAAATGGCCCGGAAATCCTCGCCGCTGCGGGCATCGTACGCCTTGCCGATGCAGCTAAAAGCGGAGGTAAAGTCTTTGCCCACGCCCAGGCCCACAATGAACGGGCGCAGTACAATGCCGTTTTTTTGCAGGCCCAACGAGATGGCGCAGGGGTCGCCCTGGCACGACTCGATACCGTCCGTGATCATGATGATGACGTTGCGGTA
>JALONO010000224.1 GCA_025454895.1 Bernardetiaceae bacterium
CGACATCAAAACCAGTAACCAAAAAACCGATGAAACGAACCCAGCGCGTTTTGTTCCTGGCCGCCTGTTGGCTGGCCCTGGGCTTTAGCTGCGGCCGCGAGCCCCAGCCCTGTATTGAGGAAGAAGTGGGCACCCCCATCCCCCTGGAAGAAGCCCTCACCACCCTTTTGCTGGACAACTGTTGGTTGATACCCGAAACGGCAAGACCAATCAATCCCGACGGGCCGGTAACCGACATGGCCGAGTACGTGATCAACAGCCCTGCCGAGTTCCGGGCCTTGGTGGGGTGCCCGGCTACCCGGGTGCCGGATATTGATTTCACCCGCTACACTTTGATCGCCGGCCAAAAATTCCTTGCTCAAGCTGGCTTTGTTGAAACCCAATCGTTAGCAAATAAATGTGGGGTTATCCATTACGAAATCAACCTCATTGGGGCGATTTCAACACGTGTAGGAGTGCTGACCTATTTTGCCGTCGTGCCCAAAATGGGCGGCAAGCCGACCATCGTGTACCACGTCAGCGAACGTTAAACTTCAATCTATCCGAACATGCGAATATTTTGCCTCGCAACGGCCCTGGCGGCGTTGCCCTTCTTTGTTGTTGCCCAAAATTTGTACGGTTATTACCAAGGCAAACGGGTGGAGTACTGCCCAGCCGGGGATCAATTGGTGGTCCAACTTCCCCGCGAGCAAGCGGGGCGGGTTGCGGCCAGCGAGGCGATGGCCCGCCTACGGGCCGACCCGCGGGTGCGCCAGCTCGGGGAGGTGGACCCGCAATTGGGCGTGGCCTTCCTCACGTTTGACCCCGCCAAGGTGGCCAACGCCGCTGGGTTTACCCGGGGTATAGCTATTTGATAATCAGCGATCTAAATTATTTTTTAGCTAGTAAACCACCCAATCATTATATTTATTTCCAAAAAATCCCCCCCCGTAGAAAAAAATAGCCCGCAACTATTGTTAATCCGATATTCCGTCCTAATTTAGCGACATCAAAACCAGTAACCAAAAAACCGATGAAACGAACCCAGCGCGTTTTGCTCCTGGCCGCCTGTTGGCTGGCCCTGGGCTTTGGCTGCGGCCGCGAGCCCCAGCCGTGTACCGAAGAAGTGGGGGATATCATCCCCCTGAAAGAAGATTTGACTTTACTCCTCAGAACGTGGTGCGATATACGCAACCGCGAAAGCCCCCGCGACCTTACTGGCCTGCCGCTGCCCGTGACCGAGTACATCATTAACAGCCAGGCCGAACTGGAGCGCTGGGTGGACTGTAGCGATGCCACAATCCCCACCAGCATCGATTTTAGCCGTTACACCCTTATCGCGGGGCAAAAACTAACTACAAGGAGCTTTGCCGAGCAATCACTCCATTGGCGGTGCAACGTTATTCTTTATCAACTGAAGTATAATTCCTTCGGATCCCATTCCATAGGCTTGGTGAGCTACTTTGCCCTCGTTTCCAAGCTGCCCTTCAAACCCACGATCGTGTACGAGATCGTCCACTAGCTAGCCGAGTTTCCACAGGTTGTAATTAACGGTTCCCGGCTGCTTTGCTGGCAATCGTGATCTGTGCGCATGTCCAAAACTTGGCAGTGTGGCCGCTTGCCCATGTTTGGTCCGAAGAGCAACCAATCCTTTGAAAGACCAGTACCAAACCGACTTTTTCAAATTCTAACACTGATTAAATTTCATGAAACACTTATTTCTACTGCTAAGCCTTTGGCTATGGCACGGCTTCGCCGTGGGCCAATCCTTATACGGTTACTATCAGGGCAAACGGGTGGCTTACCGAACCGTGGGGGATCAATTGGTGGTACGTTTACGGGAAGGGGCCAAGGTGGGCGCGGCCCAACTTGCCAGCGATGCACGGGTGCGCCTCACCAGTAAAATCGCCCCCCAGCTTGGAACAATGTTCCTTACCATCGATACCGCCAAGGTAGCTGATGTATCGGGATTTGCGAGGGAGATGCAACAACGCATGCCCGATTTTCTCTCGGTTAGCCCGGTTTTGGCTATGTCGGATGATAAAAACCAATCGGCACCTGGCGGGGCTTGGTTGGATGAGGTGATTGTAAAGCCGTCGGCAAAAATCCCGTTGGCGCGTCTGTTGGCCAAGGCAAAAGAGCTAGGCTTGGCGCAGCAGCGTTATCATCTCCACGATTCCACTACGCTGATTTTTCGTACCATCCAGCCCGCACCGCTCAATGTGTTGGAGGCTGCCAACCGGCTGCAGGAGTCGGGTTTGGTTGATTTCGCCGAACCGAACTGGCTGCTGTTTTTAAAGCCAAACCAGGCGGCCTGGCCCAATGACCTAAGGCTTGGCGAAGCCTGGCACCTGCGCAATACCGGCCAGGGGCAGGGTTTGGCCGATGCGGATATTGATGCCGACGAGGCTTGGGCCATGACCACGGGCTGCCCTGGCATCAGGATCGCCGTTGTCGGCAATGGGGTACAGCGCAACCACCCTGACCTGGCCCCGAACATGCTGGATGGGTTTGATGCTTTAGGCAACAATAATAATGGCAATGCGGACATTCTTAGAGGAATTAGGCGAGGTCATGAAACCCTGGTGGCTGGCGTGGCGGCGGCCAGGGGCAACAATGGGGTAGGGGCCGCCGGGGTGGCCTATAATTGCCGAATAGTCCCGGTTAGGTTCTATATAGGAGATGGCGAGTTTGCCCCTATCACTCAAACTTCGGAGTTGCTCACGGCCAGCATTAACTGGATTTGGCAGCAAGATAGGGCGGATGTTATCGTTATGTCATTTGGTGAAGCAGGGTTATTCACCACTAACTTAAATGTAGCCATTATCAATGCCACTACACTCGGTAGGCCAAGGCCAGGCGGCAGGGCGGGTTGTGTGGTAGTGGGTGGTGCTGGCAGTTCTGGGGAAAATTTCATTGCTTATCCGGCAAGTTTGCCCCAAGTACTCGCCGTGGGGGGCACCAATAATCGCGACCAATATTCAAGTCAAGCTAATTGGGGGCCCCAGTTGAGCGTTGTAGCCCCCGCCGAAGATATATTTGGCACTGACCTTACGGGCAACGCGGGATATGGCAACTCTGATTATACCAGCCAAACTGGTACTTCATTTGCCACTCCCCAGGTGGCGGGCATCGCGGCCCTGCTCCTCTCGGTCAACCCCAACCTCACCCAGCAGCAGGTGCGCGACATCATCGAGCAGACCTGCGATAAGCCAAGCCCCGGTATAGGGCTGGGCAGCTATGAAATTACCCCGGGCTACCCCAACGGTACTTGGAACCCACGCATGGGCTACGGCCGGGTCAATGCCGCCGCCGCCCTACGCCGGGTTGTCGGCAACATCGTCGGCCCGGCCCGCGTCTGCCTGGCCAGCGGGGCCAGTAACTACACCCTGGCGGGCTCCACCCTCCCGGCCGGCTTCACCTGGTCGGCCAGCCCCAACCTCCAGGTAACGGGCAGCGGCAACTCGGCCACGGTAACCCAAGCGGGGGCCGAGGGGCCGGGCTGGTTGCAGGCCACCTGGCCCAGCCCCTGCGGCGGCGACCCCATCCGCCTGCGGTTCGATATCCAAGTGGGCCCGATCCCGCCCATTGTGGTCCGGGGCCACAATCCGGGGATGCAGATTTGTCCGGGTGGTTCCTATGGCTTTGAGGTGTCGCCCCAACCTTTTGATTACAGCGTCAGTGTGATAGCTGGGCTGGCCACCGCCTCTTACAGCCCGTTCTTTCAATTGCTCATCGTGTCCAGCAATGACATCGGGCAGTCCCTCGTCCGGCTCACCGCAACTGACCCGAGTAACCCAGGGTGTCCGCGCAGCATTGACTTGTTGTTCGATTGCCAAGACTGCGGCAATCCTTGCGTGCGCACGGCCGTTACCTACCCCAACCCCACCTCGGGACAGGTCAGGGTGTTGTTCGAGCCGGTAAAACCTAACTCGATCGGGCCTTGCCGCGTGATCAGCTTGGCCCTCTACAACCGCTCCCAACAGGCCGTCCGCCAGATCGTGGTAGAGTAATGATTGGCACAAACGCTCGTTCCCCATTTAAGCAGTCGCTTGGGTGGGGAACGGACGTTGGGGTTATCAACTTATATACTCGTGGTACTAAAGAAAAAAATGAGCAGCCCTATTCCAGGACTGCTCGTTTAACTATTCAAAAATATCCGCAGGGCTTACTTCAAAGCCGATTTGATTTTTTCTACATAATCCAGGTTTTCCCAGCCAAAGAACTGCACGGCCACTTTCTCGCGGCGGCGTACTTCTTCTTTGGTGGCCCCGTTTTCGCGCACCTGCACGCGGAAGAGTTCTACCTCTTGCACATACGGCTCGCGGCCCATGTGGCCATAAGCCGCCGTGGGCGAGTAGATCGGGTTTTTCAAACCGAAACGCTCCACGATGGCCCGGGGGCGCAGGTCAAACACTTTAGCCACCATATCGGCAATTTGGGTGTCGGTTTTGCCCACTTTGCCTGTGCCGTAGGTGTTAACAAAGATCGATACCGGCTCGGCCACACCAATGGCGTACGATACTTGTACCAAAGCCTCGTCGGCCACGCCAGCCGCCACCAGGTTTTTGGCGATGTGGCGGGCGGCATAAGCCGCGCTACGGTCCACTTTCGAGGGGTCTTTGCCCGAGAAAGCCCCGCCACCGTGAGCACCGCGGCCCCCGTAAGTGTCCACGATAATTTTACGGCCCGTCAAACCAGCGTCGCCGTGCGGCCCGCCGATCACGAACTTGCCCGTGGGGTTGATGTGGAAAATGGTTTTATCGTCCAGCAAATGGGCAGGGATGCACCGGGGGATCAACACCTTGAGCACATCCTCGCGGATTTTCTTCTGCATGGTAGCCTCGTCGGCAAAGTCGTCGTGCTGGGTCGATACCACCACCGTGTGCACGCGCACCGGCTTGTGGTCGTCGGAGTACTCGATGGTTACTTGGGCTTTGCTATCGGGCCGCAGGTAGCCGATCAAATGAGCTTCTTCCTTGCGGATTTTGGCCAGTTCGCGCATGAGCCGGTGCGACAGGGCCAGGGTCATGGGCATATACTCCGGGGTTTCGTTGCTGGCGTAACCGAACATCATCCCTTGGTCGCCGGCGCCTTGCTCTTTGTGCAGGCCCTCGCCTTCGTTTACCCCCTGGGCAATATCGGGCGACTGGCTGTGGAGGGCTACCACCACCCCGCACGACTCGGCATCGAACCGATATTGGTCGTTGTTGTAACCAATGCGGCGGATGGTATCGCGCACCACGTCAGGGATTTCCACATAAGCCTTCGTGGTGATTTCGCCCGCCACCGTGGCCAGGCCAGTGGTAACCAGGGTTTCGCAAGCTACCCGGGAGTCAGGGTCTTGGGTGAGCATGGCATCCAACACGGCGTCCGAAATTTGGTCGGCGATTTTGTCGGGGTGCCCTTCGGACACTGACTCGGAAGTGAACAAGTACGGCATAAAACTGAAATAAATTGGAATGGATTAAGTGAATAAATTTAGGCAGTAGAACTTGACAACACGTTCGATTAGGTGCCCAGGCGGGCAGGCGAGGCAGGCTAAGGCCAAAGCGGCGCAAAACTATTTAAATTTCACCACATTAGCGCAGTTGGCCTTGCCGTCGATCAAATCGAGGAGCGGGGCACTGAACCGCACTTCCTTGCCGGTGTAGGCCAGTTCGGCCTTTTCGTTGGAAAACTTCTTGATTTTACCCTCCACCCTCACGATGCAGGCATAAGTGGCCGTTTGCAGCAAGGCCCGCATTTGCTCGGCATCTTCCGGGTTCTTTTGCAACTCGGCCAGGCTGTTCAGCTCCTTGAAATGAAACAGGCTGGTCCGTTCCAAAGTCCGCTTGCTAAACTTGAAGACTTCCGGCGCGGGCGCGTTGTTGGCCGCTGCTTGCTCGGGGTTTTGGCGCAAGGCATTATTAAGGGCGGCCATATCCTTAAAATCGAACCGCATCCCAAACACAAATTCTTTGGGCTGATTAATCGGCTGGGCGTTGCTTATGCCCGGCATGTTCTTGAACCGGGCGGTACCTTTATCGAATGCCGAGTCGATTTCCGAAGTGGGCAGTTTGTCTTTGTTTTCTGACATGGCCATGGCCATTTCGAGCAAGTCCTTGCTCTGGCTCATGTCGATGATCATGGCATAGGTGCCGGAACCGTCTTTTTTAATGTCCACCTCCTCACGGATTTCGTAGCAGGCGGTGAGGGCTGGCAGCCCACAGAAAAGCCAAAACGCCCAAATGAGCTTTTTCATGCACTGAATTTAGGGGGCAAAGTTAGGCGAAAAGCCGACTAACCTGCCCCAGTCTGCCAAAAAGACACAAACCCCAGCCATAAGGCCAGGGCTTTCATGAATAAATTGTTAAATCAAGATGATTTGCCTAATCTAGCACACTTGTTGATAGAAGGTTTGTAGTTGTTTTCATTTTCATATTTACTAGGGAAAGCCCTGTCAGCATCTGATGGGGTTTTTTATTTTCCCGAATTAGAAGTGGTAAGGTGGCGGCAAATGCGTTGATTAAGTTGGGTTGTAAAATTGGCAAGGAGCAGTTGTCATTTTCATTAGTTACCAGAGAAAAGCCTTTGGAACACACCAAAAGTATAGTTCGGGATTGGGGCCTCAAAATGCCCAAAAGCCTCCAGGAGGCACATCTACTAATAATTTAGCGGCCATAGCGGCCTTTTATTGCCATTTTTTCATTAACAAACCTTGATTAATGTTGTTAATCACTTGCTAGGCCATATTCATTAGTAAATCTGCATTTTTTTCTTTCTCGCTATTAATTTCATATTTGCCCATGCGGTATAGCAAATTTTTAAAAAATTCGCCCAAACGAATATTGAAAACTTGAAATAACCAACACAAAATCAGTACCTTACCATACCCATAGGCTGACTATTGCTACGGGCTATTTGAGCTTGAACAACTGGGAAATTTGCAGCGAAGTGTCCAAGAAAATGATGCGAGGGCTGGCGTTGCGCTCCAGGTGGTGGAGGCAGTCGGTGAGCAGTTGGGCCAGCGGGGCCAGGTTACGGGGGTTAAGGGTTTTGGCAAAGTTGCGGATAAACGCCAACCGCTCCGGCTCCAGGCGCAGGGCCGCCTCGCCCGCGTGCTGGCACACCAGGCTGTGGCTCAGGGCGGCCAAGGCGTATTGGAGCAGGCCCTTCTGGGCTTCCTTATCCAAAGCATTGAACTTATCGGCTTCGCGTACCAGGCCAGCCAGGTCTAGTTTAAAGCACAGCCGCATCCAGTCGCGGAAATGGTCGGGGGTGGCATCGGCCTCGAGAGCCACCCGCCGCTGGGCCTCCGCCAGGTTGCCGTCGGCTAGCCAGGCCGTTTGCTGAGCCTGCTCGGGGGCCACCTGCGGGTAGCGGGCGCGCAGGTGGGCCGCCACCTCGTGGTCGTGGAAGGGCCGCACCGTTACCAACTGCGTGCGCGACAGAATGGTGGGCAGCATCAGGTCTATGGCCTGGCTCACCAGCAAAAACAGGGTCTTTTCCGGGGGTTCTTCCAAAATTTTCAAAATGGCGTTGGCCGCGCTTACGTTCATCAGCTCGGGGAGCCAAATGAGCATGATCTTGTATTGGCCTTCAAACGCCTTGAGGGCCAAGGTTTTAATGATGTTCCGCCCCTCGGCCACCGGGATGATGCACTGCTTGTTCTCGGCCCCCACGGCGGCGGCCCAGTCGGCCAGCGAGGCATAAAGCCCGGTTTTGAGGAACTCGCGCCACTCGGGCATAAAAGCGGTGCTCACCGCGTCTTCGCGCTTGGGCACGCGCTTAGTAACGGCCGTGGGGAACACAAAATGCAGGTCCGGGTGGATAAGCTTGCCCATTTTGTAGCAAGAGGCGCAGGTGCCACAGGCCTCCGCGTCGGTGTCGGCGCGGCCCTCACAGTTGACAAAGGTGGCATAGGCTAAGGCCAGGGCCAAGCCGCCCCCGCCCGGCGGCGAGAGGAACAACTGGGCATGGGCCACGTGGTCGGTATGGACGGCCCGCACCAAGGTGGCTTTTACTTCGTCCAGTCCGGGGATGTCGGCAAATAGCATGGCAAACAGAGGCGGGCGGCCGCGCCCAAATCAAGGGGCAAGGTTACGCATTGGGCGGCAATTTTCCTGGCCGCCGCCAAGTTGTCCAGCCACCGCCCGGCCCCAGTGGGTGGTATTGCCCCGGTTTGCCATCCGGCCCGCCCGCGCCCAATTCTTCCTAATAATTTGTAATTCAACCAATTGCCTATATTTGCCCAAAACCGAAGCAACTTTAATGATTAAGTTTTGGGCGGGAGCCTTGGCCCTAGCCAACTTAACCCTAGGCATTTTGCTATGGCACGGGGTGCATTGGCCGCTGCTAAGCCAACTGCCCGCCCCGGCGGAAACGCCCGCCCCCACCCCGGTGCGCCGCCCCCCACCCCGCCCCGCCTTGGGCGAACCGGACAGCCTCACTTGGCTGGGCACGGAGCGGATTGCCACTGGACGGGGCACCAAGTCGGTGCTCATGGACAGCCTGGGCGCGCGGGTGTACGCCCTCAACCTCGACGGCCTGAGCGTGTGCGAACTGGACCGGGCCAGCCGCCGCTTGCTGCGCCGCCTGGTATTTGCGGGTACGCCCGGCTTGGGCTACAGCTACTCGCGCAAAACGGCCATCGCTTCTTTTGAAGAAAAACCCGTGGAGGCTTGCTTGATCCAAGGTCATTATTTGTGGCTGTCGTTGCACAACGGGGGCGGGGTGGTGTGCTGGGACCTGCACCGCGCCCCCGCCGATACGGCCCAGGCTGCCAAACTGGCCGAACTGACGGTTTACCGCCCCGACAGTGCTGGGCGCAACCGGGCCTATTTCACCTCGGCGGTGCGGCTGCCCTTTATCGCCACGGGCAAAACCCCCAAGGTAATTGCCCCCACGCCCGACCACCAGCACCTGTTGGTGGCCAATTGGCACAGCAATACGGTGAGCCTGCTCGATGTGGCCCGGCCCCACCGCTGGCGCAAAGTGGCCGATATTGGCGGGGTGGCCGTGCCCCGGGGGCTGGCCGTCTCGCCCGACGGGCGGCAGTTGTTCGTGGGCCAGATGGGCGGGGCCAGTATCCGCGTTATCGGGCTGGACAGCCTGCGGCCCCAGGGGCAGATCCGCACGGGGATCAACCCGCGCCACCTGGTGCAGCACGGCCCCTGGCTCTACGCTTCGCTCAACTTGGGCGGCAAATTGCTCAAAATCAATAAGAAAGAACTAAAAGTGGAGCAGCAGGCCCCTACCCTGCCCCAGCCCCGGACCATCGCCCTCTCGCCCGACGGGGCCTTGGTGTTTGTTACCTGCTACACCCAAAACCGGTTGCAGGTGTTCCGCACCCGCGACCTGGCCCTGCTGGGCACCTTCCGCACCGACGCGCACCCGGTGGGCGTGGCCGTGTACCAGCACGGCGACCGAGTAGAAGCTTGGGTGAGCAACTATGCCGCCGGGAATTTAAACGTGCTCAGCTTTGCCCTGCACCGCCGCCCGGCGGCCCCCATTTAAAACCGACGGGATGGCCGTAACTTTCCCGCCCGTTTCTTCTTGTTTATTATGAGCGTTGTCACGGTTATCCTCCTGGTTTTGGGCATTTACATTGCGCTCAACGTGCTGGCGTACTTTGTGCAAGAGCAAATTTTGTTCCGCCCGGAAAAGTTGCCCCAACAATTTGAGTACAAGTACGATTTCCCTTTTGAAGAACTGTTCTTCGACATCAAACCCGGTGTGCGCATCAACGGCCTGTACTTTTTCGCCCACGACCCCCAAACCGGGCAACGGCTGGCCCAAAGTCCCCAGGCCGGTTGGCACGGGCTGGTCATTTACTTCCACGGCAACAGCCGGAGCATCAAAGGCTGGGGCAAGCATTCGGTCGATTTCACCCGCCGGGGCTTCGACGTGGTCATGATCGATTACCGGGGTTTCGGCAAAAGTACGGGGCGGCGCACCGAGGAAGACCTCAAAACCGATGCCCAATTTGTTTACGAGCAACTCGTTGTAAAACTGCCCGAGAGCCGCATCGTGGTGTATGGCCGTTCCATGGGCTCGGGCTTTGCGGCCAAGCTGGCCTCGGCCAACTTCCCTCGGATGCTCATTTTAGACGCACCTTATTATAGCCTCAGCCGGGTAACCCGCCGTTACCTGCCCTTTGTGCCCGTGCAGTGGGTGTTGCGCTACCCCGTGCGCACCCACACGTGGCTAAAGTACGTAAAGTGCCCCATCCGCATTTTGCACGGCACGCACGACTGGCTCATCCCCCTCAAACAAAGCGAAGACCTGGCCCAAATTATGCCCCAACTAGTAAAGCTCTATGCCAT
>JALONO010000225.1 GCA_025454895.1 Bernardetiaceae bacterium
AACGGGGCCACCAATGGCCAGTCGGGAAATCACTAAGGTGAGCTAACTTTGGTGGTTCACCTTCAACAAAATGGTTATGCGTTATCGTTTTTACTTGGTTATTTGTTGCGTTTTTGGGCTGTTTATTACTCGGCCCACGGCCCACGCCCAGTCGGCCACCCAGGCCGTGCAGGTGGCGTTGGATGCCCAGCTTGCCGCGTGGAATCAGGGCAACATTGAGCGGTTCATGGAATACTACTGGAAGTCAGACAAAATGAAGTTTGTGAGCGCGGCGGGCCTTAACCAAGGCTGGCAGGCCACCCTAGACCGCTACCGCAAGCGAGACCGCTACCGCAAGCGTTACCCCGGTAAAGAAGGCATGGGCAAGCTCCAGTTTGAAGTGGTGAGCAACGAGCAGATCGATAAAAAAACTTGTTTTGTGGTGGGTAAATTTTTTTTAGAACGCACTGGGCCTAATGGCGAAAAGGAGGAATTTAGAGGTTGGTACTCGCTGGTATGGCAAAAAGTGAAAGGCCGCTGGGTCATTGTTGCCGACCATACCAGTTGAACTTGCCAAAAAACTTACCCGCCCCCTTTGTCTAAGTTGGCGGCCAGGCAACCTAACAATGTGAACAAATGGTATTGGCTGTAATTACCAATACTGTTTGCGGCCCCAGGGCCGTTATTTATGTCGAGTTTCATCAATTGGTAGATAATGCCTAACGAGCGTGCCGATCATTTGTTGGAAGTAAATAACCTGACGATCGAGTTTGGTAGCCAGCGGTCAGCCAACGGGCCGAGCAAGCCCGTGGTAGCGGTGGACCAAGTGAGTTTCAAGATCAGCAAGGGCGAAACCTTGGGCGTGGTAGGCGAGAGTGGCTCGGGCAAGTCGATCACAGCGTTATCGCTGTTGGGCCTGGTGCCCGCCCCCGGCCGGGTAGCCAGTGGCGAGATTCTCTACAATTCGCCCATGCTGGGGGAGGTAGATTTGTTACAACTCACCGAAAACGAGCTGCGTGTGCTCCGGGGCGGCGAAATTGCCATCATTTTCCAAGACCCCATGACCTCGCTCAACCCGGTGTTTACCTGTGGCGAGCAACTGGTGGAGGCCCTCCAACTCCACAATCCCCGCATGACCAGCGGTGATGCCAAAAAGCGGGCCTTGGAACTTCTTAGTAAAGTAAAACTGCCCCGCCCCGAGCAAATTCTCAATACCTATCCGCACGCGCTTTCGGGTGGGCAAAAGCAGCGGGTCATGATCGCGATGGCACTTTCGTGCAATCCGTCGTTGCTCATTGCCGACGAGCCTACCACCGCCCTGGACGTAACGGTGCAGCACTGCATTATCCAACTGCTCCAAGAGTTGCGCGAGGAAATCGATACCGCCATTTTGTTCATTAGCCACGACTTGGGCATTATTGCCGAAGTGGCCGACCGGGTGCTGGTAATGTACAACGGCAAAATTGTGGAGCAAGGCCCTGTGTGGGACCTGTTTGCCAACCCCCAGCACCCCTACACCAAAGGGCTGCTGGCCTGTCGCCCCCGGTTAGACGTGAAATTGAAGGTGCTGCCCACCGTATCGGACTTTATGGATGCCGATGCGGGTGGCGAAGTCATTGAAATTGTCGGTAACAAGTTTCGTTCGGTGGGGGAGGCCATCACCAAAAACTACCAAACCAGTGCCGAGGTAAAAGCCCGCTACGAAAAACTCATCGCCCAAACCCCCATTGTAACCGTGCGCGACTTGCACGTACATTTTCCATTGGGCCACAACTTTTTTGGGCGGCCCAAGGGCATTGTCAAGGCGGTAGATGGCGTTACCTTTGATATTTACCCAGGCGAAACCCTGGGCCTGGTGGGCGAAAGCGGTTGCGGTAAAAGTACCTTGGGCCGGGCCTTGTTGCAGTTGGCTCACCCCACGGCGGGCAGCATCATCTTCCACGACTACGACCTTTGCAAAGTAAGCACCCAACAGATGCGCCGTTTCCGACGCGACATTCAGATCATTTTCCAAGACCCGTACTCGTCGCTCAACCCGCGCATGACCATCGGCGAGGCCATTGTGGAGCCGATGCGTTTCCACCAAATTGGCCACAATGAGCGGGAACGCCGCGACATGGCCATGCAATTGCTGGAAACGGTGAACCTGAGCCAGGTCCACTTTAGCCGCTACCCCCACGAATTTTCCGGTGGCCAGCGCCAGCGCATTTGCATTGCCCGCACCTTGGCCTTGCAACCCAAGTTTATTGTGTGCGACGAGTCGGTGTCGGCCCTGGACGTATCGGTGCAGGCCCAGGTGCTCAACCTGCTCAACCGGCTCAAAGAAAAGTACCAACTCACCTACGTGTTCATCAGCCACGACCTGTCGGTGGTCAAGTTCCTGGCCGACCGCATACTGGTGATGCAAAACGGGCAAATCATCGAGAGCGGGGCGGCGGAGGACATTTATGAAAACCCCGTTCACGAGTACACGCGCACGCTCATCCGGTCCATCCCCAAAGGCAGCATGGAAGACATCCGCCGGGCCATGCTGCGCCGCAAGAAACTGCAACCGCCCCGCCGCAAGGCCCTGGTGGGCGGCTAAACCCAGTAAGTTGGGCCGGGCCACCGCGCCCAGTCTCACCCATTATCCAAAAAATCAAATTGAGATTACGGCTTTTGTATGCGGTAAATGATTGTTAGTCAATGAGAACAATCATTTAGTCATGCAATCATTGGGTCATTTTGGTATAGCATCACTCGCCGAAGAGGGCTTTTAGTTCCAGGGCTTCGTCGGGTTTCATGCGGCCGGCCAGCACCAGGCGCAGTTGGCGGCGGCGCAAAGCCCCGGCGTAGTGGCGTTTTTCCTCGTCGGTTTCCGGCACTAGCTCGGGCACGGCAATGGGGTTGCCCGCCTGGTCCACGGCCACAAAGGTTACGTAGGCTTTGTTGGTGGTTTTGGCCTGGCCGCTGGGGATGTCCTCGCTGGTAACTTCCACATATACCTCCATCGACGAGTTGAAGGCCCGCGTTACTTTGGCCCGCAGCGTAACCACATTGCCCAGTTTGATGGGGTACTCGAACGACACATTGTCCATCGAGGCCGTTACCACAATGCGGTTGGAGTGCTTTTGGGCGGCAATGGCCGAAGCGATGTCGATCAGGTGCATCATGCGCCCGCCCATTAGGTTGTTGAGCGGGTTGGTGTCGTTGGGGAGCACCATTTCGGTCATGATCACTTCCGACTCGCGGGCCAGTTTCTTCTTATTCATTGTTAGTCAATAACTTAGGATAGTGGGTGAGGAAATGTTTCACGGCCGTTTCCACCAGTTCTTCCTTGGTGATGGCATCGGAAGTGGACGGCACTTTGGCCAGCCGGGGCGCGGCCGGGCTTTGGTATTCTTTGATTTTGCCCTGCGGCCGGTAAAACATGGTGGCCGAATTGCCCTCAAAGCTACACGTTAAAAAACTGGCCGGGTAGGGCAGCCAAGTATAACCTTTGTTAAGGGCCAGGTGCAGGTTCACCACGTATTTGTTTTGGTCGGCCACGCTGTCGCGCAGCATCAGGTAGCTGTTGTACACAATCAGCACGTCGCTTCCGGTTTCGCTGCCGGTGTAGCGGCGCACTTCCAAGTCGTGGCGGCCGCGCTCGCCGAGAGTGAGCTTGAGGATGTAGTTTTTGCCCTCGTGCGCGAATTTGCGCAGCAGCGGCACTTTAATCAAATCGGGCGTGATTTTGAGGCTGGCCCGCTCGGTGGGGGCGGCCGTACTGCTCAATTGGCCCACTTGGTCGGCACTTTCGCCGCTGATTACGAGCACGCGCGGGTAGTTAACCAGCAGGTAGGTGAGGGCATATTGCAAGGCCTCGGGCTGGGTAATTTCGGCCACTTCTTTGTCCACCACGTCGGTGAGGGCGGCCTCGGCAAACTGCGCGATGCTGCCGCTTTGGCGGTAACGCACCTCGTTTTTGGCGTAGTCAAACGCCACTTCCACCAGGCTTTTGGGGTCGGTGAGCCAGCGGCCGTTTTCTTTGGAGGCCTTGTAGAGCGTTACGGCCAAGGTTTTACCGGGGCTGGCCGCCCCCGTGGTGGCCAGGTAGCTCTCGTACACCCGCTCGGCCGGCTGGCCCGGTTGGGCAAGGTCAACGGTGAGGTCGTACCGGCCCGCCGCTTTGGCCTGGGGGCGCAGTTGGTACTTGAAAATTTGTCCGCCCTGGTCTATATCACCGGTCAGGTTTTGGGCGTTTACAGTACAACTTATGCAGGCTAATGCCAAGGCAGTAGCCAAAAAGAAGCAGCATTTCATGCTTGTAGGGTTATGGAACGAGGTAAACAGAAGATTCTAAAGATAAGTAAATGACAGGAATAGGAGGTGAGTATTTTTGTTTAATCAGTTGATCTATAAATATTTGAGAATTAGTAAATCAACCAAAGGCTTTGTTCTTGAGATGATAAAACGAGCAAGTTGGCCATTTAGCGTATAAATCATCACGCAGCTTTCTAATACTTTTTAGTTGAGATCGTACATTCCGGTTTTGGGTTTATTTACTTGCTATTGCCCCTATTGGGTGGAGATTAAAACGAAGGAGTTTATCTTTCATGACGCAATCAAGCACTTACGGGTTACGATGGGCCTAAAATTTACCTCCTTTCTTAGTTGTCTGGTTGGGCTGAGCCTGTTAGCCGCCCGGCCTGCCCTGGGGCAAATTGCCGAGCGCGAACGGCTGTACCGCACCTACGCCGACAGCCGCGACCGCAGCGAACAAGAGCGGGCGGCCCGCCTGGCCTTGGAGATCGGGGAGTGGTACCAGCGGCAAGCTCAACCCGACCAGGCCGAGGACATGTTTACCAAGGCCCTGGCCCACAGCCGCTCGGCCAACAACAACCGGCTCATTGCCCTGGCCGCCGAAAACCTCGGCGATGCCCAAGGCGATGCCCGGCAAACCACCTCGGCCCTTAACCAGTACAACACTGCCCTTAAATTGTACCAAACCACGGCCGAATACCGCTCGCTGGTGCGGGTGTATCGCAAAACCGGCCAGCTTTATTACAATAGCAAAGACTATACCCGGGCCACCCGGGCTTGGGAGGAGGGCCTCAAAGTGGCCCAACAACAGAAGAACCAACCGGCCGTGCTCGCGTTTTTAGAACTGCTGGCCCGGGCCAACCGGGCGGCGGGCGACCGGACCGCCGCCCAGAAATACCAGCAACGCTACGGCCAGGAAACCCAAGCCGACAACGTGGCCAACCTGCGCGACGAGCAAGAAACCAAGGTAGCCCAGTTGGAGGCCCAAATCCAGCAGGTGAGCCAGGCCACGGCGGGCAACTCCGACAGCGCGGTGCTGCTGCGCCAACAACTCCGCGAGGAGCGGGCCGCCCTCAAACGGCTTGACAGCCTGGAAACGGTGATCGAGCGCCAGCAGTCGTCGCTGAGCGAGCAAGAGGTGCAGATCGAGACCCAGCAGGGCGTGATCAAGCAAAAGGAGAGCCTCCTGGCCGAACAGCAAAAAGTGCAGCGGCTCTACATTGCCGCCGGGGGCATTTTGGCCGCGCTGCTGCTGCTCAGCGGCTTTTTTGCCTTCTACGTAAACCGCAAGCGGGCCGAGCTAAAGCGCACCAACACCGAGATTAGCCAAAAAAACAAGCTGATCGAGAAGCAAAAGACCGACATCGAGAAAGAGAAAAACCGCACCGAAGAACTGCTGCTCAACATTTTGCCCCGCGAGGTGGCCGACGAACTGAAAACCCGCCCCGACCGCCGCTACACCCGCTCGTACACGCAGGTGAGCGTACTGTTCACTGATTTTGAGGGTTTTACCCAAATTGCGGGCCGCATTAGCCCCGAGGAGCTAGTGAAGGAACTGGACGAATGTTTCTCCGCCTTTGACGAAATTTGCGGCCGCCACCGGTTGGAAAAGATCAAGACCATCGGCGATGCCTACATGTGCGCGGGCGGGCTGCCCCAGGCCAACGGCACCCACGCCGAAGACACCGTGAGTGCCGCCCTGGAGATGCTGGCCTTTGTGGAACGCCGCCGCCGCGAGCGTGAGCTGCGCCAACAGCATGCGTTTAATGTGCGCATCGGCATCCACACCGGGCCAGTGGTGGCGGGCGTGGTGGGCAGCCGCAAGTTCGCCTACGACATTTGGGGCGACACCGTGAACCTGGCCGCCCGCCTGGAACAAAACGGCCTGGTGGGCCGCGTCAACCTTTCCGAAACCACCTATGAACTGGTAAAAAACCGCTTTTATTGCCGCTACCGGGGCCAAGTGGAGGCCAAAAACAAGGGCTTGGTAGATATGTATTACGTGGAGGAGCGGTTGTGAGAATGGCTTAGGCCATCTGTCGGCGGAGGGCGGCTACTTGGTCCAAGTAATGAAGTTACTGGTCAGCAAATGGTTCTTTATCGCTCGGGTCGGTCCCCAACCGTAAAACATGCCCATCGGGGTCTTCAACCTGCATTTCATAAGCCCAAGAGAAATTGGTCGGGGCAAGTTTTATGGTTACTCCTTTGGCCATCAGGCTTTTATGCAAGGCATGGATGTCGCCATCAAAGCCGATCCATAGCCAAGTACCAGGGGTGCCTTGTCCGCCCTTGCACAAATAAAGCCCGGTGTTGTCCCGGTTAACACTGGTAAAGTGATCGTCTCCCCAATCGGCATTTTTAAAACCCAGCACGCCTACATAAAACGATAAACTCTGGGCCAGGTCTTCTACGTAAAGAATGGGCGTTACGTTTTCCACCCAGGAATTTAAAGGTTAGTGGCTTGGCATTGGCAAACGGAGTTGGGATTAATGGGG
>JALONO010000226.1 GCA_025454895.1 Bernardetiaceae bacterium
GGCCTGGCCTTGGGCCAAATGATAGGCGCACACCGTACCAGGGGCCAATTGCTCAGCCTGGGGCACAATGTTAGCTAAAGTGGGGACAATTTCAGGCTTGGTTGCCGCTAAGTGCCCAGCTTCCAATAAGTTATTGAACGAGGCCAACAAATACGGGCTGTGGGTAGTAATGAAAATTTGGAGCCGGGGATACAATTGGTTGAACACCCGGGCCAACATCTGGGTAATATTTTTTTGGGCACTGGGGAAAAGGTGGGCTTCGGGTTCCTCGATGTAAAGCGTGACCCCATTTTCTGGAAGTCGGTGCATGTAAGCGGCCAATGTTTTTAAGATGATAATAATTGGCAAAGCTTCTTGCTGGCCAGATGAGGCATCAGCAAGACCTACTTTTCGCCCATCAGCGTGGAGAAAAAATTCTATATTGTTTTCTTGAATGATTTTACTGTTTAAAATTGGTTCGGTCAAGTTTTCCAGGCCATCTACAGAAACAGTGTCATCGTTAAAATAAAGATCACGCATTTCTTCGTACACTTCACCAAAATCCACTAAGTAAGGATCGATAGTGGTTCGTTGCTTGATTAGGTAAAAAATATTATTAGCTAATGTAGAGAAAAAACTTCGCCCAGCGGGAATGAAAATTTGTTCAAAGGCTGTATTGCTAATAACTGAATGTATGATGTCCTGATCATGTAGCTTCAAAAAACCTAACCATGTAGGCGGGGGTACTTTTTCGCCGATCTCCATGAAATAATCAGACAATCTCTCTGAAAGGCTACTGCGTTGATTCAAAAAAATAATCTCGGCAATTTGTAACCATGAGTCAGCACATGTGTAAGATAGTTTGTTTTTATGACTGATGATTTCTTGCCAGCCGTTGCCGGAGGTGTACTTAATCCTGAAATCAGATTGAGGCCAATACTTCCGGGGGAATAATCCTATGAAGCGTTCAGCCCGCTCTTTATTGATGTTCTTCAACAATTTTCCCTGGGCTGAACTATCTAACAAAGCCTCAAAAAACCCTTTGAAAAAATACAAAAGCTTGACCGTGATGCTTTTGCCCGCTCCCTGTGGTCCGATCAAGATATTGATGTCCTTGAACTCCAAGGTCATGGATGGTATCCCAGCAAAATTCTCAATCTCTAGCTTTTCCATACCCTAAAGTTAGCACAAGTCTGGCATGGGGCAAGCACCTGGCCGGTGCCTGCCCTTTGTTCCACCTACAACTTCGCCCGCAGGTCGGCGGCCAGCTTCTCGTAGCCCGCTTTGCCCAGCAGGGCGAACATGTTGACCTTGTACGCCTCCACGCCGGGTTGGTCGAATGGGTTGATGCCCAAAATATAGCCGCTGATGGCGCAGGCTTTCTCAAAGAAATAAAACAACTGGCCAAAGGTGTACTCGTTTAGCTCGGGCACCTCGATCAAAATGTTGGGTACGTTGCCCTCCACGTGGGCCAGGAGGGTGCCTTTTTCGGCCATCCGGTTCACCTCGTGCATTTGGCGGCCGGCCAGGTAGTTGAGTTTGTCCAGGTCCTGCCCGTCGGTGGGGATGGCCAGGTGGCGACGGGGCTTGCCTACGGCCAGCACGGTCTCGAACAGGTTGCGTTCGCCGTCTTGGATGAGCTGGCCCAGCGAGTGCAGGTCCGACGTGAAGCCCACGCCCACCGGGAAAATGGCCTTACCGTCTTTGCCTTCGCTTTCGCCGTAGAGTTGTTTCCACCATTCCACCAAATAATGTAGGCGCGGGTGGTAACTGGCCAGCACCTCGATGTTTTTGCCGCGCTTGTACAAGGCGTTGCGCACGGCGGCGTACATCGAAACGGGGTTGTCGTACAGGTTGGAGGTGAGCTGCGAGCGTTTTTCCATGGCCCGGGCACCTTCTACCAACTTGCGGATGTTGAAACCGGCTACTGCAATGGGCAGCAGGCCCACGGGCGTGAGCACCGAGAAACGCCCGCCCACATCGGGGGGGATGCCGAAATTTTGGTAGCCCTCTTGCTGGGCCATTTGCCGCAAGGCCCCCGAACTGGGGTCGGTAACGGCGATGATCCGCTCTTTGGCCCCGGCCTTGCCGTAGCGTTTTTCCAGGTCCTCGCGCAGCAGGCGGAAAGCCACGGCTGGCTCGGTGGTAGTGCCCGATTTGGAGATGACGGCCACGGCGTAGTCGCGGTCTTTGAGGATATCGAACAGGTCGGCATGGTAGTCGGAGCAGAGGTTTTGCCCGGCAAACACCACCAGGGGGGCTTGGCGTTGCTCCTTGCTCAGCAGGTCAGTAAAGTGGTGCGACAGCCCGTCGATAACGGCCTTGGCCCCTAGGTACGAGCCGCCGATACCGATCACCACAAACACCTCGGCCAGTTGGCGCATCCGGGCGGCGGCGGTTTCCAGCTCGGTCAGTTGCTCGTCGGTAATGGACGAGGGCAGGTTGACCCAGCCCAGAAAATCGCTGCCCTTGCCCGTTTTTTTCATGAGGGCCTCATGGTGCTCGTCGATTTCTTCCTGGTACTTGGCGATGTCCTTCACCAAGAGAAATTCCAAAACTTTGCTGATGTCGATATTTAACGTGTCCATACAGGTGCGGATAGAAGGATAAGTTTGGCCAAAGCCCTGATTGCCAAAAAAATAGCGTTAAAAAGCCGTTAGGCGGGGCCAATTTAGGCCAAACCCGCTTTAACCGGAAAGTTTTTAGGAAAATATGGGTTGCCGAGAGGACGGCTACGGTCAAAGCCCGCCGGAGCCTCCGTTTGGCTAGGGTCGCCTCAAAAAACCGGTAAGCGGAAATGGCTATGACCGCAGCCTAACCAGCTTTACAAGCCACGCTTCAAAATCAATTGTTCGCCGGGGGTGCACTCGCGCTCGAGCGAGGGAGCAGTTTGGGGCTGGCCGTTGAGGGTCCAGGCGGGGCCAAGGTAGTGCAGCAGGCGCAGTTTGCCACCCTTCAGGCTTTTCACGGTTATCTGGCTCACTTGCCCCTTTTCCACTTTGGCGCCCAGCAAAAACGCGCCCTCTACGCGCAGGTTGGTAAACGAGGCCGTGGCCCAACCCAGGGGTAAACTCGGTAGCACGTGCACGCCGTCGCGGCGCTCTTGCACCAGCAGTTCCAGCACGGCACTGAGCGCGCCAAACCCGGCATCCATTTGCATAATTTCCCGGTTAGGCTGGCTGGGAGGCAACTTGGCCCGCACCGGCGAGGCCAGCAGGCTCAGCCCCGGCGTATAGGTGTCGTGCAACGTGCCGCGACCTTCGTTCACAAAGTTTTGCCGCCACCAGTAAAGTAGGCTGATGGCCGTTTCGGGTTGGTTTACGCGGGCGCGCAGCGTGGCCGCCCATGGCACGCACCAGCCGCTCCAGGCCCCCATGCCCCGGGCGGTCCAGGCCAGGAAGCTGTTGTTCACAAGTTCTTGATGTTCAGGGGCCAGCGGGTCAATGGTTTTAAACGGGTAAATGCTGGCCAGGTGCGAGTGGTGCCGGTGGCTCTCGGGCAGGGGCAGGCCCTCCCATAGGGCAATTTGCTTGCGCACCAGGCCAAATTCGTCTAGTACGGTGTGGGTAATGGTGGTGTAAGGGGGCAATTTGGCCCGTACTTCCGCCCAGCGGGAGTCCACCGGGCGGCCCAGGGCGGCGGCGGCTTGAGGCAGAGCCTCGGCCACGGCGTGTAGGGCCGCCAGTTGGAACGAGGCATTGCGGCCCCAGGCATCCAGACGGCTGCCCCGGTACTCCGGGCTAACCGATACGGGCAGGGCAAATCGCTCGGTGCCCGTGCTGTCGGTTTGGCGTTCCAACATGGCCCAGTAGCCTTCAAAGGCCCCGTTGAGCAGGGGCCAGGCCAGGTCGGTGAGTAGGGGTTGTTCCAAGGTGTAGCGGTAGTGTTGCCAGGCCAACTGGGCCATCCAGGCGGTGCAGGCGTGGTCGATGGTGCCGCTCCAAAACGTGCCTACCACTTGGCAGCGGTCGTCCACGGCGTGGGGCAGCATCAGCGCGCCGTCGCGCCCAAAAAACTGCGAGCCGTTGGCCTGCAAGCGCGGCATCCACCCTTTCAACAAGTTCCACATGGGCCACAAATGCCCCGGCCGGTTGGTGGCCAGCGCAGGCTGGTAAATCATTTGGAGGTTGATGTTGAAGTGGTAGTCGTTGCTCCAGGGCGGCAACTGGTAGTCTTCGTTGAAACAACCCTGCAACGTGGCGGCCACCCCGTGCGGGGGCGTGAGGCAAGCTTGTTTGTAAAGGCCGTAGTCCACGATTTCTTGCAATACCGGATCGGGCAGGCTCACCGCAGGCACCTCGGCCCAATAAGTTTGCCACCAGGCATCGGCGGCGCGGGCCAACACTGCGGGCTGGGCTTGGGCCAGGCTGAAGGCAGCTTGCGATTCGGCCCCTCGGCCCAAATGACTACCAATGAGCAAATTAGCCCCGCGCAACTGGTAAGCAATCGTAAGCGGCTCGTCGGCGGGCAAGGTTTGGATGAAGCCCGTTACTTGGCCCGTGGCCGAAGGGCTTTGCCAAACTTGTGGTGGGGCCACGCCCACCTTGGCCAGTTGGTCTTTCACAAACTCCCAACTGGGGGTTAGCTTGATTTCCAACTTACCCACCAGCGCGGGCGGCAGTTCCAGCCAGGCCAGTTCCTCGGGCACGGCCTGCCGCAAGCGGAAGGTGGCGGCCTGGCCACCAGGGCTGGTGGCGATTATTTTCAGTTCGGCCCGCAGCAGGTTCAGTTCCGCCCGGAGTAGCTGCCAGCCCTCGGGCAGGGTGAGTTCCAGCCGCCCCCCGCCAATTTGCTGAGGTTCTTTGGGCAGGCCCTCCGCTTTGGCTGGTTGGGCAAACGCCTTGCGCAACCCGGCCTCGTCCTTGGCCTCGAGCAGCTTTTTCACGTCGCGGTAAGTGGTGCGGGCCGTAAAGTCGTTGCCGCCCCGGTGATCCCAAAAACCGGCCCGGCCAATGGTAATGTTTAATTGGCGGCCCTGCCCCCATACCATTAACCCTTGGCGACCATTGCCCAGCAGAGCCCCGGCATGGGGCCGCCGGGCCGGGAACTGCCAAACCAACATTTTAGGCGGTGTGGCCAACGGGGCTTGGGCCAGCGCGCCACTAGCCAGCCAGCCAAACGCGAACAGGAGCAGATAACGCATAGTAAAGACGGGAATATTGGCCAAAAATCGGACAAGTTTGGCAGAAAGGGTCGTTACCGGGAATATTTATTCGGCCTTAGTAAATTTTTTTGTCATGCGCGGGGAGCTAACCCTAAATGATCCAATGATTGCATGATTAAATGACTTTTCCAGCTGGTTATCAATTATTTAAAAGATAAGAAATGGGCAATCTGAATTTGATTATGGTATAAGTCCTGGCTAAGATCATGAAGGTGGCCATCCCGAAGGACCGCATTATGCCCAAGCGGGTTTTCTCAACCAATGGGCATCGCAGCGTCCGTGCGGCTGGCCTTCTGAAAGGCGGTCGGTTCACTTGGCTAACAATTCGTCCACCTGCTTGAGCAACTGGCTGGTGCCTAGGTCATCTTGGTTACGCAAATCGGCGGAGAGCAATTTCAACTGCTCCAAGGTGTCGGTTTGTAGGCCTAGTTCGTCTTGTTTGCCCGCGGCCAGCTCGTTTTGGCGTTGCTGGGTTTCCAAGCGGCCTGCCACCTTGCTCACACGGGCGCGGGCTTTTTGGGCTTCCTTCATGGTTTGCAGCTTCTCGTCGATTTTCTGGTAATAGGCCAGGCGGGTTTCCACGGTTTCCAGGTTTTTTTGGGTGTTCGCCAGCAGGTTCAGCCCGGCCTGTACCGAGCCGCCGTCGAGCCCCTCCACGTAGTCATCCTTCAAAAAGTAAGTGCCGCCCTCGTTGGGGTTTGGCTGGTGGCGGTACACTACTTCCAGCCCAGGGTTTTGCTTGAAGTAAAACTCGCCCCGAGGGTTGTAAATTGATTTGTAGCTTTCCAATAAGGTTTGTTGTAGATCGCCGCGCAGTTGGCGGTCTTGCCGCACGTACTCGTTGTTTTGGGCAATGAGGCCGTCGAACTTCTGCTCGTCGATGAGGCGGCCGCTGTTGCCGTTTACCTGAAACACGTCCAAAAACGACCGGAAATCGGCCAGGGCGAACTCCTTGGCACTCACTTCCAGGCGGCGGTTGCTGGCATCGGTGAGGGTAAGCACCGCGCTTTCGTCGGCCGTAAAGCTGTCGGCCCCAAAAAACCCGATGCGCTTAACGGCCCCGCCCGGCTCGCGGTAGGTAAGTTCGGCCTTGGTGATCTCCCCGAGCATAAGGGCACGGTCGCCCGCCTTGGTGCGCAGCACAATTTTGTCGTTGGTGAGCAGCACCGCTTGCGGGCTTACACTCAGGTAGTTGGCCACGGCCACTCCGGCCGCCACCAGGCCTAAGCCCCATAGCACCCAGGCTAGGCTAGCCACGATAAACCCAGCTACTACCAGCCCCGCCGCCGCCAGGGCGTAAGGCAGGGCTTTTTTCAGGGGTGAGCGGGCATCTTTCAATTCATAAACGAG
>JALONO010000029.1 GCA_025454895.1 Bernardetiaceae bacterium
GAGCCCGGCGAAAAGTTCACCTATGGCCTCAACACCGACCTGCTAGGCCACCTGGTGGAGCGGGTGAGCGGCCTAAGCCTCAGCGAGTTTTTCGCCCGGCGCATTTTCCGACCACTGGGCATGACCGACACCCACTTTTACCTACCCGACAACCAGGCCGACCGCCTGGTGGAATTGTACGAAGAAGTAAACGACAGCCTGCTGGCCCACCGCAACCGGCCCTTTGCCGATTACCCGGTGCAAGGGGCCAAAAAGTACTACTCCGGCGGGGCGGGCCTTAGCAGCACCGCGCTGGACTACGCCCGGTTTCTGCAAATGTTGCTCAACGGCGGCGAGTACAACGGCACCCAACTGCTCAGCCGCACCACCATCGCCCTCATGACCACGAACCAGATCGGCGACTTGGAGGTGTGGGACCGCCGCAACAAATTTGGGCTGGGGTTCGAGTTAACCGTGGAGGCGGCCCGGCCCCACCACCCGCTCTCGCTGGGCAGTTACGAATGGGGCGGCATGTACTGCACCCACTTTTGGGTGGATCCGCAGGAGCAACTCATTGGCGTGCTGTTCACCAACGTGTGGCCCACCACCCACTGGAACATCGGCGAGCAGTTCAAAAACCTGACCTACCAGGCTATTGTGGAGTAACTTGTGCCTTGATAGGAATGGCCTAACTTTGTGCAGGGCCGGGTTGATTGCCTTGTTCCAATTAACGCTTAAAAATTTTATTGATGATCCGCTCCCTCTTCTCCTGGTTTTGCCTGTTGCTTTGCCTCGGCCCGTTGAGCGGCAGCGCCCCCCGGCTCGAGATCATCAAACGGCCCCTGCCCGACTCCTGCTCGCGCGCCCGCACGCCAGCCGACAACGTAACCCACCTGATGGTCCATTTTTGTAGCAACGCCCCCGAAGACCCCGCCAACCCCTACCAGTTGGACTTAATTACCAAGGTATTTGCCAGCTACGGCGTGGGCGCGCACTACCTCATCGACCGGCAAGGCACTGTGTACGAGCTGATCAACGAAAGCCGGGTGGCCTACCACGCCGGTAAAGGCAAGCTGCCCCACCCACCCCACTACGAAAACCAGATGAACGCCCACTCCATCGGGGTGGAACTGATGGGCATCGGCACCTACGAGGAGATGAAAGTTTACTTCTCCGAAACCGAGTACAACAAAATCGCCAAGGCCAATATTGGCTACACCGCCGCCCAGTACACGGCCCTCAAAAGCCTTATTGCCCAGGTGCGGGGCCGCCACCCGGCCATCAAACTTGACCGGCAGCACATTGTGGGCCACGACGAGTACGCCCCCGGCCGCAAAACCGACCCCGGCAAACTGTTTAATTGGCAGGCCATTGGGTTGTAAATCACCCCTTGGGGCCGTTGCCCGCCCGGCCGTTCAGGCCCAGCCACTAATTTCTCGAGGCAGTTTGGGGGGAATGGCGATTTTTCATAACTTTGGAGCGTCCTAAAAACAAACTACGGAAAAGGTGGAAGATAACAGAAAAGACCAAGGAGAGATTTTCTCCAAGCGAGTAAAAGCTGGCAAACGGACGTACTTCTTTGACGTGAAGTCAACCCGGGGCAACGATTATTACCTCACCATCACCGAAAGCAAAAAACGCTTCAACGATGACGGTTTCACTTACGAAAAGCACAAAATCTTCCTCTACAAAGAGGATTTCAACAAGTTTCTGGAAGCATTGAACCAAACCGTTGGCCACATCAAAGAAGAATTGATGCCCGACTTTGACTTTGAACAATTTGACCGGGCCGACGAGGAAGAGGAAGAAGACCTGGAGCGCGAGAACGGCCGCCTCAAGTGGGACTAAACCCCACCATTCACCTCAAACTATAAGGGCCAGCCAATCCGGTTGGCCCTTCCTTTTGGGGACTACTTTAACAAAAATTGACCTAATGACCCCTTCGCCACCTCCTTTATTCATCAAAATGTAACTTTATTTGTGCCCAAAAGTACGCGGCACCAGCTAGCCGGTGCCCGTTTTTTTACCAAAACCCGGCCTTGGGCCGCCTTGCCAAAACAACTTATTCCCTTTCACGTCTTTACCTGCTGCCGCGCGTGGAGAAGTCGCTGGTTATCATCCCTACTTACAACGAAATTGAGAACATCGAGGCCATCGTCCGAGCCGTGATGGACCAACCCATTGTGCCCCACGTGCTCGTGATTGACGACGGCTCGCCCGATGGGACCGCCCAGCGGGTGCGCGAACTGCAAGACGAGTTTGGCGAGCGGTTGCTACTGGAAGAGCGTAGGGGCAAACTGGGCCTGGGCACGGCTTACATCCACGGGTTCAAGGTAGCCCTGGCCCGGGGCTACGATTTTGTGTTTGAGATGGATGCCGACTTTTCGCACAGCCCGGACGACCTGCCCCGCCTACAAGCCGCCTGCCAGCAAGAAGGTTACGACCTGGCCATCGGCTCGCGGTACATCAACGGCGTTACGGTGATCAACTGGCCCATTGGCCGGGTGCTCATGAGCTATTTTGCCAGCCAATACGTGCGCCTGGTTACGGGCATGCCCGTGATGGACGCCACGGCGGGCTTTAAATGCTACCGTCGCGAGGTGCTGGCCACCATCAACCTAGACCGGATCCGGTTCATTGGCTACGCCTTCCAAATCGAGTTAAAATTTTTGGCCTGGAAACACGGTTTCAAGCTCAAAGAATTGCCCGTCATTTTCAAAGACCGGGAAAAGGGCCAGTCGAAAATGTCGGTCAAAATTTTCCGCGAAGCCTTTTTGGGCGTACTCCAAATCAAGATCGGCAGTTGGTTCCGTAGCTACCACCGCCCGGCGGCCCCGGCGGCCAAAACCGAAACGGTGAGCTAGGCTTTTTCCCAAAACTCGCTGTCGAGCACCTTGCGCACCAGTTCAATGGTGTTGCGCACTTTCAGTTTGTCCATGATGTTGGCGCGGTGGTTTTCTACCGTGCGGTGGCTGATGAACAGTTTCTCGGCAATTTCGGGGCTGCTCATGCCGTCCACGAGCAGGCGCAAAATCTCCCGCTCGCGCTGGGTGAGCTTGGCCTGCAACGAGCCGCTGTCGTCTTCGGTTTTGCGGGCTTTTTTCAGCATGGTGCCCATCATTACCTTGCTCACTTCGGCACTAAAGTACATCTCGCCCTGAGCCACCGTGTGGATGGCCTGGGCCAGTTCGTACTTCGATATGTCTTTGGGCAAATAGCCGCTCACCCCGCTCTCGATTGCTTTTTTGATGTAGGCTTCTTCCATGTGCATGCTCAGTACCAGCACTTTAAGGTTGCGGTTGAGTTGCTGCACGCCCTTGATCAGCTCAAAACCCGAGGTGCCGGGCATCGACAAATCGGTGATGATCACGTCCAACGGCATTACTTCGGCAATGCGCAGCGCGTCGCGGACCGAGGGGGCCTCGGCCATCACTTTGATGTCGGTCTCGTCGGTGAGCAGTTGCTTAATCCCGTCGCGGATGATTTGGTGGTCGTCCACCAACATGACTTTGATCATAAAAGGGGCAGCCTTGGGGGCAAATTGGGTAAAAAACAGCGCAGGTAACAGTCTGGAGAGCTGACCGCTCATGCAATTATTGTCAAAATTTTGCTGGTAACCAAGCTCTGAGCAGGGAAATATCGCCCAACCCCAGCTTGATAATAAGCTAGTTAGAAGCCACTTTAGGTGGATCAATAAAAAATATCTTCATAAAGCATTGATAATCAAATGATTTATTGTAATCCCTACGCCAATCAGCCGAGGCGGTTCACTTTCGGCCGGGTTGGCCAGTTCCCGGCCCAGGTTTACTTTTGGATTAAAACCCCGCATGATTTTCCGCCCCGCCGTTTATGCCGACTACCCGGCCATTGCCCAGTTGCACGCCCAAAGCTGGCAGGCCACCTACCGGGGCATTTATACCGATGCTTACCTAGACGGCCCCGTGCTAGTCGACCGCCAACAAACCTGGGAAACCCGGCTGGCCCAAGCCCGCCCTGAACAAGTGATTTTAGTGGCCGACACCGGCCAAGGCTTGGCGGGCTTTGGCTGTGCCTACCTGCGCCACCACCCGCAGTATGGCACCTTGCTCGACAACCTGCACGCCGCCCCGGCCCGCAAAGGCCAAGGCATTGGCACCGAGCTTATGGGCCGGGTGGCCCACTGGGCCTGGGTGAGCGGCGAGGCTTCGCTGTACCTGTGGGTGTACGAGCAGAACACGGGCGCGCGGCGGTTTTACGACCGGCTGGGCGCCACCCATGCGGAAACCACGGTGAAAACCAACCCCGATGGCAGCCAGGCCGCTAGCTGCCGCTACGTCTGGACCGACTTGGCCGCCCTGGCCCGCTGGGCCACGAGCTAAAACAAAGCGGTTGCTGCCTTAAAAACGGGGACAATGGACTAGCAAAATCGCTAGCCCTCCCGTTTTTTGACCAAGATTTTATCGACCCGGCCGTTATCGGTGTCCATCACCTCAATGTCATAGCCGCGCCATTGAAATTTTTCGCCGGTTTTAGGGATGCGCTTCAATTGGTCCAACACAAAGCCGCCCACGGTATTAAAGCTCAGTTGAGCGGGTTTTACGTCGTACTCGACCTCCAAGTACTGCAAAAACTCAAAAAAGGGCAGCAGGCCGTCCACCAGGTACGAGCCATCCTCGCGGGGGACAATGCCCGCTTCCTCGCCGGCTGGGCTTTCCACGTCGCCTACCAGGGCATTGAGCAAGTTACTCATGCTCACCAGGCCCTGCACGGCCCCGTACTCGTCTTTCACGAGGGCGTACTTGATCTTGCTCTGCTTAAACTGTTCCAACAGCCGGTAAGCCGACTGGGCTTCTGGTACGAAAAGTACGGGTTTGACCAGTCGTTTCAGGTGTTCCACCGAGGCGGCCCCGGAAACGTAGAGGTCTTTGAGGTACACCAAGCCCTGGGCGTAATCGAGGTCTTCTTCGGCCACGGGGTAGGCGGTATGGGGGTAGGTATCAATTTCCCGTTTGAGTTCGGCAAAGTCGGCCGAGGTATCCAGCCATACGATGTCGGTGCGGTGCACCATGAGCGAGGCCACATTGATATCACCCAGGCTGAACACCCGCTCCACAATGTCTTGCTCAATTTGCTGAATCTCCCCGGCATCGGTGCCCTCTTGGATGATGGCCTTGATTTCTTCTTCGGTTACCCGGCCCTCGTTGGCATCTTTGAGGTTGAACAACCGCAGCAAGGTACTGGTAGAAAACGTGAGTAGTTTGATGAACGGATGGGTGATGCGGGCAATCAGTTGCATGGGTAGGGCCACCAGTTTGGCCACCGCCTCGGGGTTGAGCAGGCCCAGCCGCTTGGGCAACAACTCGCCCACCACAAGCGAGAAATAAGTAATGACCACCACCACAATGCCAATGGAAATGCTGCGGCTGTAAGGCTCGATGGTGGGCCACTGGCTAAGCCAAAAGGCCAGGCGGTCTTGCAGTCCCTCGCCGCCGAACAAACCAGTGAGGATACCAATGAGGGTGATGCCAATTTGGACGGTACTAAGAAACTCGTTGGGCGAGTTGGCCAATCCCAGGGCGGCCTTGGCCCGGCCATTGCCTCGTTTGGCCTCGTTTTCCAGCTTGAATTTGCGGGCAGAAACGATGGCAATCTCGGACATGGAGAACAGTCCGTTAATGACGATGAGGGTAAAAATCAGTAAAATTTCGGTGTACATTATTCGGCTGTTAGTCCACAGGGCCGCTCCCCGCAAGAGCAAAAGTAACAAACCCCGGCCACATTAGCCCCGTGCCCAGGCCCCCTACCGAAGTGGGCTGGGTAATAACCCATTGGCAGCTAAGGGTTTAATACTCGGCAAACTGCTGGTGGGCGTAGCACCAGACCCAGCGCTCGCCGGGTTCGGCGGAGGCCACCACCGGGTGGCCCGTGGCCTGGAAGTGCTTGGTGGCATGGCGGTTGGGCGAGGCGTCGCAGCAATGGGTTTTGCCACATTGCTGGCAGGTGCGCAGGTGTACCCAGTCGCTGCCGGTTTTCACGCATTCTTCGCAAACCGGTTCGTCGGCTACGTTGATGCCTTGCAGTTGGGCGAGGTCTTGGCAAAGTTGGGGCATGGGTGGACGATTGAATGATTGAATGATTGAATGATTTTATCAATTTTATCCAAAAAACCACTTCATCTCCAGTTGATTTTGGATTCAGCAAGTTAAAGCGGTTGGCAGGTAAATCAAAGCCTTGGCTGGCTCGTGATCGATGGCCAAACCCGGCCCTAGTAGGCATCCTCCCGCCGGAAAATCAGCAGGTCATCGTCTAGCACGCGCTCCTTGTAAACTAAGTTGCCCCGCACCCGGGGCGCGGGCTGCCCCTGGCCAAAACAACCCGGTGAGCGGAACACCCGTAGCTCGTCCCACAAATCCAGTTCGAGCAGGCTCTGGAGCAGTAGCCCGCCTCCTTCCACCATTACCGATTGGATGCGGCGGGCGTACAGGTTATCGATCATTAGCTGCAAAAAGTTACCGTCTTTGAGCTTGACTAGTTCTAAATTATTACCGAAACTAGCTTGCTGGGCGTTGTAGCACAAGGTGGGCTGGGAGCCGTCAAACAAATGCAAATGGCCGGGTAGGCGCAGGTTTTTGTCCAGCACAATGCGCACGGGGTCGCGCCCGGGCCACTCGCGCACGTTGAGGCGCGGGTTGTCCAGGGCCGCGGTTTGGGTGCCCACCATCACCGCGTCCTCCTCGGCCCGCCACTTGTGCACCAGCTTGCGCGACAGGGCGTTGCTGATCCATTTGGACGTGCCGTCGGCCCGGGCCACAAAGCCGTCGGCGGTTTCGGCCCATTTGAGGATCAGATAAGGCCGCAGCCGGTTCATGGAGGTAAAAAAACGCTTGTTCAGGTTGCGGCCTTCGGCTTCCAGTACGCCGGTCTCTACTTCCACGCCCGCGTTGCGCAGTTTTTGGATGCCCTTGCCCGCCACCAGCGGATTGGTGTCAAGGTTGGCCACCACCACTCTTTTTATTTGTTGGCGGATAATGAAATCGGCGCAGGGCGGCGTTTTGCCGTAGTGCGAGCAAGGCTCTAAATTGACGTACAGGGTGGCCTGGGGCAGCAAGGGCCGCAAACGCTCCGGCACACTGTTGATCGCGTTTACCTCGGCGTGGGCTTGGCCATACTGCTGGTGGTAACCCTCGCCAATGATCTGGTTTTGGCACACAACCACGCAGCCCACCAACGGATTGGGGCTGGTTTTGCCCCGGCCCAGCACCGCCAAGTCCAACGCTCGGCGCATCCAGGTTTCTGACGGGGTCGGGATATCTTCCATCGGACTGATTTTGAGGACGACAAAACTACGTTGTGCGTGCGGGAGCGCGTAAATTTTCTGTTAAAATGCCGAAAGTCATGGATTGCTAACTTATTTGGGGGTAATTTTATTCCCTGGAGATCGCCTTTGACTTTTTTGCGATTGGTTGAGTCGGTTACTTTTTCATCTTTAAACAACCGTTACCATGTTATCCATGTCTGATTTTTCCCGCCTCTCGCTTAGCAGTAAAGCCATGCGGCTCAAAACGCGGGGCACTTATTTAGGCTCCCGGATGCAGCAAGGGATGGGGGTAGCCCTCTACTGGCTGAACGATTTTATGGTGGAAGTGAGCCGGGAGCGGGGCTCCGGGCTGATCCACGACATCAAGGTGGCCCACGGGGCCGATGCGCCTTATTGGGCGTAGCCGGGTGGCTGCACAGCGATCGAGCACCGTCGGGTTTGTCGTTCAGTTGGCGGCCCGAGGAGTCTGTCCAAATGGTCGTTTTTCAATATCTGCCTCCCCTACCCTGCTTCCTCGAGCTAGCCAAAACCAGTTCGCCGTTTTTCGGTTTACCCAACATGCGCCCCCTTTTCTTCCTCTTTGCCTGGCTGCTCAGCCACTTCGTTTTTGCCCAAAATGCCCACTTCGAGGCCTCCGATGCCCAATGGGAGCAGGGCCTTACCCAACTGATCAACGCGCGGCAGCTCAAAGCCCGCACCTGGCCCGCTACCCCGGCCCGGCCCCAACTGGTGGCCTGCCAAGTACCCAACCAAGGCACCAAAATCACCGAACACCCCGGCTCCGAGCAACCGGTGGACTACTACTTTGACCCGGCGGGCCAATTAAAACTGGTGGTCCGCACCGACGACCACCAGCAACGTTTTTACTACCAAGACGGTCAATGCTGGGGCCTGGTGCTGGTAGAAGGCGGGGTTACCAACACCTTCCGCCAACTCACCGACGAGCAGCGGCAAGAAGCCACCGACTTTGCCCAACGCGCCAAAAGGTGGTACGCGCTCGCCTCGGCCCAACCTTGAATTACAGCTTGACTCCGTATTTTTTCAATTCCTCCCGGGCTACCACGTACTTGTGTACCTCGTCGGGCCCGTCGTAAATGCGGGCGGCGCGTTCGTGTCGGAACCAAAAGCTCAGCAGGGTATCGTCGGTTACGCCCAAAGCCCCGTGGATTTGGATGGCCCGATCCAACACTTGTTGTAACATATTGGCTACCAAAAACTTAATGACCGATATTTCGGTGCGCAGGGCGTGGCTGCCCCGTTGGTCGATGCCGTGGGCGGTGTGCAGCACCAGCGTGCGGGCCGCATTGATGCCCGCCCGGCTTTCGGCAATCCAGTGCTGCACCGCTTGCTGATGGGCCAGCAACTTGCCGGGGCCAAGCTCGCGGCGGCCAGCATAGGCGCAGGCCAGGTGCAACGCCCGCTCGGCAATCCCGATCCACCTCATACAGTGATGGATGCGGCCCGGCCCTAGCCGTTCTTGGGCCAGTTTAAAACCTTCGCCCGGCTGGCCCACCAAGTTCTCGGCGGGCACAGTGCACTGGTGGTAGCGCACCTCGGCGTGGCTGAGGTGGCCGCTGCCCGCCTCGCCCATAATGGGGATGTTACGCACCAGCTCGAAGCCCGGCGTATCGGTGGGCACAATGATCATGCTGGCCCGGGCGTGCGGCTGCGGATGGTCAGGGTCGGTTTGGGCCATCACCACCGCAAAGGCCGCCCCGTCGGCCGAAGAAGTAAACCATTTGTGGCCGTTGATCACGTAGTTTTCGCCTACCCGCTGGGCCGTAGTGGCCATTTGCACCGGGTTAGACCCGGCAAACTCCGGTTCCGTCATCGAAAAACAGGAACGGATGTGCCCCTCCACCAGCGGGTGCAGGTAGCGGGCGCGCAACGCGGGCGAGGCGTATTTTTCCAGCAGTTCCATGTTGCCGATGTCCGGGGCCTGGCAATTGAACGCCAAGTGCCCCAACGGCGAGCGGCCGAGCAACTCGCTTACCTGGCCAAACTCGCACAAGCTGAGGCCCAGCCCGCCCAGGCTGGCGGGTAAATGGGGAGCCCAAAGCCCGGCCGCTTTCACTTTTTGGCGCAGGGCAGCCACCTGCGTTTGTTCAAAATGTTTGAAATCCCCGGCCAGCATGGCAGCCTCCAGGGGCAGCACTTCGGCTTCCATAAACGCCCACAAGCGGGGCAGCAAGGTGCGCGTTTGGTCGGTGGCAAAAACCGGGTCGGGCGAAATGGTGAGCATGGTTTTTTTTGGCAAGTTGCGCAACATTCCGCAATCCGCTTCATTTTTTTAGCTCCGTCCGCTTGCCTGGCCAATACCCTGACTAAGAGGCCAGGCGCCGCTCCGTACCCTTTCAAGATGAGCCAGGGCCTACCGCTTGCCACCTGGCCGTTAGGGTTAGCGTTAGTTAAATGACCGATGGGCATTTGCCAAATGATTGGGGTTGACCTAACCTTGCAATTGAGAAAGAAAGCTGAGACAGAAATCAAATAGCATTTTTAGTTAGTTATCTGTTTATGAAGTATTTAATTATCATTTTTTTAATCAATAGTTTAACTTTGCTAGCGGTGGCCCCGTTGGCTGCCCAGCAGATCAAAGTGCTGGAACGCACCGCTCTGCGCCCGGTTGCTGATGTGCTAGTAACCAACCGGGCCCAAACCCGCAACGTAGTTACCGGGGCGCGGGGCGAGGCTAACCTGGCTGCCTTTGCCGACGGCGATACGCTGGTTTTCACCCACGTGGGCTACCAAACCCTGGTGCTGGCCAAAAGCCAACTCACTGACCAACAGGCCGTGCTGATGACCGAAAAGGTGATCAATCTGGAAGAAGTGGTGTTTTCCGCCAACCGGGCCGAGGAGCTCCGCAGCGACCTGCCGCAAAAAATCGAGACCGTAACTGCCCGCCAAATCGCGTTCAACAACCCCCAAACCTCCGGCGATTTACTGCGCCAAACCGGTAACGTGTTTGTGCAAATGAGCCAAGCGGGCGGCGGTAGCCCGGTGCTGCGCGGCTTCGAGGCCAGCCGGGTGCTGCTCGTAGTGGACGGGGTGCGCCTCAACAACGCCATTTACCGGACCGGCCACTTGCAAAATGTGATCACCATTGACCCCAACATGCTGGCCAAGGTTGAGACGGTTTTCGGCCCTGGCTCGGTCATTTACGGCTCCGACGCGCTGGGCGGGGTGATGCACTTTTTCACCCGCGACCCCGAGTTTTCCACCAACGGCAAATTGTTGGCCACCGGTGGGGCCTACACCCGCTATTCTACCGCCAACCACGAACGTACTGGCAGCCTGCAACTCAGCCTGGCCGGGCGCAAGTTTGGCTCGTTCACCAGCGTTACCCACAAAACTTTTGGCGACGTGCGGGCGGGCAGCGTGCGCCCGCGTGGCTACCCCAACATTTGGGAGCGACGCTTTACCCAAAGCCGCGATGCCCAAGGCCGCGACGTGGCCCTGCCCAACGACGACGTAAACCAGCAAACGCTTTCGGCCTACACCCAGTACGATTTGCTACAAAAGTTTGTGTACAAGCCCCATGCCGATAATATCTTCAGTATCAACCTGCAATATTCCAATTCTGGCGAGGTGCCGCGCTACGACCGCTACTCGGAGGCCAACGCCGCCGGTCTGCCTAGCTGGGCCCGCTGGGACTACGGGCCGCAAACCCGTTTCCTGGGCATCGCCAAGGCCGAGTTCCTGGGCCAAACCGAGTTCTACGACCGGGCTAATGTGGCCCTGGGCTATCAATACGTGTATGAGAGCCGCATTACCCGCCGCTGGGCCGCCCCCCAAGAAACCAACCGCGAGGAAACCGTGCGGGTGTTTTCCGTCAATGCCGATTTACAGAAAGACCTCGCCCCCGGCCACGAACTCCGTTACGGCCTGGAGGTAGCCCATAACAACGTGCAGTCAACCGCCTTCAACCTCAACGTGCAAACCGGCGCGCGCACGGGGGCCAGCACCCGCTACCCCGACGGCGGCAGCGAGATGCAAAGTTTTGCCGCTTACACTACCTACGCCTGGGAAATTGGCAAACCTAAAAAGCTGATTTTCAGCAGCGGCCTGCGGTACAATTACGTGTCGCTCACGGCGGCGTTTATCGAGAAGGTGTTTTTTCCCTTCCCCTTCGAGACCGCCGAGCAGCGCAACGGGGCCTTGACGGGCAACCTGGGCCTGGTGTACAACCCCAGCCCAGCCTGGCGGTTGGCGTTCATCGGCTCGTCGGGTTTCCGCTCGCCCAACGTGGACGACCTAGGCCGGGTGTTCGACTCGCAGCCCGGCAACGTGATCGTGCCCAACCCCAACATCCAGCCCGAGTACACCTACAACTTGGACCTCACCATTGCCCGTAATTTCGACCAAAAGGTTTGGTTGGAGCTTACCGGGTTCCACACCTGGTACCGCAACGCCATCGCCCCCCGGCCCTTCCAGTTCAACGGGCAAGACAGCATTTTGTACGACCGGGTGCGCAGCCGGGTAGTGGCCAACCAAAACGTGCAGTCGGCCATTGTAACGGGGTTCCAAGCCAGTGCCAAGGCCCAACTGGCCCGTTTTGTTTGGCTGCAAAGCAACCTGACCTACACTTATGGCTGGGTAAACTCCGACAACCAGCCGCTGGACCACGTGCCGCCCCTGTTTGGCCAAACCAGCCTGCGGGGCGAGTTCAAGAAACTCCGGGTAGAGCTGTGGAGTCAATACAACGGCTGGAAACGGCTCAAAGACTACAGCCCCAGCGGCGAGGACAATTTGCAATACGCCACCCCCGACGGGATGCCCGCCTGGTGGACACTCAATGTGCGGGCGGCTTATCAGTTTAACCGGTTTGGCCAGGTGCAGTTGGCCCTGGACAACCTGTTGGATCGGCACTACCGCTACTTTAGCTCCGGCGTGAGCGCGCCAGGCCGCAACTTAAGCGTCACTTTGCGGGGGAATTTTTAGCACTCAGCGTTAATAGCGATGTTAAAAAAATGCTAGTTTTTCCTTTAAATCGTTTGATTATGAAGTAGTTATAGAAGCAGTAACAGTATGTTTGCATCGGCGAATTACTCGCGCGTTACCTTTTCTCAAAAACTGCACTTTTTTGGCGAGCATTGCCCCCAACTGGGAACCAAAAAATCATCCATTTTAGGCAAATAGTGCTAACTTGGTTTCCTAGTTTCAAGTCTTTAATGATCATGTCATTTTTTCCCGCCGCCCGCCTAGGGGTTTTGTTGGCCGCCGCCATGGGGGCCGCGGGCCTAACCTGGTGGTACACCCAACCGCCCGCCCTGCCCCCGGCCCCGGCGGGCATGGTAACGGTTCCTGGGGGGCCAGATGCCCACGGCCGCGAGGTCGCCCCGTTTTTTATGGACAAAAGCCCGGTAACCGTAGCCGAGTTTGGCCAATTTGTGGCGGCTACCGGCTACCGCACCCAAGCCGAGGCGTTTGGCGACGCCGGGGTGTTAGACTACCGCACTGGCCAATGGACGCTGGTAAAGGGCGCCAACTACCGCCAGCCCCGGGGGGCCGACCAACCCGCCGCCCCACCCGACCACCCCGTTACCCAGGTATCGTGGAACGATGCCCAAGCCTACTGCCGCTGGGCCAACAAACGCCTGCCCACCCGCCAAGAATGGGAGCACGCCAGCCGAAACGCCCAAGCCGACTACGCCAAAACCTACCCCTGGGGCGATCAACTGGTGCAAAACGGCCGCTATCTGGCCAACACCTGGCAGGGCACCTTCCCGGCCCTGAACACCGGGGCCGACGGATTTTTGTACACCTCGCCGGTGGGGCACTTTGGGGCCACCCCCCTGGGCCTCACCGACCTGGGCGGTAACGTGTGGCAATGGTGCGCCGACTGGTGGGACGAGCCTGCCACGGAGCGGCTGCAGATGGGTGGCTCGTTTTTGTGCGACCCGGGGGTATGCCACGGTTTTAAGGTGGCGGGCCAGGCCCACGCCACCCCGGAAACCAGTTTAATGCACGTGGGCTTCCGCTGTGTGAAAGATGTCAGCTCAAGCCAGTAGCATTGTTACCAACTGATAATGAGCATGTTAATTGCATTGTAGAGAAAACCTCTGCCCGCTGGGCAGGGATTGGGATCCTCAAAAGTAAGATTTGCCAAGGCACTTTATCCAAAGTAAGCCCGCCTTAAAGCCCCGTACCCTTAGTGGCCGCAGACCAGAACCGCCGTTCAAGGGCCGGGGTGGGCTTGCCGACGAAATTAACTAACTTTGCCACCGCCAGCGCGATGCTGCGCGCCCAACCCTAGCCACCTGTTTTGTGCAAAACCGATCGTACATTTTTATGGGCCTCACCGCGTGGCGCGGCGATATGGCCATGAATGTGAAGAACATCGCCTCGGTGCTGGCCCGCAATAGCCCGCTCATTTACACTGACTACCCGTACACCCTCAAAGATTTGCTGTGGGCCTTGCTGGGCCTCAAGCCCGCCCCAGTGGGCCGCCTGCTGGGCCTGCAACCCCGGCTCATGAAGGTGGCCACCAACTACCAAAGTGAACTACACGTGCTGCACTTGTGGCCATTACTACCCATCAACTGGATCGGGCACCGGGGGCTACAACGGCTGGGGCTTAAAATCAACGCCTGGATGATCAGGCTGAACGTGCGCGCGGCCATGCGCAAACTAGGGGTAACCCGCCCGGTGGTGGTAAACGGGTTAAACCCGCTCATCGGGCTGGACAACATTGGCAAGTTTGGCGAGAGCGGGCTGGTGTATTATTGTTACGACCAAATTACGGCCGCCCGCTGGATCGCCCGGCACGGGCAGTGGGTAGAACCGCTGTTTATGCCCCAGGTAGATGTTACCATCACCACCTCGCAGGCCTTGTTAGAAGAGAAACAGGCCCTGACCCGGCGCATCGCGGCGGTCAAAAACGGAGTGGAGTACGGTTTGTTCCACCAGGCGTTCGGCCACCGGCCCCAAAATGCCCGCCCGCAGGTAGGCTACATCGGCGTGGTGGACGACCGGATCGACTACCCGATGATTGGCCAAGCGGCCACTCGCTGCCCTAACATTGACTTTGTGTTTTACGGCCGGCTATCGCACCCGGAGCTGGCGGCCCCCATCCGGCACTTGCCCAACGTGAAGTTCCACGATTTTGTGCCTTACCAGCAAGTGCCCCAAAAAGTGGCCGACATGGACCTGTGCATGATCCCGTTTGTGAAAAGCGAGTTTACCCGCAACATCTACCCGCTCAAAATCAACGAATACTTGGCCGCTGGCAAACCCGTAGTGAAAACCGACTTCGCCCACTTGCCTGATTTTGAAGGCATTGTGAGTACCAGCACCGACTTGGACACGTTTGTGGGGGCCATAGACCACGAACTAGCCACCGACACCGATGCGAAGCGGGCCAAACGGGCCGCTTTTGCCCTCCAAAACTCGTGGGAGGCCCGAGGCGCGCTATTCGCGGAAATTATTGAGGACGCGCTGGCCGCCAAACGACTGGCCGCCGTTTAGGCCCCCTTTTACCTTTCCTCCAAACCAAGCGTGGCGGTGGACTTCCAAGCAATTATCGCCAATCTCAGTCGGCACACCGAGTTTAACCCGGCCGAGTTAGCGCAGTTTACCTCGCAACTCACCTGGCGGCAAGCCGCCCGCCGCGATTGCCTGCTGCGGGCCGGGCAACCTACCCGCAAAATTTTTTATGGGCTATCCGGGGCATTGCGGGCTTTTTATGTGGATAAAACTGGCCGCGAGTCGACCATTATGTTTGCCGTGGCCGACTGGTGGGTAACCGATATGTATTGCTTTGTAAACGCCCAACCCGCCATGCTCACCATTGAGGCCATCGAATACAGCCACTACCTTGAATTGACCAAGTCCAGTTTGGAACAACTCTACCTCACTGTGCCCAAGTTCGAGCGGTGTTTTCGCATTTTGTTCCAAAACGCCTACACGCGCGAGCAACTGCGCGTAATCGAGAACCTCTCGCTTACCGCCGAGGAGCGGTATCTCCAATTCCTCAAAAAATACCCCCAGATTTTGCCCCACGTAACCCAGAAACAGATCGCATCTTACTTGGGTATCACCCCGGAGTTTTTGAGCCTCATCCGCAAAAATCAACGCCAAAAATCCATTGCACAAAAGTAATTTTTCTATTAGAACTCTTGCACATTACCCGTACTCAGGTCGTAATTGCGTCCCAACCCACATACTCGCCCCAAAAGCTCATTCGCTTTTGGTCGTCCGACGGACGGCAAAAACGGGAGTTTTTGAGCAAGTAAGTGCGGCTGGATAGGGTGGGGCCAAAAAAGGGGGGATTTTAAACGAAAAATCGGGCTTTCATCTGGTCAAAAATCTAATCTGCAAGAGGTCTATTCTTCTCCTTGATTACCAATGATACCAAAATCAAGTGGAGATCAAATGTGCCAGGCACTATAAATAATTGACAACCAAGTCTAAAAGTCATTTAATCACGCAATCATCTGGTCATTTTAGCATTAGTTAATCTACCTTAACTTTTTCTAGCTCGGCCTGATCTTCTTTTGTCGGCATAAAAGAAAACACGCCATGCTCATTCTAATTGCCGGGCCTTACCGCAGCGGTACCAACGACGACCCAGAGTTAATGAAACAAAACTTAACTAACCTAGAGGCCGTAGCCCTGCCTTTGTTCCGCAAGGGCCATGTGCCCATGATCGGGGAATGGGTGGCCTTGCCGCTCATCCACTTGGCCGGGTCCGTACGGCCGGGCGATGCTGCCTGGGAGGAAATCCAATACCCGGTGGCCCACCGGCTGCTGGATAAGTGCGATGCGGTTTTTCGTATCCCCGGAGCCTCCAAAGGGGCCGACCAAGATGTGCAACTGGCCCTCGCCCGCGGGTTACCCGTGTACTACCAACTTGCCGAGGTGCCCCCGGCGGCCCAGAGGTGATCCGTTTAAAAATATCTTTCGCAAAGACGCAAAGTCGCTAAGGTATTTCTAGGGTTTTAAACGTGCCAATCCAGGTACAAATGCCCCAATCCAAGTCGCCGAAAGCAGAAAGGTCTCTCTGCTAGCGGCCGGAAAATAGGACCAGCCCAGCGGGTTTTGGCCGCCCGTTTACTGGTCAAAATACCGCCGGGCTACGGCCCAGCCTACGGCAATGCCCGTAGTATAACAAACCAAATCAGTCCATAAAAAGCCGTGGCCCAGCAACATGGCGCCCCAAAAGTTGCGGCGCACGGCCCTGATCCACTCCGCTTGGTACCATTGGGAAACCTCGATGGCCCAAGTAAACAGCAAGGTGGCCACCGCTACCCAATGGGCAGAGCGACGGTAGCCGATCACGCTAAAAACCCAGAACAACAGCAAGGCCCAGAGCGCATCGGGGGCAAATTCGCCCACCAGATACGGGAAATCGGTTTTGTGGCGGCGGATGTGCAGCCCCAGCGGGATCACCGCCGCCATCAGGCCCAAATGGAGCAGAAAATAAGGCCAGGCCCGCCAACCAATGGCAAGTTTTTGCATAGGATTGATGGCAATTTAGCCAGGGCTTGGCCCCGGCCCACGCCGGAAGAAGGCATTTTGCAACAATTTATGATTTTGAATCGGAAAATCCTCAATCGGGAAATAGCCATTGACTCCGTCAGAAAATTCTTACCGAATTGTGTTTTAAAACAGGTGATGGTTCTGGGTTAATCTTGAGTTGATATTGGTAGTAAAAGCAGGATAATCAATTGATTATCAATTACAAAACCCTAAAAACAATTGAGGGCTTATCCGCCACTCACCGGCGGGATGAGGGCTATCTCGTCGCCCTCGGCGAGTAATTGGGTCTCTTCGGCGTACTCGTTATTGACGGCCACCGCCAACGAGCGCAGGCTGGCCAAGGCCGGGTACTGGGCATACAGGTGCGCGCGTAGGTCGGCCACGGTAAGCGGCCCAGCCAGGCTTGGTTGCCATTGCGGGCGGCCCACAATGTCGCGGGTAATCCCAAAAAGCAAAATGTTGAAGGGCATAGAAACCAAGAAAGCCCCAAAGGTAAACCATCCGGCCCAACCGGGCCAACAGGTAGCGGGCCGCACTTTCTCCTTTCCCAGAATATTCCCTAATATTGCCCGCAAAGCAACCTACCAATCCAACATGAAAATCATTGTGCCAATGGCCGGCCGGGGCACCCGCCTGCGCCCCCATACCCTCACCATCCCCAAGCCGCTGTTGCCCATTGCGGGCAAGCCCATTGTGCAGCGGCTCATGGAAGACATTGCCGTGGTGTGCAACGACAAAATTGAAGAGATCGCCTTTATTATCGGCGATTTTGGGGCCCAAGTGGAGCGCGACCTGGCCAAAATTGCCGAAAGCCTGGGGGCCAAGGCCAGCATTTATTACCAGGACCAACCTCTGGGCACCGCCCACGCCCTCATGTGCGCCAAGGAGTCGCTCAGCGGTGAGTTGGTCATCGCGTTTGCCGATACCCTGTTCAAGGCGGATTTTCAACTAGACCGCAGCCAAGATGGCACTATTTGGGTGCAAAAGGTGGACAACCCCTCTTCATACGGGGTGATTAAAACTAACGAGCAGGGCTACATCACCGATTTTGTGGAAAAACCCGCCCATTTTGTGTCCGACATGGCCATTATTGGCATCTATTACGTTAAAAACGGCGATGCCCTGCGCGACGAAATGCAGTACCTGCTCGATAACGACATCAAAGACAAGGGCGAGTACCAACTCACCAATGCTTTGGAAAACCTAAAAACCAAAGGTGTAAAATTTGTGCCCAGCCTCATTAGCGAGTGGCTGGACTGTGGCAACAAAGATTTCACCGTCCACACCAACAAGCGTTACTTGGAGTACCTGCACGAGCGCACCACCAACGGCCAAAGCCAGGAAAAACTGGTAGCCGAAAGTGCCAAGAATCTGCACTCGGTCATCATCCCGCCGGTTTTTATCGGCGAAAACGCCGTTATCCACCACTCCGTCATCGGGCCGCACGTGTCCATTGGGGCCAATACGGTGGTGAAAAACTCGGTGATCAGCAACAGCATTGTGCAGCAAAATGCCGTGCTGGAGAACGTGAACCTCGAGAACGCCCTGGTGGGCAACTACGTTAAATACCAAGGCAAACCCTCCGACCTGAGCATCGGCGATTATTGTACCGTTAAGCTGTAACGCCCATTTGCAGGTCATTAGGCGATTCGATTGGTTAGCGTTGGAGATGCCTGAACCGTCAGAATTCCATCGCGAACGACCCGTTCCGCTGCCCGCCCACCCTTGCCGGGCATTAGCCTTTTAATAAGACTGATATCCACAAATACCCCGCCCCCGCCATTGCCCGGTGGGGGCTTATTTTTGGGTTTAGCCAGCCCGGCCTTCGGCCGCCTTGCTTTCCCGCAAAAAATAACTACTTTCGTACTGCTCTAAGCGACCAAACCAGCAAGCTAGTTAGCTACCGCCTTGGTTAGTTAAATTCGCGAAACCCTGCCCGGCCGCCTGGCATCACCATTCTATTACATGATGAAAACCAAAGTGCTGCGTTCGGTTTTGTTGTGGGGTACCCTCCTGGGACTTTTGGAGACCAGCCAGCCCGTTTGGGCCCAAGCTCCAAAAAAGGAAAAAAAGGAGAAGGTAAGCCCCAAAGATGCCCGCCAAGAGCAAGCCGACGAAGAGCTGAACCAGCAACTACTGCAAGAACTGGCCGAGCGCGACAAAGTCAATACCGAGTACTTGTTCACCGAGGGCATGCAGCATTTCCTACTGGCCGACTATCCCAAGGCAATCAAGTCGTTCGAGAGCGCCATGAAGCTCGCCCCGACCAACGCCGCCATTGCTTACCAGTTGAGCCAATGCTATTTCAAACTTGCCAAGTACCCCGAAGCCCTCAAGCTAGCCCAAGCCAGCCTAGCCAACGACCGCACCAACAAATACTACCACCTGCTGGTAGCCGAGTGCTACGAACGCATGGAGCGTTATGCCGATGCGGAAAAAACCTACCGCAATTTGCTCGGGAGTTTGCCAAGTGTAGATGAGCATTATTACGACCTAGCTGAGGCCCTATTTGCCCAGAGCAAATACGAAGAGGCGATCAAAACCTTTGACGAACTCGAGAAAAAAATCGGCCAGGAAGAAGACCTCATCCTGCGCAAACAGCGGCTTTACCTCATTTTGCGCGATATTGACGGGGCCATTAAAGAAGGGTCTAAGCTCATCAACGCCAACCCCACCGATCCTGAGTACCAACTGACCCAAGTAGAACTGCTGCTGCGCCACGACCGCCGCCCCGAAGCCAAGCAGCTACTGGCCCAAATTGTTACCAATTTTCCCAAGGAAGCCCGGGCCCGTCTGCTCCTGTCGGAAATTGCCGGGGCCGAGGGCAACCAGGCCGGGCAATTGAGCGAACTGGAGGCTGCCTTTGCTAACCCCAGCCTGGGCCTGGACGAGCGGCTGCAAATGCTGGCCGATTTTTTTGACGACATGAAAACGCCCGAGCAAAAGGCTACGGGCCTCAAACTAGCCGAAGCCACGGTGGCCAAGTTCCCGACCGAGGGGCGCGCCCAGCGCATTTACGGGGCCTACCTCAGCGAGAACAACCGCCCCCGCGAGGCGCGCGAAGCCTACCGAAAATCGTTAAAAGACGACGGCAACAACTACCAAGTGTGGGCCGGGGTCATCAAAATTGACCTAGAACTGCAAGACCACGCCGCCCTGGCCAGCGACACGGAGGCGGCCTTGGAATACTTCCCCACCCAGTCGGTTTTTTGGTTGTACAACGGCACCGCCCATTTCTTGAAACGCAACTTTGACCAGGCCCGCGAGTCGCTTGAGCAGGCCAAACTTTACGCCGATGCCGATAACCAAGAGGTGTCGTTCCAGATTTTGGCCCAAATGGGCGAGGTGTACAACGCCCTCAAGCAATACGATGCCTCCGATAAAGCCTACGAAGCCGCCCTGGCCCTCCGCCCCAACGACCTGGGCGTGCTCAACAATTACAGCTACTACCTCTCACTGCGGCGGCAACACCTGGACAAGGCCCGCACCATGTCAGCCAAGCTGGTGCAAGCCGAACCCAACAACGCCTCGTTTTTGGACACCCACGGCTGGGTGCTGTACGTGGCGGGCGACTACAAAGCGGCCCTGCCCTTCTTGGAAAAAGCGGTGAAGGCCAACCCCAACAATGGCGTTATTTTAGAGCACTACGGCGATGCCCTGTTCCGGGCCGGGCAAGTAAACGAGGCTTTGGTCCAGTGGCAAAAAGCCAAGCAGGTGGGCGGTGATCTCACCCCCCAAATCGACCGGAAAATCGCTGATAAAAAGTTGCATGAGTAAAGGGGTCGCTCTCTTTTTAGCTAAAGGGGTTCATCACTTCTAAACTTCAATCATTCGGAGATTTTGTTGATTAGGGCAACTCCCACAATACCTCGTGGTTGGTGATCTCGATAAACCGAACACCCAGCATCTCGAAGGTGGTGCGCATCGCCAACATTTCCTTTAAAGTGGCCATTTGCAAAGCATCCTCGATCGTTTCCCAAACGCTTACATTGGTCATCACATTCTTTTCTGTGTCTAAGCCTACGTAATAGCTCAGGTTACCCTTCAACTTTTTGATGGCAGGAATGAGCGAAGCCTTGAATTCGTTATCGAGAATGGCGGCTACCCGTTCGTTCTGTTCGGGCGCAAAATACCCCAGAGATATTCTTACGATTTTTGTTGACATAAGTGGAGTGATTAATCCGAGATAGTACTATGAAACATCCTGTTTGGTTGTCAATCACTCCCATAACACGAAGCCTGCACTAACGGTAGATACAAGTGAAATTTGAAGATAAAAAACGAGCAACCCTGGGCATTACCTCACTCCAAGAACTCCTTCACTTCTTTAGCCAACCGGGCAAATTCGCAGCCAGCGGCCATGTGGCCACAGTTGTTGGTGAACACCAACGTGCGGGCGTTTAAGGCTTGGGCCACCGCCTGGTTGTTCAGCGGGTTTACCATTTGGTCGGTGCTGGCGTAAACGATCAGCATTTTGGCTTTCACGGTGTTGCCCAGCCGGGCCAGCGGCACGGTGCGGTAAATATCGTGGTCCAGCATGGCCCGAAGTTGGGCGGCCCAGTCGTAGGCGTTTTTCTGGGCGTAACTTTTTATTTCCTTCTGCCTAAAAGCCTCAAACTCGTCGCGCGACTGGCGGGCCCGATGAGCGGGCGTGTACAACGCCCCCGCGTGTACGAGGCCCACCGCTTCCATTGCCTTGGCCTCTTGGCCGGGGCAGGCCCGCTCGATAATGGCCAGTTGCGTATTCCAAAAAAGTAAATCTTGGAAGCTTTGTTGGGGCGTACCAATGATGGGCACAATCCGCTGGGCAAAACCGGGATGCTGCACCGCCCATTGGTAAGCTTGCATCCCACCCATTGAAATCCCAACTATGGCATGTAAACCCTTGATTTTCAAATGTTCGGTAAGCAAGCGATATTGACTGGTCACCATATCGGCAATGGTAATGACCGGGAACTCCCTAGGCACTTCGCCCAGGGAGGGCGAGGCCGAAACCCCGTTGCCCAGGGCATCGACGATCACCACAAAAAAGCGGGTGCAGTCAAGCAGTTTATCAGGACCTACGTAGGGCAAATGCCCCTTCGAGTCGCCCATGAAATACGTAGGCATGAGCACCGCATTGTCGGCCGCCGCATTGAGGCGCCCCAGAGTCCGATAGCCCACCCGACACCGGGGCAGCACCTGGCCACTTTGCAGTTTAAACTCGGTTAAAGTGGCCAGCCGCAACGGGCTTTGGGCCGCTAGCTCCAGGGCTGGGCAAAATAAGCAAATGGCTACCAGTAGGTTGCGCAAGCCTAGGGAGAAATGGGGCATGGGACAGCGTATCTTTGGCGAATGGG
>JALONO010000227.1 GCA_025454895.1 Bernardetiaceae bacterium
GGCTTGCCGTCAATTTCTAACGGAGCTAGCAAGGCGGGCGAGGCAAACTGCACCCGCTGCTGCACGGCGATCATGCGTTGGGCCTCGTTGGCCCAAACCGGCTGGGCCTGGGTAAGGTAAGGGGCCAAGGCTGAAGCTTGGGCGACTTTAAGGTCTAGCAAAAAGTGGCCGTTGGAGCCGCCCTTGCCCCGCACCAACAGTACGTAACGCGCCAAGCCCATGCTGCCCGTGCCCGCAATGCGGTAGGCCGCGTCTTCTACCTGATAAAACTGGCGTTGGGCGGGGGCGCTAAAATGCTGGGCGGCCCATTGGCCCACTTGGGCCGCAATGGCGGCTTTTTGCTCCGGTTCCAAGGGCAGGGCCTTCTCGCCATCGGTAATGATTTGACGTTGCTTGCCCTGCCACTGGGTGCGCTTGGCCAGCAATTGGCGGCGTTTGCGTTGGCCCACACTGCGCATAAAGGCCCGCACCAAGCCCTTGGCCGTGCGCCGCTCGATCATGCCCGCCTTGCCCGTTTGCAAATGGCGGCGGTAGTGGCTCATAAAGTCCTGGGCCAGTTGCCAGGCTTGCTCGGGCGAGGTTTGCAGCACGTCCGGGGCGGCCACCAGCAAGCTCACCAGCACCCGGGCCAGGTCCCAAAGGGCGGGGCCGAGCAGGGCTTCGTCAAAGTCGTTGATGTCGAAATATGCCAGCCCGTTATCGGCCTGGTAACAACCGAAGTTTTCCAAGTGGAGGTCGCCGCAGAGCCACACCGGCGGCGAGGGCGGTAAGGCTGGGCGGGCGGCCAGGTCTTGGTAAAAAAGGTGGCAACTGCCACGCAAAAAACGGAAGGGACTTTCGGCCATGCCCGCGTACTTGTACGCAAGCAAAGCGGGGATGCGGCCTTGGTTGTAGGCTAAAATCCGGTTCGCCAGGTGGGTCATTTTACCGACAAAAGGGCTAAATTGGTTAAACCTTGTTACAATAATGGGGAGTTAGTGAATTTTGCCCGAACTTTGAGAACCTTTTAGGCAAAATTGGTTTGGTATTAAGGTTAATTCCTGATTTTAGGTGTTTCATATAAAGCTGCTGGCACAAATGAAGAAGAGAATCTGGCTGAATTTGATATGGATATTGTTGGTTTACGGCTTGCCCTTGTTGGCTTTTGCCCAAGCCCCGGCCCAGCGGGTGGCCTGGGAAACCCTGGCCAACATTACCTGGGAACGCAAGTACAACCAAAAATACCAGCAGCATTTCAACTACCCAAAATTTGGCGGCCCGGTGCAGGGCCTTGACGGGCGCGAGGTGATCATCAAAGGTTACGTGCTCCCCATCGAGGTGGGCGGCGACTACATTGTGCTGTCGCGGTTCCCTTACGAGAGCTGTTTTTTCTGCGGCGGGGCTGGGCCAGAATCGGTAATGGAAGTCCACATCAAAAATCCAAAGTTGATTAATAAAAAAACGGCTACCTTTAAAGGCAAATTACGGCTCAACTCGTCCGACGTGGACGCGCTGGTTTACATCTTGGAAGACTGCGAATTGATGCCCGACGTGCAGTAGCCCCGAGCAGACCCCAAAAGGCCATTTGATTGGCCAAACGATAAAGTTAGGTTAGGTTTAAAGTAAGTAAGTTAAAGGCCCGCCCAACTATTTGGGCGGGCCTTGGTTATGAGTAACCGGCCAGCTTGAGCCTTGGATCTATCTATACTTTCTCTACCCACTCGCCGCAAATTTGGTAGCCCAGCCGGGCGGCAAAGTCCGCCTCGGTTACGGTTTCGTTGTTCACCGCCAAATAGGTCCGGTGGGTTTCCACAAACTCTTGGTAGGGGAGTTTAAACTTGGTTTTGGCCGGGGCGGGCGGGGCTACTTGGTACACCCCGGTCTCGCTCGGTTCGGCGCGCAGGGTGGTGGCTTCGGCAGGCTCGGCCTCGCCGGGGGCCACCTCGTGGAACAGCGTGGCCAAAGGGGGCCGCAGGGGCCGCACCTGGCTCCGCCGAAACTCCACTTCTTGGTACCACCAGCCTTGCACCAGGCCAGCGTACAAGTAATTGGCCAGGTTGGCGATCTTCTTGGCTTGGAGGTTGAGCCGTTTGTTGCGGTAATTTTCCCGGGCAATGGCAATGCAGGTGGCCACATAAAAACCGTCCCACTGGCCGCCGCCCACTTTTAGCGGCTCCCGGCTGGCCGCATAATCGCGGAACCGCAACACGTCCTTTTCGGAGATGCCGATTTTGAGCAAATCGTCTTCCCAGGCAAACTGTTTTTTGTCCAGGGCCAACTTTTGCTCTTGCTGAAAATCGTTGCCAAACCGGAAAATAATGCTTTGGATGGCCTTGCCGCCTTTGCCCCCGCGCACAATTTCGTACTCAAACTCTACCCAGGTGTTGGCAAACTCTTCTTGCACCACATCCAATACCCTGGCTTTAAAGTTGTTGAAACGGCCCTCGTATTGGTCGGTGCAGCCCAGTTCTTTTTTTAACTCCTCTAGGGTGAACTCCAAGGCCCCGGCCTTGTGCTTCCACTGTTCGCGCCGGATGAGCCAGTACATCAAATAAGAATACTCGCTGCGGAAGGTGCGGAGCAGTTCAATGTCGCCTTTGGTAAAACCCAGCTCCAACTTCATCAAAATCACTTTCAGGTACTCGTTGAGGCGTACTTGAAAATGTTTTTCCTTGTACTTGATTACCGGGAAGGGGTTGATGGTAACTGCATATTTTTCGTTAAAATGGGTGAGCATAAACTCCTTATCCAGCCGGAAAACCCGTTTTTGGAGCTCCTCGGCAATGCGGGTAAACTCCTGGTGGGCCTTCTTTTGGATAACTTTTTTGTCAGTACTATGGGTGATAAACTCATAGGGAATCTCGTAGTCCAGCCGTTCAGGCTCAGCCTGGTGGTTGAAGTTCAATATCTCCATGTAGAGCCGTTGTTCAGACAATTTTAGCTCGGTATTGACCCCAATGAGCACATTTGGGTGAAATACGGTGTAGTGGATGGGATGCTTTTTGCGGTTCTCTTTCATCGGGTCGGCGTTCAACTGCTCTAAACTAGGTTGCATTTGCTACATAGCCAAACTTTTGTAGCAGATAATTTGTAAATTTTTTCGTGCACAAATTTGTAGCAGCTACCAGCCCGAATTTGCTGGTTTTCTCGCCTGCGAGACCCGAAAACACACGTTTTTGTAGCAGTTAAGTCCCCCCAGTCCGTGCTCTCTCAGCTAATGCACAATTTTGTAGCAGTAAACTTTTGGCTAAAAATGGTGTGCACATTTTTGTAGCAGATAAAAATGAAACGGTTAAGCAGGGAGGGGCGAGAATACACGTTTTTGTAGCAGATTGGGCCGAAGAAAAGGCCACAATTGGCTATTTAAATGAGGGAGCACGATTTTGTAGCACCTAAGGATTGAGGCCGGAGAGGGGGCCACAATTTTGTAGCAGAAAAAAAGTTTGACACTCGACGGTCAAAACCGCCAGGTCGGCAAAATAAGTGGAACTGGAAAGGAGCGGTGGGCCAATCGATAGCCAAAGTTCAATAAATAATCGCCTAAAATGGCTTTTTGTACCCTAAACATCAATTAATACGGACAAAATAAGGGCTTGCGCTATTCACAAGTTATTCACATGCGAAAGAAGTTATTCACATGTAGCAGTTTTTTGATGCACTATGGGGTAGCAGTTAACTGATTTTGTGCACGATCAGGTAGCGATCAAGCCCAATTTCAACACGATGAAGTAGCACCCCAAGCAGGTTTTGCTCACAATTTTGTAGCAAGATGTCCATACAACTATCTGAAAATCATATAGTTAATCACCTTTTAAGATAGTATTAAAAGTAAGTTCATATAAAAAGCTAAAAGTGTTTTTTTGAGGATAGGTAAGGTTTTTTCCGCCCTTTGGGCGGGAAGAAACGAAAAAGCGGGGGGCGGCGCAACCAAACGGCGACTAGGGGAGCGGCAAGCTGAGCAACCGGACGCGAAAAAAGGTTCGGTGGCGGGCAAGTAACCAGCACAAAATAAAAAAGCCCCGGAAAGGGCTACTAAAATGAGGGAAGACGCATTTGAAGTAAGAGGGGTGGCCCACAGGCCAGGTTAGGCGAACAAGGTGGTAACACCAATGCCCGCTAACAACAGAAGGGCGTAAACGAGTAACAAAACTTCTTGCTTGGAGATGTGTAGAGGGGCGTTTGACAGCGACTTTTTCATAAGCCTAATCCGATGGTTAGTTCCAAAGTAAGTTACCACAACGAGAAAAGCAAGCCTAAGGGCTAAAAAATGTGGGTTACTCCGGTTGATTTTCAATATTTTGGGCTTTAGGGTACTTAACAAAGCTCAAACAGAAACCCCCCTCCGAAACGGAAGGGGGTTTACTTATCCCCAAAATTTAACGTATAAACTGAAAAAAACGAATGAACTGTAAGGAGGCTCAACTAGCCTGCAAGATAATAAACTTTACCCGTAACCCGGCGAAATTTTGCCAGTTCGCGTTCGGCAACCTGATGTTGGGCCTTAACCTGCGCAAGTTCGTGCAAGGCTTTCTCCAACAATTGCCATAACTCTTCTACTGTGCTGCCAGCGGGTGGAGTGGTTTTTTTGGCCTTGGCAGGAGCTTTTTTGGTTACTTTGAGCAAGGTTGGCGTTTCGCCAGCCTGCGCAGTAGGGTGCAAAGATACGGTGTTAACCGTAGGCGTGCTGGAAAGGTTAGGCTGGTTAGCCGTTAGGCGTAAGCCCTCGGCTTGGCTGGCCACCCGGCGCGCCTGGTTGGCATGACTACGGCAAGCATTGGAGCAAAAAACCTGCTCCGTGCTTGTAACGTACTGGATCGGCTTGCCACAGCATTGGCAAGTAGCTTGTGGTGCCAGTAAGCTCTTGTTCGTTTTCATGATAGCCCAAATTTAGTGTGATAACCGGAAGTTTCCGCGATTGAGTTCGCTTGAAAGAGGGGTTCGTGGAAAGATACAAAACGCGATTTTTGTAAGTAAAACATAAGTGCTTGGCTCGCCTTACACTATGGCGTAATTAACCAAAAAGTGCCTGGAAAAATATTTACAGAGTTCAAAACCGACCTTAGTTGGCCGAAAAGCCCTTGAGTTTAGGCATTTGGCCTAGAGTTTCCACTCCATAATGCCTTCGGTGTCATAATCGTCGCGCACGATGTGCAGGTTGCCCTCGCGGGCCTGCGGGTGGGTGCTCAGGCCCCCTAAATGGTGTTTGTTGGCCTCGTGGCGGCACTCTTCAGAGCAGTATTTGGCGGTCTTGGTCTTGCGGATGCCCTCCTGGCCGCAGTTAGCGCATTTGATCAAGTAGCCCCCAGGCACTTTCATGGCCTCTGGTTCCTGCGGGTGCGGGTTGCGGTTTACCGTAAACGTTACTTCACGGCCTTGGCCCAGCGGCCCTGTGCGTTGCAAACCCGCTTCTTCTTCTACTTTAGGCGCAAAGGCCGGGGGCTGGGCGGTTACCTTGGGGGTGGGGCGCAAATTAGCCACAGTGGTGGCTGGGCGCTGGTAGGCCATCCCGCCCTGGTTCAAGCTCGGCGGCGGGAACAGGCTGGTTTGCCCATTCGTGGTTACCCCGTTCTGGTTGGCCCAATATTTAAGTTCGTTGGCGGCCCGTTTTTGGGCCTTGGTAGGCTCAGCCACCGGCACTGCCGAACGGTTGTACGACTTAAAGCCGATGGGGTTCATAGGGGCGGGCGACTGGGGCACGGGGCCGTTCTGCGGGCCGTAAAACTGCCCGTTTTGGGGTTTAAACGAGTGCCCGTTTTGCCCTTGGTAGCCATTGTAACCGTTTGGTTGCTGCGTTTGCGGGGGATAAGGCCCGTTTGGCGACTGTTGGTCGTAATGATAGCCCTCTTCGTGGTAGGTGGGTGGCTGTTGGCGCGGTTGTTTTACTTCGCCCACCCCGTATTTGCCCCGGAGGCGTTGGTAAATTTCCTCTTCTTCCTCTTCCAACTCGCTTTTGCGGGGCTTGGCGGGCAGCTGTTTCTTCTTCGGCTCTTCGTAAACGGCTGATTTCAGGGAGCGGCTGCTGGGGGAACGACGACTTTTTTGTTCCACGTAGTCTTCGTCCAGCTCGTCAAACTCGTTTTCGTTGTCATGGGCAATTTGGTGGGTGGTGTAAGCCACCAGCAGGGGCAGCATCCCGCTCAAAATCAGGATCACCATGTGGATTTCGTTCATGGTCTCCCACTGCCAGTCGATGTTCATGCGGGCATACACCGAGAATGAGATGATGCATGTGAGCAGGGCCAAAAACCAGCTTAGACCGGTTTGCTTACGGATGCCGAAAATGACGATGCACAACAGCAAAAACGCGCTCAAAAACCCGGCGGGCAAGTGGTTAAAATGCCCCCAGTCTGGCCGGTAGGCCAGCATAAACTTGAAGAACATGCTCTGGAAGTTGGTGAACTCAACCCCCGTGCCGATCACCAAAATCATGGAAAGCCCCAGATTACGGCGAAGTTTTACATACATTTCATTCATGGTAGTAGAAATTTTGGGTGTTTGATTTTTTATTT
>JALONO010000030.1 GCA_025454895.1 Bernardetiaceae bacterium
GCCATTAGGCAATAATAGATTGAACTGGCAAGCCAGGCTGCTGCCGGGCACGCGCAGCACTTCTTCCCAAGTCTCGGCCCCATCTTCATCCCATAAATTTTTGAAGTTAAAACCAGGCTCCACTGGCAAGTCCAGGTGCTGGGCCAGGGCCGGGGTGGCCAAGCGAAGCTCCCCTTCGGCATCCAGCAAACAAATGGCTTCGTGCGCACTTTGGGCCAGGCCCTGCCAGCGTTGGTGCTGGAGCTTGGCTTGCCGCTGAGCCTCGCGTTCGTCGCTCACCTCCCGCATAAAGTACAAAGCCCCAGGTTGGCCGTTGTCCAGTTTTAAGGGCCGGGCCGCCACCTGCCAGGTTTGCCAAACCCCCAAGTTGGCGGGCCGCAGGTGGAAGTCGGCCGGGGCGGCTTCCGGGTTTTCGGGTAGGGCCAGCAGTGCGTCCACCTCGTCGTCCTTGGCCACGCTCAGCCAGTCGGGCGAGCCGCCCGCCAGTTGGCGCAGGGCCGCATTGGCCAGGTGCAGCCGCTGGTTGGCATCGGCCACCAACAACGGGTGGGGCAAAGCGTCCACCGTGGCTTGCCACAATGCCTCGCGGGCGGCGGCCCGGCGCTGGGCCTGGTTGCGCTCGGTAACGTCGCGCAGGTTCACCACCAGGCAGCCCACCACCTCGGCGGCCAGGCAGTTTTTGAGCGTAAGTTCCACCTCGAGCCACTGGCCGTTGGCATGGCGCAGACGGCCCTTGGCGGTAGCCGGTTGGTCGGGCTGGGCCAAGGCGGCATCCTGGGCCTTAAGCACCGCCCCGGCATCCTCCGGGTGGAACAGGCTGAGCAGCGTTTGGGTTTGATGATCGGGCAGCGGCCCCAAAATGGCCTCGTAGCCCGGCGACACGTATTTTAAATAACCTTCCTCGTCCAGTGCGGCCAAGGCTTCCGCCTGGTTATCAGTGAGTAAGCGATAGAAACGGGCCTGGCTGCTCAGTTGCGCCTGCTCGTCTTTGAGCCGGGAAATATCGGTTTTGGTGAACCAAATTTCGGTGATTTGCCCCTGGGCCACCGTGCAAGCGTACGACTTTTGGTACCGGATCAATTGCCCTTGCTCGTCGGCCTCCAGTCCGTCGGCATCGGTGAACCGGTGGCCTTGGGCCAGCATCTCGCGCAGTTGGCTCAACGTATGCTTGCCCTGGGGGTTTTTGAACAGCTCGCCAAACCGCATCCCTTCCATGCCCGCAGGCGAGGCGTAACCCGACATACCCGCTAAGGCCGCGTTGCACTCCGTGAGGCGGGCCTGCTGGTACAGCAAACGGATCTGCTTATCCGGCTCATCCAGCGTGCTCACCGGCGGCGAAACCTCGAAGCGGGCCAGCCCAAACTGCACCTGGGCAAACAGATTGGCATATTGGGTGGCCAGGGTTTGCTGGGCCTGCGCAGTGGCTTGGCGTAGCTGCTCGATTTGGGCCAAGGTGGCTTGGGTCTGAGCCAGTTCGGTTTGGGTTTGGGCCAAAACCTGGCGGCATTGGCCCAGCTCATCTTGGGCCTGGGCCAGTTGGGCCTGCAAAGCCGCCTGGGCTTGCTCCAACCCTACTTTTTGGTTTTGCAGTTCGGTAATTTGGGTAGCCCGCTGGGCGGCCATCTGCTGGGCAACCGACAGCTCGCTGCCCAACTGCTGGTTTTGCTGCGCCAGTTGCGCCTGGGCAGTGGCCGCGGTGGCCGCCGCTTGTTCCTGTTGTTGCAACTGGGCCGTTTGCTCACCCGCCTGGAAACGGATAAGGCCCGCCTGCTTTTGCCAGCCTAGTTGCCACAACGCAACCAAGCCCAATAGGCCCACGGCGGGCACGGCGAACGCCCACTCGGGCGCGCCCTCCCACAACCAGAGCGGGGCCAACAAAGCGGCCACCACGGTTAGCAGCAAGATGATAAAAAGCGATGGACTAAGCAAGGTAGGTTTCTCCATAACAACGAAAAAGCTAGGCCCGGTGAGGCCACTGGTTACATAACGCGGCCAAACTGGCCACAGTATCGGCCAGTGCCCTAGCCGACAATTGGCATCAAAATTAACGGTTAATTCCACTTGCCTACACCACCGGGGCTAGGCCCCTAATTTGCCAGGATCAGCCACCCCAAATTAGGCTGCCGCTTGTTTTTGTTGACGGTTCTAATTTAATTTTGTGGAAAAACCGACTAACAGAAAACTTCACCCATGCCCATCTTCAGAACGCCCTTTTTTGGCCGCTCTCCTTGGCCGTCGGGGCCTCTCCCCGTCAAATTTTCCGTTAAAAACACCAAAAACAGTTGTTGTAAAGTGTAGCCGACCAAAAGATGGCTAGCTTGGATTGGGCTTGCGCAAGGCGGCCCGCATTTTTTCATCTTATCCAGCGTCTAATTTTCCAACCCAAATTTTTTATGAGAAAATATTTATTCTTCATTTTTTCCGGGCTGATTTTTAGCCAGGCCCAAGCCCAAGACTCTTTTATGCCCTGGGGCGCGGTAAGCCTGGACGACCTGGACATGAAGGTGTACCCCGCCGACTCGAGTGCCAGCGCGGTTATGCTGGGGAGTTTTTGTTATATCAACTTCGCTTACACCGCCGGTCAAGGTTATCAGGTTATTTACAAAATTCATAAACGGGTCAAGATTTTAAAGAAAGATGGCTTCGATTGGAGTACCGAATACATTCCCCTTTACACCAACGATAACAACCAAAGTAGCGAAAGGATCAATAGCTTAAAAGGGATAACTTACAATCTAGGTGCGGATGGCTCTATCCAAAAAACCACCATTGATGAAAAAAGCCTTTTTAAAGAAACTACGCGCAAGCATCGGGGCCGTTATAACGAAACCGCCAAGTTTACCTTGCCCAATGTGAAAGAAGGCTCCATCATTGAATACATGTACGAACTAGAGTCGGACTTTATTGTTGCCCTCAGACCTTGGGAATTCCAAGCCAACATCCCGGTGCGAAAGAGCGAATTTCAGGTTCAAATGTCACCCAACCTTAGTTATGTATTTGTTATTCAAACCACCCTCCCGTTTACCGTCCAGCCTGACCTGACCAAACCAATCACTGAGTTCAACATGAACAATATTGGCTACCGTTGGGTGCAAGAAAATACCCCTGCCTTCACGGACGATGACTTTATCGCTACCCGAGACGACTATATCTCTAAAATACAGTTTCAATTGGCGCAATACGTTTACCCAGGCAACCCAGTGAGGGAAATTTTCAGCACTTGGGAAAAAACCATGCGGCAGTTATGGGATGAATACAACTACGGTGGTTTTATCAAACGCAAGGGGGCCACTAAAGATATTGTAGCTGGTTTAATCGGTAGCCTAGCCACGGAAAAAGAAAAGCTAATGGCCATCTACAATTATGTAAAAAGTAACTACAAAACCAATCCCCAAACTGGGCTGTACGCCACCATTGGCCCAAAGGAATTGGTAGAGAAGAAAAAAGGCTACAGGCATGAAATCAATCTACTGTTAATCAATATGTTACGTGAAGCAGAGTTGGAAGCTAACCCGGTTTTACTCAGCACTCGTACCAATGGACGACCTTACAAAAACTACCCCATCATCGATAAGTTTAACTATACCATTGCCCATGTTAAAATCGGGGAAGAAGAATGGCTGCTCGATGCCACTAACCCGCTCCAACCACTAGGTTTGCTGCCTTACGATTTGTTAAACGGCGAAGGCCTGCTCATGGTCAAAGACGGCAAAGAAATTCAATGGGTGAACTTGCAAAACCGCTTCAAATCGTCAAGTTTATTTCTTATCCAAGGCCATTTGGATCAAGAAGGTAATTTAACTGGCAACCAACAATTTGTGCTACAAGGTTACCTGGCCCTGCGCGCCCGGCAAATGTTTACCCGTTATGAAAAAGAAAACGAAGCCGACCAAGAAGCCGCCTCCGCCGATTTGAAAGAATTAGCCCCTTTCAAAGACAGCCTCACCAACTTGAATGAATACGAGCAACCATTGAAAGGTAAAGCTCTTTTAAACACGGATGAATTTAGCGAAAAAATCGGTGATCGAATCTACTTAAAGCCCCTACTCAACCACGCTCTGGAAAACAACCCATTTAAGGCCCCTACCCGCAACACGCTGGTCGACTTAGCCTATCCTTACGAAGATTTTGTGTCGGTCAGCATCACCATTCCCGATGGTTACCAAGTAGAGTCCCTGCCCCAGTCAACCCGGCTGAGTTGGCAAGACAAGGCCGTGCGGTTCGATTACTTGGTCAATGCCTCGGGCAACACCATCTCCATTTCATGCCGCACGTTCGTGAACCGGGCCGTGTTTGCCGCTTTGGAGTACCCCAGCCTGCGCGATACGTTCGCTAAAATGGTAGCTAAGCAAAGCGAACAAATCGTCCTCAAAAAGAAATAAACCACTCACTATCAGCCATTTTTCCCATCTTTTAAATCTTATCACCCAACCATTGTATGAAATTATTTCCCCCCCTAAGTGTGCTTTTTTGGCTGTGGGCGGTTTCTCCTACCCTAGCCGGCGATCCCCCCAAGTACGAAGTGAGCAAAATCCCGGACGAACTGCGCAAAGGAGCCCAGGCCGTGGTGCGGATGGACGAGCAAGTGTGTGATATTCAGGATATTGGCACGGCCTTGGTTACCACGCGCCATGCGGTTACCATCTTTAACAATGAGGCTGACTACCACACTACCTTGCGAGTCGGTTACGATGTTTTCACCAAAATCAAACGCATTGAGGGTTACGTCTATGATCAATTTGGCAAACAAGTGGGCCGCCTCAAAAAATCCGATATTCGGGACATGGCGATATTCGACGGGGTTGCCTTTGTATCGGATAACCGACAAAAAGTAGCCACGTTCGCTAACTTGCCTTATCCGTTCACCGTTGAGTTCGAGTATGAGGTCGAGAACCGCAACTTACTGTTCTACCCCACTTGGTACGCCCAATCCAACCCCAAAGAAGCCGTGGAAAGCTCGTGGATCGAGGTGCGAACCCCGCCCGGTTTCCCCGAACTGCGCTATCACGGCCAAAACCTGACCAACCAGGTGCAAGTCGGTGAGCTGGGGGGCAAAAAAACCTACCGCTGGGAATGGAAAAACCTGCCCGTGGTGCCTAAAAACGAGCCTTACAGCCCGGCCAGCCTAGAACGGCGGCCCATTTTGCACCTCGCTCCTACCGTTTTTGAGGTGGCTGGCTATAAAGGCGAGCTAACCACTTGGCAGTCGATGGGCCAGTGGCAAAACCTGCTTAACGCGGGCCGCCAAGAGTTGCCCGCCGAAACCCAGGCCAAAGTGCAACAACTGACGGCCAACCTGCCCAGCCCGCGCGCCAAGGTGAAGGCCCTGTACGAATACATGCAGTCCAAAACCCGCTACGTGGGCATCCAACTGGGCATTGGCGGCTGGCAAACTTTTCCGGCCAGCGAGGTGGACAGCAAGGGCTACGGCGATTGCAAGGCATTATCCAATTACATGAAATCATTGCTAGCGGTGGCGGGCATCGAGTCGCATTACGCGCTCATTAACGCGGGCGACGATGCCCGGGCCGATGTATTGCCCAACTTCCCCTCCGTACAGTTTAACCACGCGATTTTGTGCGTACCCCTGCCCGCTGCCGACACCCTTTGGCTGGAATGCACTAGCCAGCACCAAGCGGCCGGCTACATGAGTGATTTTACCGACAACCGCCCAACCTTGCTCATCACCCCGGAAGGGGGCAAGCTGGTGCGCACCCCGGTTTACGGCCGGGCGGAGAATTTCCGGCACCGCCGGGTGGCCGTCCAACTCACGGCCCAGGGCCACGCCACCGCCACGGTGGAAGCCCGCCACAGCGGCCTGATGCAGGACCGCGGCTCGCTGGATATGAGGACTACCCAAGGAAAAGACGAGCAAAGAAAATGGCTGCTGGAGCAAATTAACCTGCCCAACTTTGAGCTTACCCACTTTGACCTAAGCCGCCAAAAAACGGCCATCCCGGTGGTTCACCAAAAAATGAGCCTCAAAATCAACCAGTTGGCCACCATTAGTGGCAAACGGATGTTTCTGCAACCCAACCTGCTGGCCAAATGGGAAACCCTACCCGTGGCCTTGGAAAACCGCCGCCAAGAGGTCGAAGTGAGCGCGTACGATTTCATCACCCACGACACCGTGGCCGTGGAGCTACCCGAGGGCTTCCACATCGAGCACTTGCCGGAGGCCCTGGCGTTCAAATCGGTGTTTGGCGAGTATCACGCTCAGGTGGCCATTGCTGGCCGTACCCTCACCTACACCCGGCGGTTGAGCCTCAACCGGGGCATCTTCCCCAAGGAAAAATACCAGGAGTGGGTCGAGTTTTGCCAGCAAATGGCCCGCGCCGACCGCCTTAAAATCGTGCTGGTAAATAACACCTAAGGCTAAATGATTGCATGACTAAATGATTGCTCGAATAGACGATTTTCTATTTGATTATCAACTATTTACCGAATAGAAAATCCGTAATCGCCATCTGATTTTGGGGCGGCTACTGCGACAAACTGGCCAGCCGGCGTTCGATCTCCGCCACTTCGGGGCGGGTGTCCACTTGGGTGAGGTTGGCCAAGCGGCCCAGTAACTGGCTCAAAAACTCCCGGTACGCCTCCCGGTCCGGCTGGAGGGGTCGGTGGGCCAACCCAGCCTGGAGGTCAGCCCACTCGGCCACAAACTGGCGGGCCGCCGGAGTCAGGTGAGCCTCCACAAACTTGCCAAACACATAGTCGACCGCCTGGGGCGTGGGGTGCAGCATATCGGGTTGGTAAAAACGGTAATCGCGCAGGTCATCCACCAGTAGCTCAAAGGCCGGGAAGTAGCTCACATTGGGGTACTGCTCGGCCATTTGGTGGCACACGTAGCGCAGCACGGCCTTGCTGGCCCCGTTGAGCGGCAGGGTGTCTTTCAAATGGCGCACCGGGCTAACGGTGCAAATAATGCGCGTATTGATAGGCAAATACGGGTACAAGGCCGCCCAAGCTTCCATGATCTGCTGGGGCGTAAGCAATTGTTTATCAAACCATTGACTGGGCATTTTATGGCAGTTTGCCACCAATTGGCCGTTGTCGCGGCGGCGGTAAACCCAGGCCGTGCCCCAGGTGAGCACCAAGAATCGGGGTTCGGGGGCGGGGGCCTGCGCCCAAGCCCGCACCCGCGCGAACGCCTGGGCCACCTGGGCCTCAAGTTCCGGCCGGGAGGTAGCAGCTAGGCTGCCCGGCAGGCCATAATGCAGCCAAAGCGGCCCGCGTTGCAGGTAGCCGTCGGGCGGGAGCGATTGGTTTTGCAGGGCCAACCCCAGCAACTCCATGAGCGACAGCGGGTTGAACAGCACGCCCAGCGGATTGGTAGTGGCCCGGAAACGGTGATCGAGCAAACGTTGGCCCACCTGGTCAGCGAAGCAGGAACCGAGCAACAAACCTGGGCTGCCCAAACCTAGCCGCTCCGGGGCCGGGGGCAGGTTAATTTCGGTACGGAACTGCACAATGGATAGAATTAGTGGATTAATCTGGTTGGGCAACAACTGGCCACACCAGGTGCTTAATATTAAAACGCGGGACGTTGGCCTAGCTAGGCCCCAACTGCCAAGTTTAACACTTAAAAATCGGGCTAGGCGGCCATCTTACCCAAAACTATTAGCCGCTCAAAGTCTATAAGTAAGAATATCCAAAAAATCTAAACTGAAAGGTCAAGCCATTGAAAATGGATGGTTTGATCTCAAAAACTAGCCCTTCATCTCATTCACCCGGTCTAAACCCACGGCTTTAAAATGGGCGTAGAGCTTGAGGGCAATGGCCAAAGCAAGGGCGGCTTCGGCGGCGGCCACCACAATCACGAACAGGGCAAAAAACTGACCCTGGCGCAAGGCCGGATCGTAATAACTGAAAGCCACGAGGTTCAAATTAGCGGCATTGAGCATCAACTCGAGGCCCATGAGCACGGCAATGAGGTTTTTTTTGACCAAGGCCACCGCTAGCCCCAGGCAAAACAACAAAGCGGCCACCACCAGATAATGTACGAGCATGGGCACAGATTTGTGGGCCAAAATTGGCTAAATTGCGGGGCATTTGAACGCCATCCTTGGAAAATTTCATTGTTTCGGCCCGGAAATACCGCCCCACCACTTTTGAAACGGTAGTGGGCCAGGGCCACATTACCACCACGCTCAAAAACGCGATCCGCAATAACCACTTGGCCCAGGCTTTCTTGTTCTGCGGCCCGCGCGGGGTGGGCAAAACCACCTGCGCTCGTATTTTGGCCAAAACCATTAACTGCCAAAACCTACAACCCGATGGCGAAGCCTGCAACCAGTGCGACAGTTGCCGGTCGTTCAACGCGGGGCAGTCGCTCAATATCAGCGAGTTGGATGCCGCCTCCAATAACTCGGTGGACGATATCCGCAACCTGATCGAGCAGGTGCGCTATCCGCCCCAGTTTGGCACGCGCAAGGTGTACATCATCGATGAAGTACACATGCTTTCCACCCAGGCGTTCAACGCTTTTCTTAAAACCCTGGAAGAGCCGCCCAGTTACGCCATCTTTATTTTGGCCACCACCGAAAAACACAAGATCATCCCCACCATTTTATCGCGGTGCCAAATTTTTGATTTCAACCGCATCCAGGTCAAGGACATGGCCACCCACTTAGCCACCATTGCCCAACGCGAAAGCGTGGCGTTCGAGGACGAGGCCCTTCGCCTCATTGCCCTCAAAGCCGACGGGGCCTTGCGCGATGCCTTGTCGATGTTTGACCTGATGGTTACTTTCTCGGCCGACCGGAACTTGACCTACAAGCAGGTGATTGCCAACCTGCACATTTTGGATTACGACTACTATTTTAGAATAACCGAGGCCCTGTTGGCGGAAGAGACCGGCCAGGCCCTGCTGGTGTTCGACGAGATTTTGCGCCAAGGGTTTGACGGCCACAATTTTATCGTGGGCCTTAACGCCCACCTGCGCGATCTGCTCATTTGCAAAGATGCGGCCACCGCCCAGTTGCTCGAGGTTTCGGCCGAGGTGCAACAGCGTTACGTGACCCAGTCGCAAGCCGCATCGGTGTCGTTCTTGCTCTCGGCCCTCAACGTGGGCCACCAAGCCGACTTGCACTACAAGGCCAGCAAGGATCAAAAACTGCACGTGCAGCTCGCCTTGATTAAGATGGCCAACTTGCCCGCCGCCATCAACCTTGCCCAAGACGGCGAGGGGTTAAAAAAAAAATTGACCAGCCCGGCTTAGAACCCGCACCGAGCCACCAACCGCCCGCGCCAACCCTGGCCAGCCAAGTGGTCCCGGCAGGCGCACCGGTGCGGGCCACCCCCAAAATTTCGCTCAAGCCCACCCACCCCCCAGTCCAGGCCCCGGCCCGGGAGGAAACGCCCACGGCCCCGCCTATCGCACTGCCCGAACCAAGGGAACCAGCTGCCCCGGTGCCCGTAACCCAGGCGCAACTTCAACAAGCCTGGGCAGAATACGCGGAAAGCATCCGCCAACAAAAATCGTTCGCTTATCAAACCCTCACCCAGTTTGCCCCGGTGTTAAAGGCCGACCAGGTGATCGAGCTACCCTTGGCAAACCTCACCATCCAAACCGATTTATTAAAAGACGTACAGCCCGCTCTGCTGGCCCATCTGCGGCGGCGGCTCCAGACCAACTTCCAAATTATGCCCGTGGCGGCCCCAGCCGAAGCGGAAAGCCAGAAAAAACAACTTTACACCCCGTCGGATAAATTCAACTTTTTAGCCGAGAAAAACCCGTTGCTCAAAGACCTGAAACAGATGCTCAATTTGGATTTAGGATTCTAGGCCGTGGCTCACGCAAAACCTACGGTTTGAGCTTATGCCTGTGATCAACTTTGGTGCGCCACTTTTTGTTGAATTTGCCTTCAAACTGGGGCAACCTGCGCGGGCTAATTTTGCGGAAAACGCGAAACCATCATGGAAATTGCCGCCTATCTGTTCTTCATTATTTTGCTCGTAAGCTCCTTTGCCGTTGGGGTTTGGTTAGAAAAAAGCGAGAAGAATTACTGGAAAAACCGCAAGCAGGGCCACTAATCATGGGTGATTAACCAGCCAGTTTGCCTAAGTGGGGCGTGGGTGTAATTTTGGCCCAAAATCTCCCATGCGCCAAGCGCTCCGTTACCTCCAACATTGGCTGCAAGCAGGCAATGCCCACGGCCTCCACAGCCCGTTTATGTACGAGTTGTACACCCAAGTCATCCGTAGTTCCGCTTATTATTATGCGTTCGCGCAAATAGAAGAGCTACGCGACCAACTCCTGGCCGAGAAAACCCGAGTGGAAGTGGTGGACCTGGGCAGCGGCGGCCGGAACGGCCATTATCCGATAAGGCAAATCGTGCGGCGGTCGGCGGTGCCGCCCCTAGTGGGGCAGTTGCTATTTCGGTTGGTCAACCATTTTCAGCCCAAGGTGATCGTTGAACTGGGTAGCTCCCTAGCTATCAGCACCTTATATCTTGCATTGGCCCGCCCGGAAGCAAAGTTGATCGGCTTTGAGGGCAGCCCCCGCCTAGCTGAGCTGGCCAACCTCACTTGCGCCCGCCTGGCCCCCCAGGCCCAGGTGGTACCCGGCCCGCTGGAGGAAACCCTAACCCCTACCCTGGCCCAACAAGCTCCGCTAGACTTCGTTTTTTTGGATGCCAACCACCGGCTAGCCCCCACGTTGCGCTACTTTGAAACCTGCCTGGCCCGCGCCCACGAAGCAAGCGTATTTGTGCTCGACGACATTTACTGGTCGAACGAAATGGAACAGGCTTGGCAAGCCATTAAAAACCATCCGCAAGTAACCCTCACAGTGGATTTATTTAGGTTGGGACTGGTTTTTTTCCGGCAAAAACAGCCCAAACAACACTTTAAGTTACGATTTTAACCAGTTTTTGGCTTCTTCCGGGGTGGCGAACATTTTGATCTGCGGCACCGCCTGGGGCCCACCCGACTGATCGGCCGCGTAGTTTTCGACCGAGAGGCTGCCAAAAAAATCCTGGGGCATTACAAACGCTTCGCGGGTAAGTCCGGCGGCCAAAAAGTGCGGCAACATCACCTCATTGTGCCAGGCCAGGTCTTCGGGCAGTACCCCGGTGAGCAGCCGCGAGTCCACAAACCACTCCAACTTTGGATACAGGATTTTATACTGCTGGAAAAAGGCCAGACTTTGTTGCTGCGATTCTTTAAATTCAGAACTCTCCATGATCCCCCCTTTACTTACCCATTCTAAGCAAGGCGTAGTAAAGTCAACTGCTACTATCACGGTGAGACCTTCCCAAAGTAACTGGCCGTCGTACTGAGGGCGGGACGGGTTAGTCAGGTTTAACTCGGGCATTAGTATTAAAATAGGGTTTTGCAAAAATAGTACTGTGGCCCGATGAATTCAAGTTTTCCCACACGCTTCCCCTCAATTTTACTACCAGGCGGCATGTTGGCCGGGTGGGCGATTGCCACTATCTTTGCCCGCCCAAAAGGGCCGATAAGCAACTCTACTTCATGAAATACAAACGGATACTGCTCAAGCTAAGCGGCGAGTCGCTCATGGGCAGCAATAAGTACGGTATTGAGCCTGAGCGCCTTACCCAATACGCGGGTGAGATCAAGCAAGTAGTGGAGCAGGGCATCCAAGTGGCGGTGGTCATTGGCGGGGGCAATATTTTCCGGGGCATCCAAGCCGAAAAAATCGGGATCGACCGAGTGCAGGGCGACTACATGGGCATGTTGGCCACCCTCATCAACGGCATGGCCCTGCAAAGTGCCCTCGAGCAGCTCGGGGTGTACACCCGCCTGCAATCGGGCATTGGGGTGCAACAGGTTTGCGAGCCGTTCATCCGCCGCCGGGCGGTGCGCCACCTCGAGAAAGGCCGGGTGGTCATTTTCGGGGCCGGTACGGGCAGCCCCTTTTTCACCACAGACTCGGCCGCCAGCCTGCGGGCCATCGAAATCGATGCCGACGTGGTGATCAAGGGCACCCGGGTGGACGGCGTTTACACCGCCGACCCGGAGAAAGACCCCACCGCCGAGCGTTACCACCACATTTCGTTTGACGAAGTGTACGCCAAAAACCTGAACGTGATGGACATGACCGCCTTTACCCTATGCAAGGAAAACAACCTGCCCATCATTATCATGGACATGAACAAACCAGGCAATCTACTTAAACTGATACAAGGCGAAGACGTAGGCACCGTGGTTACCGTTTAAAACCCGCGTTATCGCTGTTTATTTTTCCGCTAACGCTTTGTTTGTCAACCTCAATTAGTTCTACATTTATTTAATTGATTATGGAAGAAGTTAATTTTTTCCTGGACGAAGCCAAGGAGTCGATGGAAAAGGCCGTGAAACACACCGAGGCCGAATTTACCAAGATCAGAGCGGGCCGGGTAATGCCCAACATGCTCGATGGCCTCATGGTAAACTACTACGGTTCGCCTACGCCGATTGGGCAGGTGGCCAACGTGAGTACTCCCGATGCCCGCACGCTCATGATCAAGCCTTGGGAGAAAAATCTGATCGGCGAAATTGAAAAGGCCATCAAAAACTCCGACCTGGGTGTGCAACCCAACAACGACGGCGAAGCAGTGCGGCTCAATTTTCCGCCCATGAGCGAAGAACGCCGCAAGCAATTGGTAAAAAACGCCAGCCAAGAAGCCGAGCATGGCAAGGTGAGCATCCGCAGTGTGCGTAAGGAAACCAACGAAGCCCTGAAAAAGCTCCAGAAAGACGGCGTGCCCGAAGACGAAATAAAAAAAGCCGAAGAAAAAGTGCAAGGGCTAACCAAGAAATTCGAGGAGAAAATTGACGAATTGCTCAAAAAGAAGGAGCATGATATTTTAACGGTTTGATTTATCTTTTCACCCATCTTCTTAAATACCAACCGCCCCGATCGGGCGGTTTTTTATTCTGTTTTAGATGATTGTATGGTTTTTAGAATTGATCACCAATTATTCATTCCACAAGTAAACCGCAATTTCTATTTGACTTTGGCATTGCTACTTTAGAATTACCGATCAAAATTAAAAAGCATTCACAAGGATTGTAAGTAATTGATTTATAGGATTTTATACACTAATTAGACCTCTTGCACATTAGATTTTTAACTAGGCTTAATCCCCGATTTTCGTTCAAAATCCACCCTTTTTGGCCCCACCCTGGCCAACCACACTTTCTCGCCCAAAAACTCCCGTTTTTGTCGTCCGCTGGGCAGGGGCATCCGTTCAAAATATTTCTCGCAAAGCCGCTAAGACGCAAAGCTGATTTTGAACTTTTGAACGTGCCAAGCTAGATACAAATGGCCTATTCCGAGCCGCCAAAAACAGAAGGGATCACCCCTGCCCGTCGGGGAGGGAACGTAAATTCAACCTGACTACGGCTAAGATGAATACCCACATGTGCCTGTTATCAATCATTCCTCATGAAAATCAAATCCAAATTAGCTAGTCATTTAATCCCAAAGAAATTTAGTCATTTAGGGACGTTAGACAATTCCATCCCGCCCAATTCGCCTAGAAAATTCATGCTTAAGTTATTTCACCCTAATTGCTAAGCGAAGGCAACACCTCAGGCATAGGGTAAGGTGGCGGGTAGCCGCTCCGCACGCTGATTTTAAACGGCAACTGGTGCGCCCGGCAATACATCAGGTTCGCCTTGTGGTCGGGGTTGGCGCTCAGCTCGGTGTAGGGGAACGTGCCGCCGGGCGGCCAGGCCACGGTGGGCACTACCACCACGCTATCCGGGCGGGCGGGGGGCCGCCGGGCTAACTGCCGCAAATACTGGAGGCGCGGGGTGTATTCCTGCCGGTGCCGCCGGGCGGTGTAGGTTTCGTTCACCCATTTGTTTTTGCCCATTTGGCCAAACACCAAAGTGGCGAACAACGCCATCCAAAAGGTGGCGGCCCGGGGCAACTGGCCCCAGTAGGCCGTGAAAAAGGCCAAAGTAGCGGCCACGGCCAGGTTCACCATCGCTACCATGGCGATGGGCCGGGCCACCTGGATGCCGGAGGTCAGGTACACCATGGGGGCAATGGCCAGCACCACCAGCCCAATAAAAACCGGGCCGCTGGTGGCCCAGAGCCAGGCCAGGCGGCGTGCTTGCCCCACCTGCGCGGGCCGCAAATACGCCCCTACGTAAAGCAAAACCAAAATGGGCAGGGCCAGTAAGTGCACCTGAAAACCAGGGGCCCACATGTCGTTGAAAAAATGGGGTAAATTTTGTCTAAACACCCCGATAAAACTCCGTAACGTAACGGTTTCGTGCCCTAACTGGCGTTTTTGCGTTACCTCGGCCCCCAGCAGCGCGGCCAAACCTGCCCCCGTCATTGCCCAAGCCAGGGCCGTTTTGGCCAAGGCCACCCCGGTAGCGGCGGCCCACTGCCAACGACGGCCCAGCCAAAGCCCGCTCAGGGCCAGGGTGAGCAAAGTAAAGTAGAAAAGCCCGTAGGTTTCCAGCGAGTTGCCCGCGTACAGGGCCGCGACCGCCAGCCCTAGCCAAGTGAGCCAATGCCGAGAGGGCGACAGGATAAAGGCCAAGGTGAACAGACCCGCCGCAATGCCCCCAAAGCAATAGGCTGAGCCTACCAACCAATAAAAAGTGCCCGCTTCGGTGGCGAAGGTCAAATAGCAAGTGGCTAGTAAAAGCCCTCCCAGGTTAAACGCTAGCCACCGCCGCGCCCACTCAGGCACCGCCCCGGCGAACGGACGCAGGCACGCATACGCGCCCGCGCTAAACGCGCCCCAAACCACTACTACCTGGGCCGCAAAAAAGGGCAGGAGGTTGCCCCACCATTGATAACTTCGCAAAGCCAACAGTACCAATAAGTTAGACAACAGGCGGGCTTGGCTAGCCTCGTAGGTCCAGTTCACATAGCCTCCATTGCCCCGCTCGTTAATGATGGCCAGGTAGGTAAATTCATCAAATTCCATGGGGTGGTACAGGTAGCCCATTTCCAGCCAATAGGCCAACCAGAGCAAGTTGGCCAAGGTCAATAAGATCATTAAAATCGGGTGCGGCCAGCGGGGCGGTAGCCGATCGGCCCAATTGACAAACTTGGTGATAAAACGGGGGGGCGGCATGGGATTTTTTTGGCAAAACAAAAGCATCCTTGCCCAAAATAAGCCTTAATTTGAGGCAACGAAAACAACAACTCATGGAACGCCGCCACTTTCTAAAAACCGCCGGGGCCTCCGGTTTGCTCCTAGCCACGCATCACCTGCAAGCGGGCCAGGTTGGGCCCCAGCCCTTGCCCACCAACGACGATGTGAACACTAGCCTGCCCCTGCGGTACCGGCAAGTCCACCTCGATTTCCACACCAGCGAGCACGTGAAGCCCATTCTGGACCAGTTTGACCCGGAGGCTTTTGCCGCCACCCTCAAGCGGGCCAATGTGAATTCAGTTACCTGTTTTAGCCGCTGCCACCACGGGTTTATCTACCACGACACCGAACGGTTCCCAGAACGCAAGTACCCGGGGCTGAGCCGCCCCTTGCTCAAAGAGCAGATCGAGGCCTGCCACAAACTCAACATCCGGGTACCCATTTACAGCACCGTGCAGTGGGACTACTTTACCGCCCAGCAACACCCCGAATGGTGCGTGGTGGACCCCGATGGGAAAATCACGGGCACCCCACCCTACGAGGCCGGTTTTTACCGCTATTTGGGCCTCAACACACCCTACCGCGACTTTATGAAGGCCCATTTGACCGAGCTGTTCGAGAAAGTGCCAGTGGTGGACGGCCTGTTCCTCGACATCTTCCTCACCCGGGAGTGCTCCAATACCTACTCCGTGCGCGAGATGCTGCGCCAGGGCCTTAACCCCGACCAGCGCGCCGACCGGCTCAAGTATTATACCGAGGTAATGGACGACTTTAAACGCGATATTTTCGAGCACGTGCGCAAGCTGGACAAGGACTGCACCATTTTCTTCAACGGCGGCCACGTGGGGCCGGCCATCCGGCGCACGGTCAAATATTATTCCCACCTGGAACTGGAGTCGTTGCCCTCCGGGGGCTGGGGCTACCTGCACTTTCCGCTCACGGCCCGCTACGCCCGCACCCTGGGGGCCGACATGCTGGGCATGACGGGTAAGTTCCATACCTCCTGGGGCGATTTTCACTCGCTGAAAAACCCGGCCGCCCTCGAGTTCGAGTGTTTCACTATGCTGGCCCTCAATGCTAAATGCTCCATCGGCGACCAGTTGCACCCCAACGGCAAGCTGGATGCTCCCACTTACGACCTCATTGGCCGGGTGTACGGCCAAGTGGCCCAAAAAGAGCCTTGGTGCGTCAATGCCCGCCCGGTGGTAGAAATCGGCGTGCTCAACCCCGAAGCGTTCACAACCAGTGCCGAGCGAACCTCGGACCCCGCGATGGGGGCCGTGCGGATGCTGCAAGAAGGCAAGCTCCAATTCGATGTGGTGGACGAACAGGCCGATTTTAGCCCCTACAAAGTACTCATCTTACCTGATATTATTACGGTGGATGAAACCCTGCGCGCCAAGTTGGAAGATTTTTTGGCCAAAGGCGGGGCTTTGCTGGCTACTTACAAGTCGGGCCTGGCCCCCAGCGGCCAAGCGTTTGCCCTGCCCAGCCTGGGCATCGACCTAGTGGGCGAGGCCCCGTACAGCCCTGATTTTGTGCGCACCGGCGGGCCTTTGGGCCAGGGCCTGCCCGATACCGAGCTAGTGATGTACCTGAAAGGCATGGAAGTAAAAGCCCGCACCGCCAGCGTGCTGGCCCAAACCAACGTGCCGTATTTTAACCGTACCTACAAGCACTTCGTTTCGCACCGGCACACGCCTTCCTCCGGCAAGGCGGGCTACCCGGCCGCTACCCAAAATGGCCGGGCCATTTACCTCATGCACCCGGTGTTTACCCAATACGCCAAAAGTGCCCCCCGCTGGTGCCGCGAGTTTGTGCTCAATGCCGTGCGGATGTTGCTGCCCCAGCCCTTGGTGCAAATGCCCAACGCGCCCTCGGCCCTCACCGCTGCCCTCAATTACCAGTCCGCCCAAAAACGCTACGTGCTACACCTGCTGCACTACGTGCCCGAACGCCGGGGCGCGGAGTTTGACGTGGTGGAAGACGTACTGCCCGTGTACAACCTGCGCGTGCAGGTGCGCCTGCCCCAGGCCGTTAGCAAAGCGGTGCTGGCCCCCCAAGGCCGTAGCCTAAGTGCCAAAGCCAGCCAAGGAATGCTCGAGTTTACCTTGCCCGAACTACGTGGCCACCAAATGATTGTGCTGAGCTAAGCAACTTGATCGGCAAACAACTCGGTGGCTTGGTAATTTGCTGGTTTATAGGAAATTAAATTTATTAACTTAAATTTTTTCTTGAAGAAAAAACTCGCCTATTTTTGAGCAAAGAACCACCTGGTTTGGTTTATCCCGGCCGGGTGGCTAATTTAGCTTGGTCAAATTAATGTAACTATCAACATGGAGAAACCCCAGCCCACCCTAGGCACCACTTTATCTAAAGTATTCGATTATGTGCTCACCATTGGGGGCTCGGGCATTTCAATGATCGCCCTGGCCAACCTTACCCACCATCCCGGCGGGTTCTTGGCCATGCTGGGCGTGATGGGGGCTGGCTTGACCGGGGCTTACCGCCTGTTGCAACGGCGGCATCGGCAACAACTCCTCCAGGCCACTCAATCGGCTGAGACACCTCCGGCCGTTTTGCCCTCGGCTAAACCTACCGCTTTGCCGCCCAAGGCCCTCACCCCCAACGAAGACCTGCAAGTGCGGTTGCTGGACATTTTCGCCTTGCATAAGGGCCGCCTCACCCTGGTGGAAATGGTGGTGTACCTCCGCGAACCCCTAGACCGGATTTTGCCCGTGGTGGAGTACCTGCAAAAACAAGGGCTGATCGGGGCCGACGTTACCGAGACCGGCGAACTGATTTACACCACTTCGGGTTTTCGGGTGCCCCAGTAGGCTGCTCGCTAGGCGTGTTCCTTGCCGAAACTGGCCGATAGCTCGAACTTGGCCGTGCCGTTAGCCGCCAAAATCGCCAAAAAAGCCTCACGGGGCATCATGGTAGCCCCCAGGCTGGCCAGGTGCTCCGTGTAAACCTGACAATCGATTAGCTTAAAACCCTGGGCTTCCAAATGCCGCACCAAGGTAATAAATCCTACCTTGGAGGCATTGCTCACATGGGCAAACATCGATTCGCCAAAGAAACAACGTCCCAAGATAAGCCCGTACAAACCGCCCACCAACTGGTCGGCCTGCCACACCTCCACCGAGTGCGCATAGCCTTGCGCGTGCAAGGTGGCATACGCCTCCACCATTTCGGGGGTGAGCCAAGTGCCATTTTGGCCCGGACGGGGTGTTTTTTGGCAAGCCGCAATCACGGCCCGGAAGTCGCGGTTAACGGTAACTTTAAATCGTTGATTTCTAATAAGTTGTGCCGTACTTTTGCTTACCCGTAAATCGGCGGGCCAAAGCACAAAGCGAGGGTCGGGGCACCACCACAAAATAGGACTGCCAGGTGAATACCAGGGAAAAATACCTCGTGCGTAGCTCGCCAAAAGCCTTTCGGGGCGCAAATCCCCGCCAAAGGCCAGCAGCCCGTCCTCAGTGGCGGTGGCTAACGGCGGAAATTCCAGCGAGGTTGCTTGCAACCACTTTGGCATTGGCTAGCGATAGGCTACGGTAGTGGGAGTAGTAATGTGGAGGCTGGTTAGGTCATAGGCCATGGCCCGCGCCGTGGGGTCCGAGTGGGCCAGGTCGATCATCCCATAGCCGTAGGTAGTCGCTTCGCCCAGGCCACACTCAAACACAAACTGCTGCACCTTGGGGTGCGCATACAACGCAAAAGGCAGCGTATAGCCGCGCACTTCCAACTTGCTGTGGTCGGGTTGGTTAATGGTATAAATCCGGGCGAACTTTTTGGCTTCTTGATAAATTTTGGCGATGTAATCACGGTCAGGCACGATCTGGAATTTGTAAAAGTTCGCGATCTCTTCTGGCGAGAAAAAGCCGGAACGTTCCATCCGCCCCATCGTAGAATCGTACAATAGGTCAGAAAACGCATCAGAGTCCGGTAAAATGAACTCTTTCGCCATCTCCTCCTCGCCGCGCAAGGTGAGCACCAACGGCGAAATGCAGATGTACTTGGTCTCTTCCTGAAAATTAGGCATCTGCTCGGTTTCTACCATCTCCGGACTGAGGATCAGCCCTCCCACTTCGATCAAATGTTGACCGAATAAATTACGAATAAAGAAATCGACGAACTTTTTATCGGGGCTGGACAGTACTAGCGTTACCCGGTTAGAAAAATAATTTAGCCCGTGGCGGCTTACCCGAGTTTGGCCTTTTAGCCCTGAAAAATGATAGAGTCCCTCACCATTGGCCGTGTTGTGCTCGTAGCCTTTTGTGAACTCCCGCACCAAGGCGGCCAGCAAATGTTGGTGGTGAAAAAGTAGCACCCCGCCTTTATTCCTGAGTTTAAAAATAATCCTTGCTCTCACCTTCCCTTGTAATGGTTAAGAAATTAAAAAATCGCGCTTGTTTGTTAACCAAACCTTGATTTGAATGTTTGTTGTGTTTAAGTTAGTTGGCACTTTACCAAGTAGATATGGTACTTAAGTCAAACAAAAGTAGTTACGGCACCGGGTCATAACCATGCCCGCCCCAAGGATGACAGCGGGCGATCCGTCTTAAACCCAGCCAAGTACCCCGCCAAGGCCCGTGCTTGGTTACGGCCTGCACCATATACTGCGAGCAAGTGGGCGTGTAACGGCACGCTCCGGGCAACAGTGGCCCGATGGCAGCTTGGTAGAACTTAACCGAAAAAACAACGACTTGGGTCAGTCCGCTCTTCAACATATCATTAAAAAATAAATGGGCCTAACATCGGTTGCTTTAGCTATAAACCCTTATCGGCCAAAATGGTTTACAATTTGGGCCGATAAGATCAATAAAAACTCACAGCATGAGGGCGGCTCGAATGAAGCCCTCCTTCTTGCCAACAGTTTAGCCAGATCAACTGCTTTAAATTTCTCAAAATCAATATATTAAAACCAGTAAACTAACCCATTTTTTTGGATACCCCTCTTTTTGCTGGCCGCACTTGTTGGCTGGCCTCTATGCACGGTAAGGAACAAGTGCTGGCCCCGCTGCTGGAGCCTGTCTTGGGCTTTCACCTCGTGGTGCCCGACCGGTTCGATACCGACCAGTTCGGTACGTTCACGGGCGAGGTGGAGCGGCCCGCCCCCCAATTGGCCACGGCCCGGCTCAAGGCGCAGGCGGTGCTGGCGGCCACCGGCGGCGACTTGGCCCTGGCCAGTGAGGGTGCGTTTGGCCCACATCCGGAACTACCGCTGGTACCTGCCAACGTTGAGATGTTACTGCTGCTCGATGTGCGGCAGGGCTGGGAGGTTACTGCCCAATACCTCACCCCTGACACCAATTTTGCCCAGCAAACCGTAACTGACTGGCCCCAAGCCGAAGCCTTTGCCCAGCGGGCGGGCTTCCCCAGCCACGGCCTCATTGCCCGGCCCTTGCCAAGTGGCCAGGTGGTCAAGGGCATCACCGAAACTGCCGCGCTCCAGCAAATCCTCGCCAATTTTTGGGCCACTGGCCCGGCCAGTGTGCAATTGGAAACCGACATGCGGGCCATGCACAACCCCACCCGCCAGCGGGCCATTGCCGAAGCCGCCGGGCATTTGCTGGCCCGCTTAGCCAGCCGCTGCCCCCGTTGCGGCACGCCTGGTTTTGGGCCGGGCCAGCCGCTGCCGGGGCTACCGTGCGGTTGGTGCGGCCTGCCCACGCGCCTACCGCTGGCCCACGTGCGCACCTGCGCGCGGTGCGGCTATTCCGATCAGGTAGCGGCGGCCCAGCCCACCGCCGACCCGGCTTACTGCGAATTTTGCAACCCTTGACCCTCTGCTGAACGACTTCATGATTATCTGATCAAATGATTTCTTTCTCAGGTATCAATCATTTAGGTCATTAGTGCTTCAACTATCAAATTTTATGTACTGTTTTAAGGTTTAAACATTTGATTGCTTGCTTATTAAGAAAAAATTATTACCCAAATTGACTTGACAAAACACTACAAATAAGCAGTAATCATTTGGTTTTGTCATTAGGGGTTTTCGCTTTTTTGGTTTTCGGTAGAGACTAGGCCCAACGCATCTTGCAAAGGAAAGACACGCCCCGGCTTACTGGCCAAACCGGGCCTCTTCCAAGTCCAGGTCGCGCTCGATGGCGTGCAGCACCTCGTCGTTGACCAGGCCCTGGTTGCGCAGGTCCACGATGGTGCGCCGCTCCACGGCCAGGGCCTCGAGCGAGAGGCGGAGGAACACCGCCGTTTCCGAGGCTGGGTTTTGGGCCAGGTGGTGGCGCTCGTGTAGGTGCTTGGTGCGCCCCTGGTAGGTTTGGCGCAGGTGGGCCACCACGGCCGGGGGCAGGTCTGGGTGGTTGGCAAAGTGGGCCTCCAGGTGGGCCTGGGCCGCTTCCAGGGCGGTGCGGCGGGCCAGGTGATCCTGCTCGTGGTGGCTGGTGTCGGCCGCGAAGCGCAACCGCCGGATGAGGGCGGGCAACGTAAGCCCCTGCAACACCAGCGTGGCCAATATAACGGCGAAGGTCAGGAACAAAATCTCGTTGCGGTGCGGGAAGGGCGTGCCGTCGGCCGTGGTGAGGGGCAGGGCCAGGGCGGCGGCCAGCGACACCACGCCCCGCATCCCGGTCCAGCCCAGCACGGTGGCAAACTTGAGCGAGGGGAACACCGGGCGCTTGCCCAAGGCCCGCCGCAGCCGGCCCGACAGCAGGTCGGCCGCGTAGATGAACAGCAGCCGGGCCGCAATGGCCGCCCCGCTCACCACGGCGGCCTCGGTGAGCAGTTTGCCCAGCGGCTGCCCCGAAATGGCCGCCATGATCTGGGGCAGTTGCAACCCAATGAGGATGAAAATGATGCTGTTGAGCGAGAAAATGAGCATGTCCCACACGGCCACGGCGTGCATCCGCATCTGGGGCGAGTGCAGCTCGGGCGCGTGCTTGCCCACGTAAAGCCC
>JALONO010000228.1 GCA_025454895.1 Bernardetiaceae bacterium
CAAAAACGCGCTGGCTTTTTCGCATTTAATGCCGCCAGTGCAGTAAGTGATGATCTTTTTGTCCTTGTAGCCCTCCAACTCGCCCACTTTGCTGGGGAAATCGCGGAAATTTTCGATATCAAGCGTTACGGCGTTTTTGAACTTGCCCACCGCGTGCTCGTGATTGGAGCGCACGTCGAGCAGCACCACGTCGGGCTGGTCCTTCAGGGCCTTGAACTCGGCCGGCGAGAGGTGCTGCCCGGTTTGTTGGTTGGGGTTGATGTGCGGCAAGTCGGCATGGACGATCTCGGGTTTTACCCGCACGTGCAGTTTGGCAAACCCGCACCGGTCGTGGGCTTCCACCTTAAAATCGGTATGGGCAAACCGGGGGTCGGCTTGGAGGGCGGCCATGTACGCCTGGCAGTCGGCCACCAGCCCCGATACCGTGCCGTTAAGCCCCTCGCTGGCCACGATCACCCGCCCGCGCAAGTTGAGCGACAGGCACAGGCGGTGGTGCTCCTCCCGGTACAGCTCCGGGTCGGCAATGGGGGTGTAGCAATAGTAAAGCAAAATTTGGTAGGCCGGGTTCATGGACTTTCCGTTTACTCGATTGGTGAAAAAATGGCTCAGGGCCGCAAAGTTAAGCTAGAAAACGGCAAGTAGAAAACCTAGCTCTAGGCAGTTTTTGATTTAAGAAATTGATTGTTAGCCGATTACTCGGTTTTTATGAACGCCCGCCCGCCCGAGGCCCGAGTTGCGGCCAACAAAAAACCGCTCACCAAAACGGCGGGCGGTTAGTCGTGGCGGGGCCAGCGGCGGTTTTATTGGGCATCCAGGCTTTGGATGGCGGCCAAAAATGCGCTCTCCGATACTGGTTGCGGGTTAAAGGTGAGGCCCACAAAACCGTTGACCGGGCTGGGGATGGTTACGTTGTGGCGCACTTCCACATAAAACCGGCCATCAATTACGCTGTAAGCTAAAAACGAGCCTTCCATGCCAATGGGAATTGAGTTTTGGTAGCTGTAAAAGCCTTCGCGGCCGGTGGGCGGGGTCAAAATCTGATTGTAAAATTTTATAACAGAGTTAAGGCCGAGCGGTTTAAAAAACAGACCAGATGGTTGCCAGCCCAGGTAGCTCTGGCCCGTGCCGGGGGCAAAGTTTTGGCCAAAGTAGGTGAGCACGGTGGTTTTGGGGCGCGGGTCGCTGTACAGCCGGTCGCAGTTGACCCAGTTGAGCTGCAAAGGTTGGGTGAGGCCGAACACCAAGTTCTGGCCGTTGGGGTTGAGGGCGGCCGCGCCGGGGGCGCTGTTCCAGGTTACCCCCCGGGCCGTGCGGATGCTCTGGGTGATGCTCACTTGTTGGGCCTGCCAGTCGAGGCCCTGCATGGTTTGCTGGATGGTGGTGTCGCCGTTCCACAAGGGCACCTCGCGGAAACCCTGGGGCGCGCCTGCGTTGCGCGGGGCCGGGGCCTGCACGTCCACCACCCGGTTGGCGGCCAGCCGCAGCTCGTTGCCGCCTTGGCGCATCCGCACCTGAAACTCGCCAAACGAGATAAGTATCTCACCGTTAGCGGTTTCGGTGGGCCGGTTGCTCAGCACCATCTCCGAGGGGGTGGCCACATTTTGCACGCTTACCTCCACGTTGCCCGTTACGGGCTGGCCGCTGGCCGTTACAAAGGCCCCGGCCGGGAAGGTGAGCCGCACCCCCCGCGAGGAGGTGAAAGTACCGCCAGTAGCGGCATCGATATTAAAACGTTCCACTGCGGGGGCGTGGCGGTGGGCAAAGGCGGTCAGGCGGGCTACGTCGGCTTCCAGGTCGATGCTGGGCTCCTCGGTGCGGTCGGCGTCGCAAGCGGCAAAAAGAATGGCCAGGGTGGCAAGAAAGGGATATTTTGCAAAGGATTTCATGAGTTCGAGAGAGAGGTTAATGTGGAAAGGGTTGGACTTGCTTTTTTCAATGTTTACCGTGAGGTACTGCTGAAGCGCTTTCGGATCAACAAAGTATAGGCTAAGCCCAACTATGACAACGCTCATCAAAAATTTCGTAAATTTTTTTGAAAAAGACTTGTCATTATTTTTGTCATCACCCCGTAAAACCTACTTGGTGGGCAACCCGCCCCCAAGGTGTACCTCGTTTTAAGAAGCTAAAACTTGTAATTCCGCGCAAACCCGCTTTATTTTTGTACCTAACGACTAACGGCCTAGAATTTTCCCAGGCCAATCATGCATGTACTCGTTCATCAAGAAATTTTCTTGGGCACTTTTTGCTAGCCTACTGTTAGCTTTAGTCCTTTGGGTAATGGCCGTTAACCAAGACTGGGGCGGCTATTTTGGCGGGATGCCCGACCTGAGTAAACTCGAGAACCCCAAAACCGAATTGGCCTCCGAGCTGTGGTCCAGCGACGGCGAACTGCTGGGCAAATACTTCCGCGAAAACCGGACTCCGGTCAAGTATGAGGAACTTTCGCCCAACCTGGTCAATGCCCTCACCGCCACCGAAGACGTTCGCTTTGAACAACACTCCGGCATCGACTTGCCAGGCAACCTGGCCATTGCGGCTGCTTTACTCCAAGGCAAAAAGCGCGGGGCCAGTACCATTAGCCAACAATTAGCCAAAGTACTGTTCAGCACCCGGCAAGAATTGAAAGGTAAATGGGGCGACACTTGGCCGCTCAACATGGCCATTGCCAAGAGCAAGGAATGGATATTGGCCATCAAACTAGAACGCTCGTACACCAAGCGCGAGATCATGACCCTGTACCTCAACGAGGTGGAACTAGGCAGCAACGCCTTCGGGATTAAAACGGCGGCCAAGACGTATTTCAACACCACGCCCGACAAGCTGACCGTGCCCCAGGCCGCCATGCTGGTGGGCATGCTCAAAAGCCCCGTGCGCTACCACCCCATCATGCGCGAGCAAAGCGCGCTCAACCGCCGTAACACGGTGATTGAACAAATGGAGAAATATGAATTGCTGACCAGTGCCGAAGCCGAACGCTACAAACGCGAGCCGATTGGGGTAAAGGAAGGCTATAACGTGGAAAGCCATAACTCGGGCACGGCCACCTATTTCCGCTCGGTGATGCGCAACTGGCTCATCGAGTGGTGTGCCCGCAACGGCCACGACCTGTTTGCCGACGGCCTGCGGATTCATACCACCATTGACTCGCGCATGCAGACTTACGCCGAGCAAGCCGTGCAGCAGCAGGTGCGCGAGTTACAAGGTAAGTTTTTTGCCCACTGGCGCGGCCGCAACCCTTGGATCGACGAAAATGGCCGCGAAATCCCTGGTTTCCTCAACCGCATCGTCCGCGAAAGCGATCATTACAAAGCCCTGCGCGAGCAGTACGGCAACGATAGCGCAAGTATTTATCGCGTGTTGCGCGCCCCGGTAAAAATGCGGGTGTTCACCTGGGACACACCCAAGCAAGAAAAAGACACCGTGCTCAGCCCGCTCGACTCGGTGCGGTACTATCTCCACTTTTTGCACGCGGGCCTCATGAGTATGGACCCACGTACTGGCCACATTAAGGCTTGGGTAGGCGGCATCAATCACAAATATTTTAAGTACGACCACGTGCGCCAGGGCGCGCGCCAGCCCGGCTCGGTATTTAAGCCGCTGGTGTATGCCACCGCCATCGCCGAGCGGAGCTACTCGCCCTGTTACGAGGTGGACGACGTGCCCCGCACCTTTGTGCTGCCTGCTGGCAATACTTGGACTGCCAAAAACTCCGGCGGCTACAGCTACCAGAGTTACACCCTGCGCAACGCCTTGGCCCAGTCGCTCAACACGGTGGCGGCCTACCTGATCCAGCAAATGAAGCCCGAGATCGTGATTGACTACGCCCGCCAGTTTGGCATTACCACCAAGCTAGACGCTACCCCGGCCTTAGCCCTGGGCGGCGGCGGCGACGTATCGGTGTTTGACCTGACCGGGGCCTACGGGGTGTTTGCCAACCAAGGGCGGTGGATCGAGCCGATGTTCATCACCGAGATCAAAGACAAAACCGGCAAAACGCTTTACCGCCACATCCCGCCCCAGAAAGAAGTGCTGAGCGAGGAGAAAGCTTATATTATGACGTACATGCTGCGTGGGTCCACCGAAACGCCCCGGGGCACGGCTCGGGGCCTGAGCAAATACACGTTTTTCCAAGGCACCGAAGTGGCCGCCAAAACGGGCACCACCCAAAACTACTCCGACGGCTGGTTCATGGGCTACACCAAGGACTTGGTTACCGGGGTGTGGGTAGGGGCCGATCAACGGAGCATCCACTTCCGCGACGGCAACCTGGGCCAGGGCGCGCGCATGGCCATGCCAGCCTTCGGGCACTTCCTCGAGCGGGTGTACGCCGACCCGGCCTTGGGCTATACCCGAGGGCCCTTCCCTAAGCCCCTGGGCGAGCTGGAAGTGGAACTCGATTGCTCCAAATACCACCAAGGTGGCGCCGGCAAGCGCGACTCCACGCATTACGTAATGCCCACCAACCCACTCAGCGGGCAGTTCGATTAATCGGCGACCCTGCCATCCCTCGATAAAAAAGTAAATTTACTAGGCGGGATTACAACCCGCATTTTTTTTGGCCGATGTTTCGTTGGGCTTGCGCGGTTAGTTGGCCGATCCTGTCCCCCCTTTCGTCGGAGCGAGTTTTAGCGTTTACCGATTGGTCGGACAAGTTGCTGCTTTGCTGGTTTTTTCGTCGTTTAAACGTGGGAAAAAACGGCCAAAAATCTTACATGCTATTGGCATTGTCTTGTAAATCAAGGTTTTGTAAGATTGAAAACCCCTCCTACTTTTGTATTGGAATTAAACAAGTCTTTTATCTGCAACTACTTGGACCACGGGCGGCAATCGTCGTTCCGTGGTTTTTTTGTGCCTAATTTTTATGGTGCGGGGGGGTGCCGCCGCTTACCTTTGCGGGGTTATGCCAAAAATCTTGTTTGTGGCCCAGCATCGCCTGGGCCGCTCGCCCGGTCAGCGGTTTAGGCACGAGCAGTATGTCGATTATTTGGCCGCCCACGGCTTCGAGTGCCACTTTGCCCCCATGCTGCCCACGCCCGAAATGGACCGCGTGTTTTACAGCCCTGGCCGTTACTGGGGCAAGGCCAACATTTTACTGCGCAGCCTGGCCCTGCGCTGGCGCAACTACCGCCAAGCCGACCAGTACGACGTGATTTTCATTTACCGCGAGGCCCTTACCGTGGGCGGGCCGTGGTTCGAGCGGCTTTTCCGGCGGTCGCGGGCCAAGCTCATCCTCGACTTTGACGACTCGATCTGGATCCCCACCGTGTCGGAGGCCAATAAGGCCCTAGGTTGGCTCAAAAATGCCGACAAAACCAAGGCGATTATCGCCCTGGCCCACCTTACCATTGTGGGTAACGAGTACTTGGCCCAGTATGCCCGCCAGTTTAGCCCCCGGGTGGTCGTGGTGCCCACCACCATCGACACTGACCTGTACCAGCCCCGGCCGCAACCGGTGGGCCGGGGCAGCCACTTCGGCGACGGCTACCAGCCCGTGGTGGAAATTGGCTGGTCCGGCAGCGTAACCACGGTGGAGCATTTCAAGCACCTGCTGCCCGCCCTAGAAGTCATCAAACAGAAGTACGGGGCCAGGGTGCGCTTTAAGCTCATCGGCGACGGCCAGTACCGGCACCCAAGCCTGGGAATCCAGGGCCAACCCTGGCGGCCTGCCACCGAGGTTATCGACCTAGCCACCCTGCACATCGGCGTAATGCCCCTGCCCAACGACGACTGGACTCGGGGTAAGTGTGGCCTCAAGGGCTTACAATACATGGCCCTGGGCATCCCGACCGTCATGTCGCCCGTGGGGGTCAATGTCGACATCATCCGCGATGGGGAAAACGGCTTCTTGGCCGATACCACCGCCGAATGGGTGGATAAACTGTCGCAGCTCATCGAGTCGCCGGGGCTGCGGGCGCGCCTGGGGCAGGCCGGGCGGCAAACCGTGCTGGACGGTTATTCTTTCCACGCCCAAAAGGAGCGATACTTACAACTTTTCCGTAGTTTGCTCGCTTAAACCAGTTCCTCGCCATGCCCAAAGAGCCAACTTCCAAGAAAAAAAAGACCGAGCCTGAAAAAACCAAGGCCCATCCCGAACTAGGGGATTTTTACGTGCGCATCAACTCGTTTGGAGAAATTGAGCGCAGCCACACCGTGGAGGAGATCAACCAATTTTTGAACAAAAAAGTGGTGGACCCTAAACTCAAGGATCGGTTCGGCTACCGCAACCGCGAGGATGATGATACGGTGGAGTTTATGTATTGAGATTGCTACAACCCCGCCCTCATCTGCTTGCGGTACTGTGCGGGCGAGGTGGCAGCGAATTTCTTGAAAAACTTGGCAAAATGGGCCGCGTCGGTAAAGCCCAGCCCAAAGGCGATCTCCGATACGGTTTTGGCCGTGTTGGCCAGCAGGGCCTGGGCCTCGGCCAGGGTGCGGGCCTGGCACGTTGCCCAGGTAGTTGGGGTGTACACTCAGGGCCTCGGCCAACTCTTTGACCGACAGGATTTTAGTGGCTTTTCCGGCGGCCAGGTCGGCGAAGTTTCGGTTCACCAGGGCCTTGAACTGGCCCATGAGCTCGGCGGCCCGGCCCGACGACCGCACCGCCACTTGGTGCGAGGGCAGCAACTCCTTGGTTTTGTACAGCAGCACCAACAACTGGTTGGTCAAGATGGCTTTTTTGTACAACGCCTGGCCTTGGTACTCGTGCAGCATCGCCTCCAGCAGGCCGCCCAGTTCTTTTACCGGGCCACCGCCCAGTTGCATCACGGGTGTGGTTTCGTGCAACAAAAACGGGAACTGTTGAAAAAAATCGCCTGCATAGTTCTGCTTTACAAATTCTTCGGAAAAGGTGAGCATGTAGCCCTCGATCGGCTCGTGGATACGGAAAGATTTCAGGTGCCCCGGATTGGTAAAGTAAAATGCTCCCGCTTTGCACTCAAACTCTTGGTTATCAATGGTATAGTGCGAATGCCCGGCCGTGATGAGCAAAAAAGCGTAGTAGTTGGTGCGGAACGCCGGGGCCTGGGCCGGGCCGGAGCCGTGCAGCCCCTTGAGCCGGTGGACGGTAAGCTCAAAGTCCTGGTCCAGCGGCAGGCCCAGCGACCGAAAAAAGTCCTTGAGGGTGCGGAAGGTGGTATCCATAGCAACAAGCCGATGAAGAATGATGATCCGCCAAGCTAACTGCTGGCCTGGGGGTTTGGTTAATGGGCGGAGGCAATTCTGCCGCCTGGACGAGTTAGGCGTAGCTTTCGCGCCAGGATAGGTAGCCTAAGGAAAACAAAAAGATGATACCATCAATGACAGCATCATCTAACAAACCATAAGATTAGGATTAAACTCTTTGAGGTCTTGAAAACAACCCTGAAAAAAGGAAACGGGCTTTTCAGGGTTGGTAAATTAAATTAGGTTAAGCAGTAAGTTGGGTTTATTAATAGGTTAGATACACCCTAGACCCAGCCTAGAGGGATTTGGTTGCACAGGCGTTCAAATTTTTCTGTGGTTTGGGGCCACCGGGGCTAGAGCATGGGGGTTTCCTCGTTTTCGGGCACAGCATCGAGTGGGCGGGCCTCGGAAAAGTAGAAGTTAGGCCGGTCAGCGGCATAGCCAAACAAGTGGTTTGCCTTGATTTTTTGGGCCACTTCGTCGGGTACCATTTGCTCCCAGCCAGCTTGGTTGGCCTTGATCATGGCCAGCACGTTGTCGGAAATGATGTGGAGGATTTCTTCGTGGAACCCTTGGATGTCCTCTATCCGGTCGTTGGCTACCAGGTGCATGAACAGGTAGCGCAAATGCTCGGGCAGTTGGAAGTTTTTGCAGGTGTAAAACTCGCCGGTGTCGGGCAGTTTGAAGGGGTACACGTAAAGCTTCACGTTGTTTTTGAACAACGTGCTGAAAGACTGGAGGATACCGCCTTCTTCGTGGTATTTCTCGTCAAAAACGCTCTGCAGGTTATAAATGCCCAGGATGATGCCGATTTTACGGCGGGTGAGCTTGGTGAGGTAGCCTACTAGTTTGTGATAGGCTTGATAGTTGGAAATGAGCACGGTAAGGCCCAACGAGCAGAGGATGTCCACCCGGTCCAGGAAGTCTTTTTCGTCAATATCGGGGTCGGCGGCTTTGAGATCTTGTAGGGTAAGCTCGGCCACGGTAATGGCCCGGTTGGCCTCCACCTCTTTCTCGGTGGCAAACATTTGGCGGCCCGTTTCCAGCATGTCCAGGTTCACGTGGGTGAGCGGGCGGAACCGCCCCCGCAAAATGAGCACATTGCGCTTATAAAAAGTTTCGGAAGCTTGCAGCACATTGCCGTCCGGGCCAAACAGGGCGGCATCGGTAAGGCCAAACTGTACCAGTTGCAGGCTCAGTAGCCGGTTGTCCACCGGTTTGAAG
>JALONO010000229.1 GCA_025454895.1 Bernardetiaceae bacterium
AGGCGGTCGCTGGTATCGGTGTTGCGGTCGAAGCCCAGGGTGAGGTCGCGGTCGCTCAGTTGCTCCACCCCGATGTAAAACGAGCCTTCCAACGGCAGCGAACGGCTCAGGCGCACGCGGGTGAGGCGGTTGAGCGTATCGGGATATTGCACAAAAGTGTTTTGCACCAGCAGCACCGAGTCGCGAACGCCACTGCCGCCCACGTCGATGGTTTTCCACACTCGCAGGTTGTAGGTTTCGCCGCGCAAGTTGGTGGCCAAGGGCACAAACAGGATGTCGATATGGGTGAGGTTGGCCGGGGCGGCCAGCTCGTAGCGGTAGGCTAGCTTCCCAAACCGCTGGCTAAAGGCCAGACCGTACTCAGCCGTGCCGTCATCGTAGGCCAGGTAATCGTCCAGCACGGTGGTGGTAGCCAGGGTATCGTTGTTGCGGAAGTTGATGGGCGGGGCAATACTGTCGGTTTCGCGGGTGTTGAGCCGGAACTTGGTTTCCAGCACCATGCGGGGCAAGTTGCGCGGCACCACCAGCCGCCGGTTGGGCCGGGGATCGTTGGTGGCCCCGAAAATCCGGTACTGGCTTTGGTTTTGGGTGATGATGGTGGACGTATCGGTGAGCAAAGTGAGGAAGCGGTTGGTTGTTGCCTCCCGCACAATCACGTCGTACGAAAACACATTGAACCGCGAGTCGAGGTTGTTGACCCGGGCATTCACCGTATCGTTGACCTGGCGGTTGGCCGGTTGGGCCAAAAACTGGGCCACGGGCATGGCCGTGTACGGCCCGGCCACGAGCTTGTCGGGCGGGGTGCTCATGGCAATGTCGAGCCGGTTTTCGTTCGCAGCCCGGCGGCCCCGGTTCAGGTACACGTAATCGATGTGCCAAGCATCGTACACCCCCGAGAGTCGGGTGGACACCGAAAACCGGAACCGGAAATTGCGGTGCATATAATCGTCGAGGTTGACGGGCAGCACCACGTAAGCAAACTCGGTGGGGCCAATGCCGCCGTTTTGCTGCCACACCGTGCGCCAATTGCCCGTGCGGTCAAAAAATTCCAATCGGATAAAATCCTCAGGATCAGGCCGTTCGCCTAAACCTTGGGCCTGCCAGAAGAAGCTGAAGAAAATGCCATCGATCACCGAGTTGCGCGACAGGTCAATGAACCGGGAGGTCAGTTGATCGGCCACCCCCTGCGAAAACGGATCCCGGAAATTGTACGGCGCACCGTCCCAACCGATCCCATCCAAAGTGGCCACGTTAAACGACGGCGGGCGCACCCCGTAGCTGTTGTTGACAAACGCCCCGCCCCGATGCTCCCAGCGGCTGGTATCCGGGTCAGCGGGCGAGGGCGAGCGGCGCGCCCAAGGCTTGTCGGCCGTGGAAAAATCGTCAAAAAACGGCAGCCGGAGCCGGATGGTGTCCACCCGGGCGGTGTCTTCCGTCCGGAACGAACTGGGAGCTTGCACGGGGCGGGCAGGCACCACGGGCACCAGTTTCAATTGGGCCTGGACCGGGCCAGTCAAGCCACAAAAAATCAAGAAGATTACCCGTTGTAAATGGTTCATAACGAGGCCAATAAGTGAGCGGGGTAGCAAATATTACATACGGGCGTTGGTTAACTGGGTCAATCGGGGGCGGGTTTGCGGGTAAAATTGGTTAGTACCCACCATACAGCTTGGCACTGGCCCCCGTTGCTTACATAACGACCAATGGGCTAAATACGCGGCAATGGCCCTGATTTTTTAGCAGTTGCCGGTCGGCTAGCGCGACCGGGGGCGAGGACGAGGCTCGGGCAGTAGGCCCTCGAACCCTTCTTCGCCGCCTTCCGTGTCGAGCGTATCCGCCGCTTCGGTGGCCACCACCACGTCAATAATATCACCCAACTTGATTTTACTACCCGGCTGGTATTCAGGGGTTTGCTTAATGATAGTCCCCGCCTTGCGGCCCGAGACCTCATAGGCCGTAACGTTAAGCCCCAGCCCCACCCCGCGCATGAAAATCTGGGCTTCGTACACCGACTTGCCCACCAAATTGGGCATTTCAAATTCGGTATCGCCCACGCCGTCGCCTACTTGCAGGTCAATGACCGAGCCTTTGGGCAGGGGGAAACCCTTGGCCAATTGGGCCTTGGTAACTTCCCGGCCTTGGTAAAATACCTTGAGCACCGTGTTGGCGATGGGGTCTTCCACCAGTTCCACCTTACCTAGTTTAAAACCGTAACTGTCCAAGATCAACTCGGCTTGGCGGCGCGAGTTGTCGATGATGTTGGGCATGGTTTCCATGGGCGGCATCTGCGAGTTGAGCACCAGGTGGATGCGGCGGTTCACCTTTACCTTGGCCCCGGCCGCCGGGCTTTGCCTGATCACGGTGAGCGGCGGCAGCTTGGGGTCGTAGCTCGAGTCGGTTACGGTATAGCGCAGGTCGCGATCCTCGAGTAGGTCGGCGGCCTTCTCCAAGTCAAATTTTTCCACATCGGGCACGGTGATGGTTTCGCCGTGGTTGGTGGTAAATGGCAGGTACACGTAGAAGAAAAATAGCACAAACCCCACCCCCAACAGGATGATAACCAAGATATTAAGCAACAGGGCTTGCCAGGTGTTGCCCCGAAGGCTGAAACGAAAATTGCTCAAGACGATCAAGTTTTACTGGCAAAAATACGCAAACCAGGGCTAAGTGGCTACTGGGCCACGCCCGGCTTGACGGCAATATTCAATTCGTCTAACTGTTTGGGGTTGATGAGCGAGGGTGAGTCGATCATCACGTCGCGGCCGGAGTTGTTTTTAGGGAAGGCAATAAAATCGCGGATGGTTTCGGCCCCGCCAAAAAGCGAGCACAGCCGGTCGAACCCAAAGGCGATGCCCCCGTGCGGCGGGGCACCGTACTCAAAGGCATCCAACAAAAACCCGAACTGGTAGCGGGCCTCCTCATCGGTAAAGCCCAGCAGGCGGAACATTTGGGCCTGCACTTCGCGGTTGTGGATTCGGATGGAGCCGCCGCCCACTTCTACCCCGTTGAGCACCAGGTCGTAGGCGTTGGCGCGCACGGCCCCGGGGTCGGTGGCCAGCAGCGGCACGTCCTCCGGCTTAGGTGAGGTGAACGGGTGGTGCATGGCAAACCAGCGGCTTTCCTCTTCGCCCCACTCCACCAGCGGGAAGTCGAGCACCCACAGGGGTTTGTACACGTTTTTGTCGCGCAGGCCCAGGCGGTTGCCCATTTCCAAGCGCAGCTCGCTCAGGGCTTTGCGGGTGGCCCCGGCCGGGCCGGCCAGCACGAGCATCAGGTCGCCGGGCTGGGCGTTTAGTTGCACGGCCCATTGCAACAAGTCCTCGGGGGAATAAAACTTATCCACCGACGACTTGAACGTGCCGTCGGTTTTATACTGCACGTACACCAGCCCCTTGGCCCCAATTTGGGGGCGTTTTACAAACTCGGTCAGTTCGTCGATCTGCTTGCGGGTGTACTCGGCGCAACCGGGGGCGGCAATGCCCACCACCAACTCGGCACTGTCAAACACGCTAAAGCCCTTGCCCTGGGCCAGGGCGTTCAACTCGCCAAAGGTCATCCCAAAACGTAAATCGGGCTTGTCGTTGCCATACAAGCGCATCGCGTCGGCGTAGGTCATCCGGGGGAAATCGCTCATTTCCAACCCTTTGATGGTTTTGAACAAGTATTTGACCAAGCCCTCGAACGTGTTGAGGATGTCTTCTTGGGTAACAAAGCTCATCTCGCAGTCGATTTGGGTGAACTCCGGCTGGCGGTCGGCCCGCAGGTCTTCGTCGCGGAAACACTTCACGATCTGAAAATAGCGGTCGAAGCCCGACACCATCAGCAGTTGTTTGAACGTTTGCGGCGACTGCGGCAAGGCGTAAAACTGGCCGGGGTTCATGCGGCTGGGCACTACAAAATCGCGCGCGCCCTCCGGCGTGGACTTGATGAGCACTGGGGTCTCGACCTCGATAAACCGCTGGCCGTCCAGATAATCGCGGGTGGCCTTGGCCATGCGGTGGCGCAGTTCCAGGTTGTGGCGTACCACATTGCGGCGCAAGTCCAGGTAACGGTAGCGCATCCGCAGGTCGTCGCCGCCATCGGTCTCGTCATCGATCAAAAACGGGGGCAGTTTGGCCGGGTTGAGCACGGTGAGTTGGGCCACCCGCACCTCGATGTGCCCGGTGGGGATTTTATCGTTTTTGGCTTGCCGCTCGATCACCTGGCCGCTGGTCTGCACCACAAACTCGCGGCCCAGGGTGCGGGCGGCGGCTAGCACGGCGGGGTCGGTAACCCCTTCTTGCATAATCAGTTGAGTGAGGCCGTAGCGGTCGCGCAGGTCTATCCAAACCAGGCCGCCTTTGTCGCGGATGGTTTGCACCCAACCGCTTAAGGTTACCAACTGGCCAATGTGAGCGGGGCGAAGTTCGCCACAGGTATGCGTGCGTAGCATAAGTAAGTATTTGAAGAAGCGCGATGAGCGAACCTCCGCACCGCACCTGGCCGGGGCCAAAGTGGCGGTGCGACGGCAACCGCTGCTGTCAAGGATTCTTAATGAATGCCAAAAAGGCCGTAAAAATAGGCATTCGCGCCACTTTTTTGCTGGCGGGATGGCCTTATTTGCCCCCAGGCCGAAGTTTTAACCGGGGTGGGCTAATTTTGACGCGGTGAAGGGACACAACGGGCGGGTAAGCTCCGGGGCAACACCCACCTGCCCGCACGGGAGCGCAAGCGTACCCAAACTTTCGGCCGCCCGTGAGGCACTGCACCTCAGTTGGCTAGGGAAACCGCCTGCCGCCACGTCAAAACAAAAAAATAGATTTGCTTTAGAGACATGACTACTTTTTTATGCGCAATTGCTTGATCGGGTGGCTATTAGTGATTTGCCTCGGGGCCGGGGCGGGCCAGGTGGCAGCCAGCCCGGGCCAGCAACTGCCCGACCAAAAGCTGACCGCCGACCAGGCCGAGATCGTGAAAGCGGGGTTTTACCTCATTAGTCTCCACGATTTTAATTTTAGGGAGAAAGAATACACCGCCCGGTTTTGGCTGTGGATGTTTTACAAAGACCCCCACCTGGATTTTGCCAACACGCTCGACATCCCCAACGCCAAGGAGTTTGACAAGCAGTCAGTGCTGCTGGACAGCCTGGTGGACGAGCACGGCGAAAAATTGTACTGGCTCCAAATGAAAATTAGGGCGGTCATGAAGCAGTCGTGGCGGGTGCGCGACTACCCGTTCGATGCCCAGACGCTTTACATCAGGTTGGAGAACTCGAAATTTGACAACGCCTTTCTCAAGTTTGTGGCCGACCGGGAAAGCTACGGCCAAATTTATGACCGCCGCGAAACCATTGACGGCTGGGAGGTGGTGAGTTGCACCGACACGGTGGTGGCCAATACCTACGACACCAACTTTGGCGACCCGGAAATCCGTAAAAAGGGCTGGCGCACATCTAACTACTCCCAGTTGCTGCTCACCATCAAACTCCGCCGCGATGCCTGGAGCTTGTTCCTCAAAATTTTCATCGGTATGTACGTGGCCGTGGCCATCGCCATGGTGTCGTTCTTTTTGCACCCGCGCCTGGTGGAGCCCCGGTTTGCCCTGCCGGTGGGCGCGCTGTTTGCCACGGTGGGCAACAAGTACGTAATCGACTCGCTGCTGCCCGAAACCACCGAGTTTACCCTGGTGGACATGTTGCACACGGCCAGTTTCGTGTTCATTTTCGGGGTGCTGGCGGTGTCGGCGTGGTCGTTGTACCGCTTTGGCCGCACCCCCGCGCACGAACGCCCCCGCCTGCGCCGCCAAGATTTTTACGCCGGGCTAATCCTGATTAGCCTCTACGCCCTATTTAATTTGGGCATGGTGATAGGCGCGGTACTTACGGTTTAGCGGCGGGGCGTTCATCGGCCCCATTTATTGCCCCAGGTTTTTGTACTTTTGTCCAATCGGGTTTTGCTCCTTGAAAACATCCAAAAATCTTGTTTTGATGAAAGTCAATAAATTGAAAATCAATTAATTGTGATTTAACAATCCTATTGCCCCCTTATTTTTTAACCAATCAACCAACCCACCCATCATGGCCAAACGCCTGCTTTTCTTTTGGCTTTGCCTGGTGCCCGCGCTGGCACCCGCGCAAACGCCCGTGTACAAAGACCCCGCCCAGCCCATCGATGCCCGGGTGAAGGACCTGCTCGCCCGGATGACGCTCGACGAGAAGGTGGCCCAAACCTTCTGCATTTGGCAAAAGCGGAACGAGTTCCTCTACGACGACCAGGGCCGCTTTGACCCCGAAAAAGCCAAGCGCACCATGCCCCACGGGATGGGCCAGGTGGCCCGCCCCAGCGAAAACCGCCAGGGCATGTTTGCCGGGCCGGGCCGCAACGCCCGCCAAATGGCCGAGATCACCAACGCCATCCAGCGGTATTTT
>JALONO010000230.1 GCA_025454895.1 Bernardetiaceae bacterium
GCGGGGCTACCACCAACAGTACCTGCACCAGGGCCTGCCGGTCATCCTGCTGGGGGTGGGCTGCGCCGACCGCGAGGTGAAGGAACTGCTGGTGGAGGACGTACCAGCCTAGTGTTTTAGCCCAATCCGCGGCCCCTCCAGTTTTGCCAAAAAAAGCCGTTTTTTGTGGCCCAAATTTTTGCCACATGACCCACCGTAAAGTAGCCGAACTACTCGCCGCAGCCCCTACTAGCCAAACTGTAACCGTTAAGGGCTGGGTCCGGACTTTCCGCAGCAACCGCTTCATCGCCCTCAACGACGGCAGCACCATTCACAACGTACAAGTAGTGGTCGACTTTGAGCAAACCCCGGAGGCGGTGCTGAAGCGGGTTACCACTGGGGCTTGCTTGGCCGTAACCGGCAAGCTGGTGGCCAGCGTAGGCAGTGGCCAAGCGGTGGAAATCCAAGCCGAAAGCGTCGCCATTTTGGGGGATAGCGACCCGGAAAAATTTCCCCTTCAACCCAAAAAACACAGTTTGGAGTTTTTGCGCGAAAAAGCCCACCTCCGCCCCCGCACCAATACGTTCGGGGCCATTTTGCGGGTGCGCCACGCCCTGTCGTTCGCCATCCACCAATATTTTAACGACCGGGGCTTCTACAACCTGCACACGCCCATCATCACCGCCTCTGATGCGGAAGGGGCCGGGCAAATGTTTAGGGTAACCACCCTAGACCCGGTGAACCCGCCGCGCACCGAGGCAGGTGCTGTGGACTACCGCGAAGACTTTTTTGGCCGCAGTACCAACCTCACCGTGTCGGGCCAGTTGGAAGGTGAGCTGGGCGCGCTGGCCCTGGGCCTTATTTACACCTTTGGTCCTACCTTCCGGGCCGAAAACTCCAACACCCCCCGCCACCTGGCCGAGTTTTGGATGATTGAGCCGGAAATGGCCTTCTACGACATCCACGACAATATGGATCTGGCCGAAGACTTTGTGAAAACGGTGATCCGCTATGCGCTGGACCGCTGCGCCGACGACCTGGCCTTTTTGCACAAACGGCTGGAGGAAGAAGAAAAGACCAAGCCCCAAGCCGAACGGGCCTTGCCACTGCTGGAAAAACTCCAATTTGTGGTGGACAACGCCTTTGAACGCCTCACTTATACCGAGGCCATTGACATTCTGTTAAAATCGAAACCACACAAGGAGAAGAAGTTTCAGTTCCCGGTGGAATGGGGCATCGACCTGCAAAGCGAGCACGAGCGTTACCTAGTGGAAAAGCACTTCAAGAAACCCGTGATCCTGACCGGCTACCCCAAAGACATCAAGGCGTTTTATATGAAACAAAACCCCGACGGCAAAACCGTAGCGGCGATGGACGTACTCTTTCCTGGCATTGGCGAAATCATCGGCGGTAGCCAACGCGAAGACGACTACGACAAACTGCGTACCCGCATGGCCGAAATGCACGTGCCCGAAGACGGCCTGTGGTGGTACCTCGAAACCCGCCAGTTTGGCACTTGCCCGCACGCCGGGTTTGGGTTGGGCTTCGAGCGGCTGGTGCAATTTGTAACGGGTATGGGTAACATCCGCGACGTGATCCCCTTCCCCCGCACGCCCAAAAACGCCGAGTTTTAAACCCATCCCGCTTCAAGGCAAAGCGCGGGGCGGCCAAGGCGGGCTTCCCCGAGCCGTAATATTCCGAGCCCATTCATGTTGCAAGAAATCGCCGCCCACCTTTGGTTGAGTAGGCGGCGGTTAGCTTCAACTTTAGACGGTTAGCTAAAATTCTACGCTTGAGATCGATTTTACCGGGATCACCTGCCCGCCCTTGAGCGAGATGTAGTAATCGTCGGCTTCCCAAACGGTGGTCTCCACTTGCTCAACATCTCCGTTTTGCAACTGGTAAACAATGCGGACTTTGTGGTGATATGCGTTGCCCAAAATGAGGGCACGCTGCAACTTGGCGTACCGTAAACTACGGGCTTGCAAGTCGGCCAGCACTTCGTGGCCAGTAAAGGTTTTTTGGCCCAGGGTCTCCTTGGGCACTAGGTGAATGCTCATTGTATTAGGTTGAACTAAGGTGGAAAAAAGGTGAAATCCCGAAAACACCTTCTACCTAAATGAGCCAAACGCAATACAGTAAATAAAGTCGGGAAAAAGCAGACGAACCACTAAGGTTTGGCCAGTTTATCGCGAACCGGTGGCGCAAAAAATGGGCTGGTTTAAACAAAGAGTGCCAACCGTTAAACGCCTGGAACTTCCGTTTAAGTTTCTTTTTAAGGGGCTTAACGGCCCGGTGGTAAGCGGTTTCCTCGCCCAGGTCGGCGGGGGCGGCTAACTGCGGCCAGGCATGCTCGTTGTCCAAGGTAGGTTCCTCAGTGATCGCCCGCCCGTTTGGCATCGACAAACCAGTGCCTAGGCAGGCCAAGGCCCACAGCCCCACCAAAGCGAGCCAACCGACGAGTGCCCAACCAGGCAAGCTATTTTGTAAACCGCTTCGTTTCATTGATAAACTAGTACTGCTTGTGATACGGCAAGGTTTCACAATTATTGTTAAACCAATAAAAACCAGGGGCTTGCCTAATTTTACAACGGCAACTGGGTGGTGTTTTTCACCTCGCTCATCACAAAAAAGCTGCTGATTTTGTCCACTCCGTCCAGGGCGGCCAGTCGGGCCAGGTAAAAATGTTGGTAAGCGTCCATATCGCGCACCAAAATTTTGAGCAAGTAATCAGAGTTGCCCGATACCACGTTGGCTTCCAACACTTCGGGCATGGCCGCGATGGCCTGGTTAAAGGCCAAAAAAGTAGCCTGGCTCTGCTTGCTCAAGGTTACGTTGCAATACACGATCAGGGCCGGGCCAATCTTCTTTTTGTTCAACAGGGCCACGTAGCGTTCTATCACTTGGGCTTCTTCCAGCTTTTTAACCCGGTCGTGCACGGCCGTGGGCGAAAGACCGATCTGGCCCGCCATTTCTTTGATGGTCAATTGGGCGTTTTGTTGCAACAGGCCCAGCAGTTTGCGGTCGGTATCGTCCAGGCTAGGGTTGAAGGGGGAGGTCATGGCCGTAAATTTTACTTGTGCAATCAGCTTTGCAGCTTGTTAACCGAAAATTATTCTGAATATCGCCCAAACAAAAATCTTTTTTCATTTTAAAACCTTAATGGGCGAAATTCGTCTTTCAAAAAAGTAATTTTGAAGGAAAAATTGCTTTAAACCCAAGTTCAGGCCTTCCACTTTAATCTCATCAGATCAAATGATCATCGGCGTACCTAAAGAAATCAAGAACAACGAAAACCGCGTGGCCCTTACCCCAGCCGGGGCGGCCGAACTGGTAGAACGTGGCCACCAGGTGTTTGTGCAAAGCACGGCGGGCGACGGCAGCGGCTTTGAAGACGAGGAATACCACTCTGTGGGGGCCAAAACGCTGGCCACCATCGAAGAGGTGTACAAAACCGCCGAGATGATTGTAAAAGTGAAGGAGCCGATTGAGCCGGAGTACAGCCTCATCCGGGCTAATCAATTGTTGTTCACATACTTCCACTTCGCTTCGTCGGAAGAACTCACCCACGCCATGCTCAAGACCAAGGCCGTGTGCTGTGCCTACGAGACCGTGGAGAAGACTGACCGTAGCCTGCCGCTGCTGGTGCCCATGTCAGAGGTAGCGGGCCGGATGTCCATCCAGCAAGGGGCCAAGTACCTGGAAAAGCCGATCAAAGGCCGGGGCATTCTGCTCGGCGGCGTGCCGGGCGTTAAACCCGCCAAAGTGCTCATCCTGGGCGGCGGCATTGTGGGCACCCAGGCCGCCAAAATGGCGGCGGGCCTCGGGGCGCACGTAACCATTATGGACGTAAGCCTGCCCCGCCTGCGCGTGCTCGATGACATTATGCCCGCCAACGTGGATACCATGATGAGCAGCCGCTATAACATTATGCAAGAACTGCCCCATGCCGACCTCATCATCGGTGCGGTGCTCATTCCGGGTGCCAAAGCCCCGAAGCTCATCACCCGGGATATGCTCAAGCTCATGCGCCCCGGCACCGTGATGGTGGACGTGGCCGTGGACCAAGGCGGCTGCTTCGAGACTACCCGCGCCACCACCCACGAAAACCCTACTTATATTTTAGAAGACGTGGTGCACTACTGCGTGGCCAACATGCCCGGTGCGGTGCCTTATACTTCCACCCTGGCCCTCACCAACGCCACCCTGCCTTACGTGCTGCAACTGGCCGATAAGGGCTGGAAAAAAGCCTGTTCCGACAACCGCGACCTGCAACTGGGCCTTAACGTGGTGCAGGGCAAAGTGGTGTACGCCAACGTGGCCAGCGACTGGAACCTGCCCTTCACGCCCGTGGCCGAAGTGCTGGCCTAGTCATGGTTGAGGTCGCTAACCGACCCTATTGCATTGCCTATCAAGTATTTAAATTGAAAGAAGCAGCCCTGACACCAAATTAGCTATTTGCTAAGCTAAACCAATACCACCCGACCTTGCACCCAGCAAGTCGGGTTTTTTCTTGTTAGACCTCTTTCAACCTCGATTGATATTTACATGACTTAATGATTGCAGGGTTAAATCATTGTTCTCCTTGTTTATCAACTATTTACAACATGAAGAATACGCCATTTTTATTTGATTTTGTTATAAACCGGCTTTTTGGCCCCCACCCTGGTAGCCGCCCTTGATCCCTCCCAAACGATCATTTGGAGCAAGGTTATGGCTTAAGAACTCAGTTTTGAAACTAATCCGCGTAATATAAAATAATTACACTTTGGAGAATTAGCTAGCTTCCAGGTCCTCCTCCACATCGGGTAGATGGCGGCTTTTGAGCAGCCACCGCAACCCGTAGAATAAGCCCGCCCCGGTGATCACGGCCACGTTTAAATTGGACAGCACGGTGGCTAGGGTAGTATATAAAACAATGAAAAACTGAAAGTTACGGTTAAAAAATCGGCCCCAGCCGCGTTTAAAATAAAGCTGGGGGAACAAGCGGTCGCACACATCCCAACCAGCTTTGATAAGCACCCCGGCAAATACCGCCGCAGGGATGAGGGCAATGTAATTTTTGAAGAAAAACAGGCTGAGCAGCACAAAAACGCCCAAGGCTACGCCCGCGAACCGGGTTTGGGCCTGTTCTTTCACCAGCAATACCGAGCGGATGGTGGCCTGCGCCCCGGGGATGCCTTGGAGCAGGCCTGCTAAAGCGTTGGCCAGACCCTGGGCCACCAATTCTTGGTTGGACCGGGTGTGCTCCTTCGTGAGCCGATCGATCACCAGGGCGGTGAGCAGGCTATCGAGGTAACCTAACAAGGCCAGTTGGCCAGCCAACGGCAAAGCCTGTCCTAAATAAGCCGGGGTAAATATCGCCGCAGTGGGCCAGTAACTGCCCACCAAGTCAGTAAATTCCGCCCAAGAATCGACGGTGGCACCCAAGACCACCCGCTCCACGGGTAATTGCAGCAGGTGGGCCAAGGTTGTCAGCAGTAGAATCGTCAACAACAACGCCGAGAAAAAGGCGCGGTACTTGGCAGGCACCCTCACCCGTTTGATAAGGACGGGCAAGGTAAAAATAGTGGCCACGGTAACCACCGTGAGGCCGAAATTGAGCCAGGCTCCGCCGCCTAACCTGGTTTTGCCCGCTAGTCCAAAAATTTTACCGATTTGGTCGTACCAAATTAGCACGGCGATACCATTCATAAAGCCCAGCACCACGGCGTTGGGTACCCATTTGATGAGCTGGCCCAGCCGCACCAACCCGCCCACTACCATGATAGCCCCGCTGAGCAAAATCACCAAGGTGATAAATTGCTCGGCCAGTATTTTGTTGGGGAACAATTCGTAAGCCTGGGCCACCAGCAGGGCCGTTACGGCCGTCATGGGCGCGGTGGGGCCTGAAGCCTGGAGCCGGGTGCCCCCTAAAGTTGAAGTAACGAGGGGAATGACAGCCGCCCCGATCATTCCGGCAAACGCGCCCCGGCCCGACATGGTGCCGAACGCCGCCCCTAGTGACAGGGCCGCGAAACTGACGGTAAGGCCCGCCAGTAGGTCTTTGATAATGGTATCCTTGCGCATGGTGCAACTACTGCCCGATTTTCTCGAGCCAAGGGAAGGTAACTAGCCTCTCCTCAGCCCCCCGGTTCCAGCGGGTCATCGCCAGTGGCCAGAACCAGCCCGGTGGCCCAAAACTAAGCCGTAAAATCAACCTAGGCATCTTTGACCACAATATCCAACGATTTTGGTAAGATAGCAGGGCCTGGGTTATCGCAGTTTTTCCCGCAGCAGGTCAATCAACGGCTGGTTGACCCGGTTGGGGTCGGGCAGGGTGCCGTAGCCGTAGTACAGCCCAAAGGCATCTTCGTGGTAGGTATGGTAGGTAAACGCCAACTGGTTGGCCAAGGCGATGTCCAGCATATCGCTTACCCACTGCAGG
>JALONO010000387.1 GCA_025454895.1 Bernardetiaceae bacterium
TTACTACAACCGCTGCAACCACGACAAAAAGCTGGAATACGCCGGGGCCAACTGGACCGACGGGGCCTCGTTTGTGGGCACCGGCCAAGACCGCGAGGCCCGCTCGGTAACCGACCGCAACAATGCCGCCACCGCCCGCGACCTGAGCGGTGGCTGGTGGGACGCCGGGGACTATAACAAATACGTGACCTTTGCCCGCGAGGCCATGCACCACCTCATCGATGCCTACGAGCAAAACCCCGCCATCTGGGGCGACAACCACAACATCGCCGAAAGCGGCAACGGCATCCCCGACCTGCTGGACGAGCTCAAATGGGAACTGGACTGGCTGCGCAAAATGCAGAACCCGGACGGCAGCGCCCTGGTGAAAATGGGCCTGCTGCGCGACTCCGACGGCCAAGCCTCCCTGCCCCCCAGCACCGACCGGCGGCCCCGGTACTACTACCCCGGCTCGTGCAGTTCGGGCACCATAGCCCTGGCCAGCATACTGGCCCACGCGGCGGTGGTGTTCAAAAACGTGCCCGCCCTGGCCAGCTACGGCACCGACCTCCAGGAGCGGGCCATCCGGGCGTTTGACCACTACCAGGCCAACCCCAAGTCGGCCAACTGCGACGACGGCACCATCCAAGCGGGCGACGCCGACGTGGCAGTGGTCCAACAAGAAAAAATGGCGGTCGAGACCGCCGTGTTCCTCTACGCGGCCACGCGCGAAGCCCGGTTCCAACAGTTTGTGGAAGACAACTACACCCGTATCAACGACGAACTCAACTGGTGGGGGCCGTATGCCACCCCTCTTACCGAAGCGTTGCTGTACTACACCCAGTTGCCCGGCGCCTCGGCCCGGCTGACGACGGCCATCAACAGCAGCAAGCTGCGGGCCGCCAACCAAGACTTTTATAAGTGGAACGAGCGCGACCCCTACCGGTCCTTTATGCGCACCGAAGCCTACCACTGGGGCGGCCTCAACGCCCGGGCCACCACGGGCTTTATCAATTGGGACATGATCCAGTTTAACCTCGATGCCCCCAACCACGCCGTTTACCGCCAGCGCGCCGAGGAGATTATCCACTACTTCCACGGGGTGAACCCGTTTAACCTGGTGTACATGAGCAACATGGCCGCCTACGGGGCCGAAAAATCGGTGGATGAGCTGTTCCACTCCTGGTTTGCCGACAGGTCGGACTGGGACAACGTGAAGTCAAAGAAAGGCGGCCCGGCCCCCGGCTACGTGCCCGGCGGCCCCAACCGGCAGTACAAGCCCGGCGACGGCAGCCCCTGTACCATGGCCCCGCCGTGCAACCAGCCCCCCCAGAAGTCGTACTGGAGTTGGAACACCGTGTGGCCCGATGCCAGTTGGGAGATCACCGAACCGGCCATTTATTATCAGGCGGCCTACATCAAATTATTGTCCAAATTTGTGAAAGGCCCCGCCACCGGGCCAGAGCCGATCCTGTCGGTGGTAACGGGGCTGGAAGACGACCGGCCCGCCCCCAACGACGGCGCGCTGCGCGTGTGGCCCAACCCCGGCGAGGGCCGGGTGCAGGTGGGCCTGCCCGCCGGCAGCACCTCGGCCGCCCAACTGAGGCGCCAACTGACCCAGCGGCTGGTGGTGTGGCGGTAGGGCAGTAGTAACCAACCGTGTAGGGGCGGCCCTGGTGGCCGCCCCGGCGGCCAATAAACGCACTTTGCCCACCACAGCCACTAAGGCTGAAAAAACTGGGCTTCCGCAGCCCGCATTGGCGGTAGGGCGGGTGGTCTTCTTAAAAAAAGCCTATTTCCTTTTTTCTTGGATCTGCCGGAGAAAAAGCCCATTTTGCTTTAAAATGGGCTTTTCAATGACCCAACATCACCTCTCGAGGCACCTGACCATGAATTTTAGCACCCACATTTTTAAAGCATTGTTGGCAACCGTCCTGGCGGCGGCGGTCCTGTCGCCCTCCTCAGCCCAGCAACCCATCCAGGTCAATGGGGTTTTCCCAAAAATGACGATTGCCAGCGGCTACCGCGACCGCTCGGAGGCGGGCATCGGCGCCCTGGTGCCTTGGGCTAACAAGCTGTGGGCGGTAGGCTACGTGGCCCATATCAAGGGGACTGGCCTAGGGCTTTACGAAATCTCCGACGACATGACCATGCTGCGGCATCCCCTCAGCCACACGGGCACGTATGCCAACCGGCACATCCACAATCCTTCCCACCAAGCCTTTATCGGGCCGTATGCCATCGATACCCTGGGCAAGGTCCGCCTCATCGATGACCTGAAAACCCACCGCCTCACCGCCACTATCGACCACCTCACCCAACCAGACTCGATGGTCTATTTTTTGACGATGGAAGGATTGTTTTTTGAGACCAATGTTTACCCCCAAAGAGGTCTATATCCATTTCAAGGGCGCCTTTACCCAGGCGGGCAAAGTGGTGGTGGCCAATAACTCTTACTACGAGGCCGACTATCTGGGCAAGCAGCAGGGCGGGAGGCTTGGCGAATGGGATGGCAAAAAATGGACGATCTTGGACAAAAACCCCTACGTGGAAGTGGCGGGCAAGCACTGGGCCAACCCTACCTACGGCGATGTGATCTATGCC
>JALONO010000031.1 GCA_025454895.1 Bernardetiaceae bacterium
CTGCCACTCGATGGCCAGCGCGTCGCCGTGGACGATGGTGGCCGCCTTGGTCAGGGGCAAGCGCAAAAAGTACTGCCCAAACTCGCTGCTCACCTGCATGTTCATTTGGTGGTCGGTGAGCCACATGGCCACCTCGGCGATCCGGGCCGGAAACTCCTCATATTCAATGCCGTAGAACTGGTCCACCGCCACGCGCAGGAGCGGGCCCACGTCCAGGAACGTTTGCCCCGACCGGTACAGGGCCTTGAGCAGCTCGAACTCGAGCCGCCGCAGCTCGCGGTAGGTGATCACCAAAAAGTTGCCGCAGCCGCAGGCCGGGTCCAGAAACTTGAGCCCGCCGATTTTTTGGTGAAACTCCACCAGCTTGTTCTTCTGGCCCTTGGCCTGGGCAAACTCTTGCCAGAGCTGGTCGAGGAACAGCGGCCCGATCAGCTTGAGGATGTTGGCCTCGCTGGTGTAGTGCGCGCCCAGGTTGCGGCGCTCGGCGGGGTGCATCACGCTCTGGAACATGGAGCCAAAAATGGCGGGCGAGATTTTGCTCCAGTCTATATAGCAGCAGTTGAGCAGGGCCTGCCGCATTTTGCGGTCAAAACTGGCCGTGGGCAGCATTTCCTCAAACAACTTGCCGTTCACATACGGGAACTCGGCCAGGTGCTCGTCCAGGTTTTTGAACCGCCGGTCGGCCGGGGTGTTCAGCACCTGGAACAGTTCCTGGAGCTTGGCAGCCAGGTCGCTGCCGTCTTCCTGGGTGCGGAACTCGATGTAGTCCTGGAACTGCAGTTTGTGGAAAATCGTGGTGTCCTCGGCAAACAGGCAGAACAAGATGCGCACCAGGTACACCTCGAGCGGGTGGCCGGTGTAGCCGATCTCTTCCAGCCGGTCGTGCAGCTTGCCCATGAGCTCGGCGGCCCGGAGGTTGGCCGGGTCCTGCTCGGGGTACACCCGCTTTTGGTAGCCCAGCAAAAAGCCAAAATGCTGCACGTGGCCCACCAACTCGCTGAGCTTGAACTCTATCACCTGGCCCTCTTCCAGGTCGTGGAGCCGGAAGGTCGCAAAGTCCGACACGAGGATGTAGCGGGGCAGTTCGTGGTCGGGCAGGCCGGGCAGGTAGTCCTTGGCCTGGGCAAAGGCCCGGTCCAGGTTTTTGCCCAGGCTCTTCATCTCCACCAAGATCATCCCCTTCCACAGCAGGTCGATGTAGCCATCCTTGTCGCCCAGTTTTTTCACCCGGTGCTCAAAGGTGGACACCCGGCGGCTGGAGATGCCGAACACGTTAAAAAATTCCACCAAAAACGGCTTGGCGTCGGCCTCTTCGTGGGCTGGGCCGCCGAAGCCCACTCGTTGGCAAAGCGCAAGGCCCGGTCTTTGATCTCGTTCCAACTGAGGGTCATGAAGGTCGATTTACAGGATATACTGGCTCAGGTCGCGGTTTTTTACCAGGCCGGCCAGCCGCTGGCGCACCAAGTCGCGGTTGACTACCAGGTGCGAATTGGGCGGGATTTGATCGGGCACGTCGAACAAAAACTCGTTGAGCAGGTGGCTCATCACCGTTTGCAAACGCCGGGCGCCAATGTTTTCTATCTCGGTATTGATGGCAAAAGCCACGTCGGCGATTTCTTCCAGCGCGTCTTCCTGAAAGTGCAGTTCCACCCCTTCGGCCTGCATAAGGGCTTGATACTGTTTGGTGAGGGCATTTTTGGGGGCGCGCAAAATCTGGCTAAAATCGTCGCGGGTGAGGGCGTTTAGCTCCACCCGGATGGGGAAACGGCCCTGCAACTCCGGGATCAGGTCGGAGGGTTTGGCCACGTGGAACGCCCCCGCCGCGATGAACAAGATATGATCGGTGTTCACCAACCCGTGTTTGGTGTTTACCGCGCTGCCTTCCACAATGGGCAGCAGGTCGCGCTGCACGCCCTCGCGACTCACGTCGGGGCCGCCCGCGTTGCGGTTGCTGCTGGCTATTTTGTCGATCTCATCAATAAAGATAATACCTGTGTTCTCGGCTTTGAACAAGGCGATTTGCTTTACCTCGTCCATGTCGATGAGTTTGCCCGTTTCTTCTTCCAATAAAATGCGGCGGGCATCGGCAATGGTCAATTTTCGTTTTTTCGACTTTTTGGGCATCATGGAGCCGATCATCTCTTGCAGGTTCATCATCGACACCTCGTCCAGCCCGCCGCCCACCATGCCAATGCCGCCCAAGTTAGGGCCGCCGCCCTCGACGGTGATGTCGATTTTGCGGTCTTCCAGTTCGCCTGCCCGCAGTTTTTCGCGGAACCGCTCGCGGGTGCGCTCGTTCAACTCCAGGTCGCCGTCGTTTACGGGCAGGCCGTCGGCTTTGCGGTTGCGCAGCGGCGGGATCAGCGCGTCGAGCAACTGGTCTTCCACCGTGGCGGCGGCCTTTTGTTTCACTTCCTCTTTTTTCTGGGACTTGACCAAATTCACGGCCTGCTCCACCAGGTCGCGCACCATGCTCTCCACGTCGCGGCCCACGTAGCCCACTTCGGTAAACTTAGAGGCCTCCACCTTCACAAACGGGGCATCGGCGATTTTGGCCAGGCGGCGGGCGATCTCGGTTTTGCCCACCCCGGTGGCCCCAATCATCAAAATATTGTTGGGGATGATGTCGCGCTTGATCTCGTCGCGGGTGTTGAGCCGCCGCCAACGGTTGCGCAGGGCAATGGCCACGTTGCGCTTGGCGTCTTGCTGGCCGATGATGTATTTGTCGAGCTCGGCCACAATTTGCCGAGGAGTGAGGAACGCTTGCTGATCTGTCATAAATTAAGCCGGGGCGGTTGGCCTCCGGACAGGGCAAAAGTAAAATTTTTTGTGCCACGGTGGGCCAAAGATGTTGGGGCGGCTGGCTGGCTTTGGCTCACGGCTCACCCGCCGAAGCGGCGAACCTTCGGTTTGGGCAAATCGGTTGCTAAGTCAGTTGAGGATTGATTGACACAATGTACTGATTATCAACAGTAAACAATCGTCTTGCGAGTCGCGTTTCCAATATATAAGTGTAATTTCGCGCTCCATTGTCTTCTATTTTAACCGCGTCAACTCATGGGCTTTCTACCCATCTTTTTGTTTTTGGGCATTGGGCTAAGCCTGTGGCTGCTCACCGTGCGCGAGAGCCTGGCCGCCAAAAAGCGGCAAGTGGAGGCCCTGGCCAACGCCCTGGCCGCCGAACCTTCGGCCCAGCGCACCGAGGCTTACCAACGCGCCGTGCGGCACTACAACTACGCCATCGGCACAGCCCCGGCCCGGTTGCCCGCCCGGCTGTTCGGCTTTAGGCCCATTGCGTAAGCTGGTGGGGAAATTTGCGCTTCGCGACGGATTTTCGGCTTAATCGGCTAAGATTGCGGGCCAACCAAACACCACCATCGCCATGCTCCACCTCGGTTTTGTGAGTGCCATCCTGGCCGACCATACGCTGGAAGAAGTGATCAGTTTTGCCGCCCAGCACGGCTTCGAGTGCGTGGAAGTGATGTGCTGGCCCGCCAGCAACTCTGACACCCGCCGCTACGCAGGCATTACCCACATCGACGTGGACAAGCTGGACGACGCGGCCGTGGCCCACATTCAAAAGCAACTGAAACAGCACCGGGTATCTATTTCCGGCCTAGGTTATTACCCTAACCCGCTGGATCCGGACCCGGCCCGCTCGGAATTCTTTTTTGAGCACATTAAAAAGGTGATCCGGGCGGCGGCCAAGCTCCACATCCCGGTGGTGAACACCTTTGTGGGCCGAGACCCGGCCAAAAACGTGGCCGATAACCTCCAACTATTTGCTGACCGCTGGCCCGCCATCATCAAAGTAGCCGAGGAGCACAACGTGAAGATCGGGATCGAGAACTGCCCCATGCTGTTTACCAACGACGAGTGGCCGGGCGGCAAGAACCTGGCCACCACCCCGGCCATCTGGGACCGGATGTTTGAGATCATCCCTTCGCGGGCGTTTGGCCTCAACTACGACCCCTCGCACCTGGTGTGGCAGATGATGGACGAGGTGCGCCCCCTGAGTACCATTCGCCCAAACTGCCCGGCCTGGGCGATGTGCGCTGGCGCGATTTCTTCTCGGCCCTCACCACGGTGCGCTACCGAGGCCCGGTGTGCATCGAGGTGGAAGACAAAGCCTACGAGGGCAGCCCCGCCGACGTGCGCGCCGCTATTTTGACTAGCCGCAATTACCTGCAACAGTTTTTGGGGTATTAGTTGGCCAGTTTTGTCCGACCGCTTGGGTTGGGTAGTGGTGAAATTTCATGACCAAGTCTTGTGAATAGTCATTCCACTGGCTCTCTGTGCAGACATCAAACCATTAATGTACCAAAGCGGGCACCCCCGAAGGAGTAGCCCGCTGGTAGCTGGTTCCAATTGGTGATGAGGACGTAACAGTAAATTAGCTTGGAACCGAGTGAGACTATAGCCTTAAAAGGTCGTAAGTATTTGGTAATCAACGTAAAAAAATTGCGCTCGCTGGAGATTAGCCATTGGGTGCCCCGGTGCTTGCCTGGCCCAGCAGGGCTTGCCACTGCGCCAGCGACTGCACCGGCTGCGGGGCGACCGTGAACCGAAAATCACATTGTTGGGTGAGGCGCAACTGGGCCCAATCGAGCTTAGCGAACTCCGCCGGGCCATAACGCGCCACCCGTTGGCCGGGCAGCAGCACCAGCAGTTGGTTTTGGCCCTGGGGCGAAAGGGGGAGCCGTCGCAGGTCGCTGGGGAACAGCCGGATGACCACGTTGCCGCGCGCCCCGGTGAGGTAATAAGCCCGTGCCCCCTGGTCGGCCAGTTGCTGGTTCAGTGCGGGCGTGCCCAGGTCAAGCGTAGCCTGCACCGCCACTACGGCCGGGTCGTGGTACAGCCGGTCGATGTTGTACACCCCAAATTTTTCTACTCCAAAAGTCCGGAGCACGTTGGCCTCGGCCTCCAGCTTGGCTTGCTCTTCGGCATTTTGGGCCTTCGCCTCGGCTAGGTAAAGGGCCAACAAACTGTCTAGTTTGCGGGCCGCTGGCCGGGAATTGGCCAGCAAGGGCTGCGGGTTCGCCTTGCGCACGTGGGTTACAAAACTGTACTGATCGTTGGCGAGTTCCATTCGCTGCACCGAGTCGGACAGGTTACGTTGCCACAAGTACAAGTGCCCGTCGTCGGCCGAAACGACCAAGGCTTGGCCATCGGGCGCAAAGTGCGCCTGCACAATTTGCTGGCGGGGATCGTCGAGCCGGAGCCAATCGACGGGCAGGTCGTTTTGTAAGATGTAGAGGGCGGAGATCACCTTCCGCTGGTTGATTTGAACGCTATCGCCGCGTTTGTTGGGCATCCTGGCCCAGTGGGTAAACGTCTTGCGGTCGGCCCTGGCCCGGAGGCTTGGGTCAGGCAGCCCAAACTTGGGCACCGAAGCGGGGAACTGGCCCGGCTTATCGATCACCTGACCGGAGTCGTTGTAGAGGAGCACCTCGCCGTCATGGGCTTGGGCCAACACCTGCTTGCCGTCGGCCGTGTTGAAGGTGGCCTCGACAAACCAGCTTTTGCGGCTGTCTTTTAATTGGCTAATGAGCGTACCGTCTTGCTGCCACACCCGCACCACCTCGTCAGTGCCGAAGCCGAGCACCCGCTGGCCGTCGGCTGAAAACTCCAGCCGGGAGAACTTAGTGGGGCGGCTGGCCCGGTACCGTACCCCGGCTTGGCCCGAAAAGTCGGCAAGGTGGGCCTCCTGGGCATTAGCCAGTAGTACCTGGGGCGCGTGCGGCGCAAAAGTGGCGAAGTGGTAACCCCGGAAAGTGTGGAGCAGCCCGCCTTGGGTGTTCCATAACTCTACTTGACCGTCTCGCCCCAGCAGCATCAATCGGCTATCCGGCGAAAAAGCGACAAACCGAGGTTGGGTCTGCGGGCTGGGGCCTTGGGGGGTGAGCCGCCGCTTGGGCACAAACAGCGGAGCTTGCAGGTGTACGCTGGTCCACGTTTGATCCAGCACCCAGCGGTTGCGGGCCAAGTTAGGGTGCTCCTCAGCAGCGAGGCGGCCTGCGTAACGCCAAATCAACGGGTTGTCGGCCAAGAATTGTAGAAACGCGGTTTTCTGGCGCAGTTGCTTGCTGGGGTTGGCCATGCGGGGGCGTTGCCGGGGCACCAGTTGAACGCGCCCCTTGCCGTCCATTACCGCTTGCAAGTTGAGCGTATCGCTCTCGGGTTTCTTGGCCGACACCTGCAACCTGAACTCCCAGCGGTTATCCAGCGGGGTAGTGGCGGGCAACGCCGAAGCAGGCCCGTCGCCATCGCCCCCATTGGCCGCTTGGGCTTTGGCTTGCGCTTGGGCAAGCCTGATTTTGACCAAGGAGTCGAGGCGGTTTTTTTTGAAGATATTAGGTTCGATATTAGTAGGGCCTAGCTCGAGCCAGCGCGTGCTGAGCCGCGCGTCCTGCGCGTGGGCCGTTGGCACCAAGCCCAGCCCGTTGAGGGCTAGGGGCGGGGCAGCGGGTTCTTCCAAGTAATAATGTTTAAAGCCGGGGTCGTCAGTAAACGAGGCCAGTTTTACCTCAATGCGTTTGCCGGGAGCGATGTACACCGGCACGCCGCCTTGCTGGCCGCGTAGCTCAAACATCCCGCCCGACTCAAACACCCCGTTTTGGTACTCCATCGGGATGCCGCTGGCGATGATCTCGGCCGCTTGGTGAAACTCCCGGTAGCGAAGTTGCACTTGGCCTGCCACGGGCTGGCCGCGTTGGTCCACAAAGGCCCCGGCGGGCACCCGCACCTGCGAGCCACTGGCCAACCGAAACGCACGGCCCGCCCCCGCCTCGACTTCTAACGTTTGAAAAGGCACGTCGAACCCCGCAAACGTGGGGGTAAACGCGGGCGCCGAGGCCACCACCGAACTTTCGGTGCGCCATTGCGGAGGCAGCGGTACTTCGCACAGGCCCGCCCCCAGGGTCAACATGGCGGCTAAGGCCAGGTTGCGGGGGCGCAGCCAACGGGCCCGGGCCGGGGGACTATTGGGGCGGGGGGGCACGGTGGCAGCGGCTGGCCCAGCGGGGTAAAGCTGGGCGTGGAGGGCCGCCAATTCCTCTTTCAGCCCCTGGCGTTCCACCGCTTTCACCAATAACTTTTGCAAGGCCAACTCTTGGCGCAAAGCCGGGTCATTGGCTAGTTTGGCCTCAAATTGCTGTTGTTCGGCCTGGCCCATCGCCCCTTGCAGGTAGCGTTCGATGAGGGCCATTTGTTCCAGTTCAGTTCTCATAGTGGAGGATTGAAATCAAGCTTAAAAAAGGAAACCTGTCCCGCACCATTTTCTTGGCCCGTTCCAGGCACTTGAATTTGCGCAGCTTGGCGTTGTTCTCGCTGCCCAGGCCCAGCCGGGCGGCGATGTCGCGCATGGAAAGTTTTTGGTAATAAAACGCCCTCAAAATCGCGCCGCAGGGATCGCCGAGGGCGGTCAGCATCTGGTCGGCCACGGCGGCCGCGTCCGGCGACTCGTCCAGCCACCGCTCCGCCTCGTGGTGGGCCGGTTCGGGCAGTTCGGTCCAGTGGGCCTCCCGCGCGTGTACCTGCCGGTAGCGGGTGTGCCACAAATTGCGGCACACGCTGTACAAAAACGTGCCGATGCTGGCCGTGAGCTGAAAATCGGGCCGCTCCGCCTTTTGGTAAAACACGATCACTCCTTCTTGGAAAACGTCCTTGGCATCGTCTTCCGAGCCGTTGGCCATCACCACCAGTTGGCGCACCTTGGGGTAATGCTGGTAAACCCGCGCCAGGGCCTCCGAACGCTTGCCGGAGCGGATCAATTGAAGAATGTGGTCGTCGCTCATCATGGTAGAAACAAAAAGGAGGTCGTTTTTTCTGGTAATTTATAGCCTGCCCGGCCAAAAGGTTTCCATAAAATACCAACTTTTTTGCCCATGGTGCAAAAAAAGGCGCGCTAGCCGTTTGGTGAGGGTTTTTGTTTTTTTAGAGATGAGGCAGGGATTTTCTGGCCGTAAAAAGTCCAATCCGAGGTTTTGATACGCCCGTTGGCAGAGAGACGCCCTACCCCCGCACCAAACCCTGCTCCCGGAGCCAGTGGTGGGTAAGCACGGGTTTTTCGGGGTGGAGCAGGTGCTGGCCCAGCACGCGGCAGCAGAACACTTGGTGGTCGCCGGAGTCGGCGGTGTCGTGGACCTGGCAACAGAGGTAGCCCACCGCGCCCGTGAGATAGGGACAGCCGCGCGCGTCCAGGGCGTGGGGCAGACGGGCCAGCTTGTCGGTGTCGCGGCCACTGCGGCGGCCCAGCTTGGTGAGCAGCCCTTTCTGGTCCTGGGCCAATAGGTTCACGTTGAGGAGGTTACTCTGCCGCACCAGTTCCACGGTGTAGTCCACTTTGTAAAGGGCCACGGTAACAAAACTGCCCTTCATGCCCGACTGCATGACCCAAGTGGCGATGTTGGCGTTGGTTTTACCGGCAAAAACGGTACTGATGGAGTGAACTTCGTAATTTTTAAGTTTGAAGACGGAGCGGGGCATACTACTGAAATGACTAAATGATTGCCTGATTGAATGATTTTTTCATCTGACTATCAATTGTTTACAAGATGAAAAATCCATAACACTTCCTTTGTTTGTGGATGATAACCGGCAGAGTAAACCGCTTGTGCGGGCGTTTGTTGCCAAACCGACCCAGGGAGTTGGGGCCAAAAAAAACCGGAGGCCCCGTCCCTGGCCCCCGGCTTACCTAATCCTCGCACCGCCAGGCGGCTACGAGGGCATCACTTGTTTCATGGCGGTGGCAAAGGCCTGCATCTCGGGCAGGGTACCAATGCTCACCCGGCCCCATTTGGTGCCGTAGTCGTCCCACTGGCGCACCATGAGGCCGCGCTGGGCCATGTCTTTGATAAAATCGGAGGGGTACTTGGCCAGGTCAAAATACAGGAAATTGCCGTGCGAGGGCACCACTTTGAGGCCCATTTTGGTCAATTCGGCTTGGGTGTAGGCGCGGGCTTCGGCGTTTTTATCCTTGCTCATGCGGGCAAAGTCGGTGTCTTGGATGCTGGCCAGGGCCGCCGCCAGCGAGGTGTTGCTGATGACCAGGCCGCCGCCATGACGGAAAGGCTCCAGGGCCTTCACGGTATCGGGGTGGGCCAGGGCATAGCCCACGCGCAGGCCCGCCATCGCGTAAATTTTCGAGAACGTGCGGGAAATGATGAGCTTGGGATAGGTGGCCACCAGGCTGGCCATCGACTCGTTATCGGGCGGGTTGAGGAAGTCGATGTAGGCTTCGTCCACCATTACGTGCACATCTTTGGCCACTTGCTGGCAAAAAGCCTTGAGGGTGGCCGGGGCCAGCAACGTACCCGTGGGGTTGTTGGGGTTGCAGATGTACACCATCTTGGTTTTGCGGTTCACCTTGGCCAGCATGGCGGGCAGGTCGTGCAGTTTGTCGGGGGTGAGGGGCACTTTTACCACGGCGGTGCCCAGTTTCTCAAAATGGTCGGCCATGAGGCTAAACGTGGGCCAGGGGAACACCACGTTGCCCCGGTCTTTGCCGCTAAAAGCCAAGTAAGTGCCCACCATGCCCAGCACTTCCGACGACCCGGCGGTGAGCAGCACGCTTTCTTTGGCCACGCCGTCTTTCTCGGCGATTTTGGCCCGCAGTTGCTCGCCGTCGCTCTTGCTAAACCCGTAACGGTTGCCGTCGGTGAGGCTCTCCATAATGGCCTGGCGGGCCTTGGGCGAAATGCCGTAGGGGTTTTCGTTGGCGTTTAGCTTGATGCCCGGCACGCGCAGGTGGTCGGTCATCTCGTTGAGGCCGTAGGGGCTTTCCGGGGCGAGGAGCACCAGGCGCGGGGCCGCCAGCACCTCGGGCAAGGCGGCCAAGCCCGCCGTGAACAGTGCCCCCTGCTTGAGCCATTGGCGGCGGTTAAAGGCAACGTTTTTCATAGAAAAGGAGTTTGGATTAGCAATTTACCAATAAAGACCCATTGTTTTGACAATTTGTTCAAAACAACGCGCTTGGGCTTCGTTTTTAGCCCTGTCAACCCAAAAAAGTTAGGCTTTGGGGGAAATGCTGGCGTTTTTTAACCCAACTTTTGCTAACCGGCGATTACAAAGCCAACAAACCGGGCCGACTAAACAGTAGGCAAAATGGGCAGCGGTTTTTCACCCTCAAAGGTAACAATGCGTATTTCCTGGCCGTCAAACTCGGCAAACGAACAGTAGGAGAGCCACTCACCCACGTTATAATAACGCCCCACTTGGCCGTTAGGGGCGGGTACGGGCAAGTCCAGCACATGGTGCCGGTGGCCAAACAAGTAGTAATCAGCGGGTTGGGTTTGGGCTACCTGCTGGCAATAGTGCCAAATCCATTCCTGGTCGGCCAAAAAAACGTGCTTGGTGCCCTTTTTCTTGCTTTGGTTGCTCCAGGCAAAGGCGAGGCCCATGCCCACAAAGGGCGGCACTTTGTCGAACAGCCACTGGAAGGGCCGCACCGTGAACAAGCCGTGCTTCACCAATTTGTAAAAGTTGTCGCCGGGGCCTAGGCCATCGCCGTGGCCCACCAAAAACTGCTTGCCTGCGCAGCCAAAGCGCTGGGGTTGGTGGTACACCTCCACGCCCAGTTCTTCGGTAAAATAGCGGAACATCCACAGGTCGTGGTTACCAGTAAAAATGGCGATGGGCAGGCCAGCGTCGGTCAGTTGGGCCAGCTTGCCCTGAAACCGGGCAAACCCCTTGGGCACCACGTAGCGGTACTCGAACCAGAAATCGAATAGGTCGCCCATGAGGAACACCCGGGCCGCCTGGGGAGCAATGTGGTCCAGCCAGCGGCAAATTTTGCGCTCGCGGGCCAAACTCTCCTGGGCATTAGGGTAACCCAAGTGGAAGTCGGACGCGAAAAAGAGCTTTTTGCCGGGCGGCAGGGTGAGTTCGGGCGGCATCATGGCGCAAAGTTAAGGCGGGCCAAGCACACCAGCGGGCGCGGGCGCGGGCGAATTGCGGGCGCGGGCCGCCTCTCATAAACCTAAGTGAGGTCAGGGCTACTTCTCGCTTAATTGTTCCAAAAGTACGTACCACTGGGCTTCCTTACATGCCACGGGCAAGGGTTAGCCAGGTGTAACCCTAGGCTGGAGTCAAGTTTGAACAATAAACTTTGAAGGGGCACCAGGCTGCTGTTCATCCCGTCAAAACAGGTTTAATAGCAGCCAAACCGCCTTATTCACCCGTGCCGAGTAGCCTTGGCATCCCATTTTTACCCCTCAAACCACATGGCGGCCTAGGCCGTGGCCCAACTGTAATGTTTCAACCGCCCACTGCTCAAGCCATCGGTTAAGCTTATCGCTGGCTGGTAATCAGGTGAAATTGTAGCCATGTAAGTTCTTTACTGTATTTATAAAGTTGATTATTAGCACTTACTTACCTTTTACATGATTAATTGGCCCAAACAACTTCCCAAAACCCTCGCCCAGTCGGCTATTTTACTGGGTCTTGCCTTATCTGCACTGCCGGGTTATGCGCAGGAGCATGCCGGGGTGGCCGATGCCCAAGTAGAAACCTTGCAGCAGGCCGCCGCCCAAGAACTGAAAAAGGGCAACTATGACAAAGCCCTGGCCCAGGTCGAAGAGGCTATTAAAATGGCCAGCGCCAACGGCAATAAGGGTAAGTCAGGCGCGCTGTTGCTAGCCGGGCGGATTTACCGTACCCAAAAGCGGCTATCCGACGCCCTCATCCACCTCACCCAGGCCGCCTTGGCCGCCGAAACCCAAGGGGAAGATGAAATTGGCTATGCCGCTAACTTTGAGATCGCGCAAATTTACGCTCAGCAGAGCGCGCACGACAAAGCCCAGAAGTACCTGCTGGCCGCCCTCAAGTTCGCCCAAATCCAAAAAAGCGAGGGCAAGGTGCTGCACGTTACCGAGCAACTGGCTGAAGCCGCCTTGAGCCTCAAAGACCACGCCAACGCCGAAAAGTATTATAAGCAAGTGCTGGCCGCTTGGCAAAAGCGCGACGAGTACGATAACGTGCTCATCATGTTGGGCAAATTGACCAATACTTGCAAAGCGGCCGAGCATTACACCGATGCGGCCAATTATTGCCAGCAGGCCATCGACCTGGCATCGGCCAAAAACGACCTGGAAACCGCCGCCGACCTCATGAACGACCAGGGGTACATTTTCGCCCTGGCCGGGGAGCGCGACCAAGCCATCGATCGGTTCAAAAACGCGGTGGCGGTTTACCAGCAATTGAGCAACAGCGGCCAACTGTCTGACAGCAAGCGGGCCACGGTGTACGTGAACCAAGGTGCCGCCTACGCCCACCTCAACGACCTGAAAAATGCTTTTTGGAACTACAACCAAGCCCTCAAACTGCGCCGCCAAAGCCAAGACTTAGTAGGCGAGGCCAAAGTGCTCAACCATTTGGGCACGGCCCACTACATGCAGAAAAATTACAGAGAAGCCGCTAAGGTGGTGAACCAAGCCATTGCGCTCGCTACCCAAAAAGGGGCTACCGAAACCCTGATGGAAAGCTACCGCATTTTGGCCGAAGTACTGCAAAAAGACAACCGCTTGCGCGATTCGCAACAATACCTACGGTTATATCAGTCGATCAAAGACAGTGTTACGCAGGCCCAGAGCAAAGAACAGCAGCAGCAAATGCGCGACATGATGAACGCCGAAAAGCAGGAAGGCGAACTGCGGATGCTCCTCGCCGACCGCGAAAAGCAAGAGATGGCCCTCAAACAACTGACCTTGGAGGCGGAGAAAAAACAACAAACTTTGGACTTGCTCCGCCGCGACCAAGACCTGCAAGCTGCCCGCCTGCGCTCGCAGGAGCTAGAAAAAGACCGGCTGGCCAAAACTGCGGCCTTGACCACCCAGCAACTGGAAGCCGCCCGCCGCGACCAGGAGATCGCCGAATTACAACGCACCCAGGAGGCCCGCGAGTTTGAACTTACCCAAAAAACCTTGGAAGAAGACAAGCAAAAAGCCGCCATTGCCCTGCTGGAAGAGCAGAAAAAACTCCAAGATGCCAACCTGGAGCAAGAAAAAGCCCAACGCAAGTTCACCAACTGGGGCCTGGGCCTACTGGCCGCCATTTTGGGCGTGAGTGTGATCGGCTTTGTGAGCAAAATGCGGGCTAACCGGCTGCTCAAAGCCCAACAGGCCGAAATTGCCGAAAAGAACACCCTGCTGGTGAAAAACGAGGAGGAACTGCGCCAAAACATGGAAGAGTTGCAGGCCGCCCAAGAAATCATGGCCCGCCGCCAAACCGAATTGGAAGTGGCCAACAAAAAAATGGAGGCCAACGAACGGGTGCTCAAAAAGGCATATGACCAAATCCGGGAGCGCGAGGTGCAAATCTCGGCCCAGAAGCAGGAACTCGAGGCAGCCTTTGGGGAGTTGAAACGCCAGAACATCCGCATTACCGACAGTATCCGCTACGCGGAGCGTATCCAAAAGGCCGTGATGCCATCTGATAAGCAACTGGCCGCCAACTTCAAGGACCACTTCTTGATCTACCTACCCAAAGACATGGTCTCGGGCGATTTCTACTGGTTCAGCAAAATTGGCAACAAACGTTTTTGGGCCGTGGTGGACTGCACCGGGCACGGCGTGCCAGGCGCGTTCATGAGTATGATCGGCAACACCATGCTCAACCAAATCGTCAATGAAAAACACGTGTACGAACCTGAAAAAGTGCTCGAGCACCTGGACGCCAATATCCGGCACTCACTGCAACACCAAGACTCGGAGAGCAACGACGGTATGGACATCGGCCTATGCTGCATCGAGACCTGGGAAGACGGCACCATCAGCCTCAAATATGCCGGGGCCAAGGTATCGGCCTACTATACCGTGGACGGCGAAATCCACCAACTTAAAGCTGACCGCGTGCCCATTGGGGGTATGGAGGTGAGCACCTTCCAGCCTTACACGCCTCACACCGTGCGGCTGGCCCCCGGCAGCAGCATCTACATGGCCACAGATGGTTTCATGGATGCCGGCAACCCGGACCGCCAGCGGTTTGGCTCTGGCCGCTTTGCCGAACTGATCGCCCAGAACCAGCACCAGGAACTGCCCGAACAAGGCGGCGTACTGCTGGCCGCCCTGGCCGAGCACCAAGCCGGCGAGCACCAGCGCGATGACATTACCGTAATGGGCGTAAAGGTTTAACTTGAACTAACACTGTCGTTGAACCGAGCTTTACCAAAGGCTCGGTTTTTTTATTTGGCCACTTTACTAAAATGACTAAATGATTGCATCATTAAATGGCCTTTGTATCTGATTATTAATTATTTACAAGAAATAAAAACCGCAATCTCCATTTTATTTTGTTATTAGCTCAAAAAAATCTCTTTCTCATTGGATTTTTTAACTGGGCATGGCTTGGGGTTTCGTTCAAAGTACGCCTTTTGACGCAACTTCGCCCCCAACTGAGAGCGGTTTGAAAAGAGGTCTATACCAATTTAGGATTACCGCCTAAGCAATACCCGGCTAGGCTTAGCCCAAGGCAATGCAAAAAAAGCAAGGCCGCTTAGCGGGTAGCCTATTTAAAACAATTGATTTTGAGACAGATCAGCTAACCCTAGGAGATGGGGGGTTTTACTTTAGTGGCCGAGCGTTTGGCTGCCTTATCCTGGCACTGCGGCCAAGGGCAATGTTTACATTTCTGCTTGCAGCAATAGCCCCGTTTGCGGTGATAGGCCGCCGTCATGACCACGCAGCCCAGGGCATCGACGTAATAATCTTCGGGGGCAAGCCCACGGTGGGTGCGGCCATTGGCCCGTGGTTTTTTCTTAGCAGTTTTCATTTTAGCCGGTTTTGGGAAGTTTGTTTGGCCTTTTAACGGTCTGTTGAACCCAGCCGGTTTAAAATAGGCCGACTTACCCAGGCCAGCTTCCACAATTGCTTGGTACTAGCCGCTATTGCTCGGCACGAGACCACCATGTGGCCATCCGGTTATTGGGCAAAGCTACTTTTCTGGCTTTTTCTTGCTGACCCTCGGCTTACACGCGCACCCCGACTACCACTATATCGTCGCGCTGGGGGGCCGTGCCCTGAAAATCGGCCAGGGCCGAAGCAAGCACGGCCTGCTGCCGGTTCATGGGTAAGTGGGCCGAAGCCGCCAACAAGTTCTTTAGGCGCAGCCAACCGAATTTCTCGCGCTGGGGGTTGCACTGGTCCGTATAGCCGTCGGAGGTAAGGTAAAAACAGCTCCCGGCGGGCAGGGTTAGCTCGCGCTGGAGTACCGGACCCACCGGGCCGGCCAACCAATGTTCCTGGGCCGGGCCAGAGTCGGCCGGGACGGCCAAAGCGGGCACCTGCGGGGGCACATCCGGGGCGAACTTGCTGCTTTCTTGGTTAATGCGGGCCAACTCGCGTTGCAAAGGCGCACTAAGCACTCCCGGCGGCAACCGCACCGAACGTTTGAAGGGGTTTTCCGATCCGTGCAAAGCGGCCTCGAGCGGCTGGGGCAACGGGCCTAGGGTGCCTTCGCCGTGCGGGGCGGGCCAGGCCGCTGGCTCGGCTAAAGTGCTGCCCACCGACAGCCGGGTGTTGGCCAACAAGTGGACAGGAGCCGCCCCGGCCGCCACCGGCCCCGGCACGTACAGGCACGGGCGGCGCGCGCCCGCAAAGCTCAACTGGGTATGCCCGGCCTGGGCGCGCAACCGGCACACGGCGGCATCCATGCCATAATTATGGCCGTGCTCGCCGGGCACTTGGCCAAAAGTGGCGTGCAGGGCCTGGTGCAAGGCGGCCAAAATCAGGGCGGGTTCGGTAACGTGCTCGGCCAGCACAATGCGGTCTAGCAACGAGCTGCCGATGAGGGCCATGAAAGCCCCCGGCACCCCGTGCCCGGTACAGTCGCCGACCACCAAAATGGTTTGGTCTCCCACGGCCTTGGCCCAGTAAAAATCGCCCGAAACCACGTCGCGGGGTTGGGCCAGCACAAAATGCTCGCCCAGGAGTGCGTGCCGGGCCGGTTCGCTGGGCAAGGTGGCCACCTGGATGGCCTGCGCCACCCCAATGCTTTGGCTAATCTTGAGGTTCTGGTGGCTTAATAGCTCGTTTTTCTCGTTGATGGCATCGCGCTGGGACTGGATTTCTTCTTTTTGATGCTGCAACTCGGTGTTTTGGGCCAATATCTCGTGCTGTTTGGTGGCCAAAGCCTGGTTGAGGGCGTGCATTTTAAGTCGGCTGCGCTGCAACCTCACGGCCAGGCCCACCACGCCCAAAAAGCCCAACAACCCCACCCCAATCACGTACCATTGTAAGCGGCTGGTGCTTTGGGCGTATTCGGTTTGCTGCCGCAGGGCTTGGTTCTCGATTTCTTTCTTCTCAGTGTTGTAGCGGCCCTGCATTTCTAACAACTGTTTATTTTGAGCCAGGCCAAACAGGCTGTCTTTGAGGTGAGTATGGCGGCGGTGGGTGAAATAGGCCTCTCGGTAAGCACCCACACTGGCGAAATAGTCGGTTTGGGCCAGCAGCGACGCGGCCTCCAACGTGCGGTTGTTGATGGCCCGGGCGGTGGCTACCGAAAGTTCCAAATACCGCTTGGCTTCGGCTTGGGCCCCCATAGCCAAGCTTACCCGGCCCAAGGTGCTGTAAAACTCGCCCAGCCGGATTTGGTCGTTCAACTGCTGGCAAAGTGGTAGCCCTTCTTGCAAGTACGCGCGGGCTTGGCCCAGTTTGCCCATCTCCAAATACCGATGTCCTAGTTGCAGCAGGGTTTTCATCACATTGCTGTAACTGTTGGTTTTTTTGGCAAGGGTGTAAGAAGTTTGGTAATTTTTCAGTGAATTAATGGTATCTTTTAAATACCACTGGGCCTCGGCTAGGTCAGCGTAGAGCATGGCCGCGCTGGGCAGGTTATTGTGCCGCAGGTGCATGGCCAGGGTTTGCTCGTAATAACGTTGGGCTTCGGTGTAGTTGCCCTGCACCCTAAACAGGGCACCGATGTTGCCCAGCGTGGCCGCCACCCCGCTCGAGTCACCGGCCTGCTGCCGGATGCTGAGGGCGGTTTGGTAAAGCTCCAAGGCTTTTTGGTAATTGTCTTCGTAACGATAGGTGAGGCCCAGCACGTTGTAGGCCCGCCCAATGCCCTTTTGCCACTTAATCCGCTGCGCTAACGCCAGCGACTGCTCGGTGTAGGCCCGGGCTTTTTTGGTATCGGACGGGTAGGTGGCGAACCCCAGGTTGGACAGTACCATCACCCGATCCGAGTCGGGGAGGTTGCTTTGCAACAACCGGTGTAAGCTGTCAATTTGATGCTGTTGCATTTTCTGAGCCACCGCCCGGGGTTGCCCAACTATTACCAACAACAGTCCTAAAAGAACAAAGAGTTTTGTTTTTGACAACAGGAAGGAACAACCTCTCATAAAAATGTAAGTGCGTTCCCTCATCCTCACAAATTTGAGGCTGCTTGTAGCGGTGGCTGGTCAATAAAACCGACCCCCTGACGACGCTTACGTAAGGTAATGCATTCCTGACGATCCATTTTGGGCTTTTCGCCCACAAAAAAGCCCAGCCTTAGCTGGGCAAAGGGGACTATTGAAACCTTCTACTACGGGTTTTGGCTGGCAAAAACTACCGTGCCGGTATTTACCTTGACGGTGTAGTTGGGGTCTTGGTTGTGGGGGTCCACGTCGAGGGTTTTGTGCGCGCCCGTTTGGCGGGTTCGGCCAAAGTTGTAGGTTTCTTGGTAGCTGGCATTGGTGAGGGCATCAATCCGCTTGCCGTCGCTCATGCGGACGATCATCTCAAACTCGCCACCCAGCCCGCTGGTGTTATCGTCGCGTAAAAACTTCTTGCTCTCGGGCGAGCTGAGGCCCACGATGCTGCCCAACCAGTTGGCTTTGCCCATGTGGAAAAAGTTTTTGAAGGTCGATTGCTCCTCCCACACCTGGCCCAGGTTGTCGCGGTACTTGCCGCCGCCCAGAGCTGTGAGCGAGGTAACCTCGGCCCCTACGTTGAAATGGTTGCGGTTACGATGGTAGAACATGAACTGCTCCTTATCGTAAGGCTTGCCGTCCCGCACGGCGTCGATCACTTTTTTGACTTCGGCCACTTCGAGTGAATACTCCATGAAATAGTAGGTTTAGTGAAAAGGGAAAACGGTAATGGTCATTATTAAAGCCAGGGGCAGCTCCAATTATGACCGACGCAAATTTCCATCTAAACCGCTTGGCCACTGAGCTGCCGGGCAAACGTGATAAAATCGGTGTTAGGTGGGGTAAAATCAGGGTAGGCTTGGCGATAAAGCTGGGCCATTTGGGCCCGGTGGTAGGTAGCATGATTGGCCGTGTGGATCACAATATCCTGCACCACATTGGTGTAAGTGATTTTCTGGAAGTTTTGGTAAGTCATCGTCCGGGCCAGTTCGGCCGCGTCGGCGGCTTGCAGGTAGGTGCGCCAGCTTTGGTGGTTGGCCTCGGCCAGGGCCAGCAAGTCGGGCAACGAGCGGCTTTCCCAAATGTGCAGGCTCAAGTCCGGGTTGCCCTGAATACGGCTCAGCCAAAGTTTTTGGGCCACCAGCACGTGGCTCATGAGCAGTTGCGCACGGGCGGGCACCTGCGGCAGCCGGGGCCAGCAGTCAAGGTGTTTCAAATTAGCCCAGTGGTTATATTCGTAAAGCCGCAGCAGGTATTCTTTCATGGTAAGTGTATTTTTTACACCACAAAGATAGCCAAGTCTGCCAAAATCCAATGCCGGGTAACACGCTGGCAGCCTGCCCTACTCCACTCCCCTTTCTTGCAAATAATTGGCGATCAAAATCGGTTTGGGCAGTTGGTGAACCTGGGCCGCTGTGAACCACTCGCCGCCCGCCACCTGAGCCAACTCGGCGGCCAGGCCAGGTGCTAGCACTTCTACCTCGAGAAAACGCACGGCCAAGTGCTGGTGGGTGAGCACATGGCGGTAAACCCCCGAAACCTGGACCAACCGCAGCGGAAAATCGGCCACCGCTTGCGGCCCCTCCAAGTTGAGCAACGGGTGCGCCTGGGCCGTGGCCAGCACCGCCTGCCAAGCGGCGGGGGCCTCGTCTGGGTCTTCCACCAGCGCAAAATCGTACAAACCTTGCCAAATGTCCCCGGCGGGCCGGGAGCGCAGCAGCCACCGGCCTTGGTACACAAATACCAGGTAACTGAATTCCCGCTGCTTGATTTTCAGCTTTTTACTCTTTACTGGCAGCGCACCCTGCCGTTTGCTGGCAAAAGCCACGCAGCTTTCGCGCACGGGGCAAGTGGGGCACTCCGGGGCGGCGGGCTTGCAGTGCAGCGCGCCAAACTCCATAATGGCCTGGTTGTAAGTAGATGACGGCTGGCCCACTGGCAGCAGTTCGGCGGCGAGTTCGGCAAAGGCCCGCTGGCCCTTGGGCGTGGCGATGTCAGCCTCCAGGCCAAACACCCGGGCCAGCACCCGGTACACGTTGCCGTCCACCACGGCCACCGCCTCGTTGGCCGAAAAAGAAGCCACGGCCGCCGCCGTGTACGGCCCAATGCCCTTTAGCTGGCGCAGGTCGGCATAGCGGGTGGGGAACTGCCCGCCCCAGTCGCGCACTACCAACTGGGCCGTATAATGCAAGTTGCGGGCACGGGAATAATAGCCCAGGCCCTGCCACCGCCGCAGTACTTCTTGTTCGGGGGCTTGGGCCAAGTGGGCCACCGTGGGGTAAGCCTCCACAAACCGCTGGTAATACGGCAACCCTTGGGCCACCCGGGTCTGCTGCAAAATCACCTCCGACAGCCAGATCAAATACGGATCCTGGGTGTGCCGCCAGGGCAAGTCGCGCTGGTGGGCCTGGTACCATTGCACCAAGGCCGCCGCAAAATGGGGCATGAATGACGAAAGGTTTTGTAGAATGCGAAATCATTAAATACTTTTTACTCTTGATGATCAATGACTTACATGATCATCAATGCGAAATTTCTAATCGTTTTTGGTAGGCAATTTTCTCTTTTTCGTCAGTATTTAAACGGTTTGTTGGTGAGAAAAAACCTTCCCTTCTTAACTAAAAATTCCAAACTCCATCAAAAATGAAGAATCATGCAATCATGCAATCATGCAATCATGCAATCATGCAATCATGCAATCATGCAAATATAGCCTCACCATTTGACCGCCAGTTCCAGCCCGGCGAACCAATTGCGGGGCAGGCCGGGATAATAATAACGCGGCGCGGCCCCGGTGGCGTTCACTAAGATCATGCTGGCGTACCGCTCGTCGAACAGGTTTTGGCAACCGCCGTACAGGTGGGTGTGCAGCCAGCGGCCCCAGGCTCGTCGCCAGCCGGCCCGCAGGTGGGTGAGTTGGTAAGCCTCCGAAAACAGCGCATTGTCGTCGCGCATGGGAAAGGCATCGGTGAACTGCCAATTAAGGTGCGCGTACAGGCCAAACCGGGTTTGCACGTCCACGCCCGCGTTGGCCGTGCGCGGGGGCGTGCCCGTGAGGGCCAGGCCACTGTAATCGCGGTCAGTATCCACAAAATCAACAAACCGGTAATTGCCCCAGGTGGCGGCGGCAAACACCTGGGCGGCTTGTAACCAAGGGCCGGGGCGTTTCACCAAGTTATACTGGGCGGCCATTTCCAACCCCTGGTGGCGGGTGCGGCCCGCGTTCACGCCCACAAAGGCATCGTCGCCGGTGCGGCGGGCCACCAGCAGGTTGCGGATGTCCATAAAAAAGTACGATACCTCAAAGTTCAGCCGCTGGGCCAGGGCCTCGCCGCGCCAGCCCAGTTCGTAGTTTAGGCCAGTTTCCGGGCGGATGGCCGGGTTGATCTGCCCACTGGGCGTTAGCGTTTCGGCCAGGGTGGGCGGCGAAAACCCGTGGCTCACCGTGGCGTACACGGCCTGCCCCAGCCCGGCCCAAGGCCGCCAGTTGGCCGCCAACCGGGGCGATAAAATGGCGGCAAAGTCGCGGCGACCGCTCAGGTCCAGGTTATCGGCGGGGAACAAGTCGGTCAGGTCGTAAGTAGTGCGGTTAAGGTTGGCCCCGGCCGTGAGAGTGAGCCGGTCGGTGGGGGCCAGTTCGGCCTGCGCAAACAGGTTATAGTAAGTGCGCCGTTCTTCTTGGTCGCTGAGGGCGGCCCCGGAGCGGCCGTTTTGGTTGCGGAACGTGCGCCAGCCGTACCACTCGCTAAACCACTCGCCGCCTAGCAGCCACTTGGCCTGGGTGCGGCCCCATTGCAGTTGGCCGCTGGCCCGCCCGCGCGCGCCCCAGCTTTGCGAGCTTTCGCGCAAAAAATTGAACGGCCGGGGTTCGTCGGCGAAGCGCTGGGTGGTGAACACGCTGGCGGCCAACTCGCTGCGGCGGCCTAGCTCGTGGCTCACCGATATGCCCAGCAGTGTTTTCTGATACGCCTCGTAACCGCGCAGGGCCAACCAGTTAGCGGCGGCGGCCCGGGGGTTTTGGCGGTAGGTGGCCTCGTCGATGGAGCTGGGGATAAATGCCTTGAGCCGGATGTGGTTGGCCAGCAAGGTAACGCTAGTGCGCTCACCGGCCTGCCACTGCCCCAAGGCCGCCAGCGAAAACCGGTCGTAGGCGTTGTTTTCCCGGTAGCCGTCCAGGTTTTGCTGGCTGTGGACTAGGCTAAGGTTGGCCCGGTCGGTGCCGGTGGCGGCCCGGGTTACCCAGCGGCGTAGGCCGTAGCTGCCCACCAGGCCCTCGGAGCTTACGCTACGCTCGCGGTAGGCGGCTTTACGGGCGGTGAGCACCACCGTGCCGCCCAGCCCGGCCCCGTACACGCTGCTGCTGGGGCCTTTGATCACCTCGGCCCGGCCAATGAGGCTCAGGTCTAGGTCTTCCAGCGTAGTTTCGCCATCGCCCGTGGTGAGCGGGATGTCGCCAAAATAAGCCCGCACCTTGTTGGTGCTAAACAACGACCGGGAACCTATCCCCCTGATAGTAAGCCGATTGGTGTTGAGCGTACCCGTGTGCATGTACACGCCGGGCACGCGGTTGAGGGCGGGCACCAGGGTTACGTCGTTGTCGCGGTGGAGTTCACGGGGGCCTAGCACCGCCACCGCACCTGGCACTTCCAGCAGGCGGCCGTCGGCTTGCAGGGCGGTAACCACTACTTCGTTCAGTTGGGTGGTGGCAGGCTGCAAGGTAACGTTGAGCCAACTAGTGGCCGGGGGCCAAGGCAGGGCCAGCGGCTCGTAGCCCACGCAGGTAATTTGCAGGGTATCGCCAGTGCCGGTGAGTTCAAACTGGCCCTGGGCGTTGGTGGCCGTGCCGCCGGTTTTCAATTTCAGGGTGGCCCCGGGCAGCGGTTGGTTGGTAACCGCATCGGCCACGCGGCCACGCCAGGGGGCTTGGGCGGCCCCGGCCGTGCTCACCAGCCACAGCCCCAGCAGCAGTAGTTTTTGCATGGGCAAAGTTACGCGCTGGTTGCCCGCTGCGCGAGTGAGCACCCACTCATTGAGTAGTCTTACTTGATTTATCAATTGGGTGATAAAGGACTTTAGCTTTGATTTTCAAAGGTTTGCAAAATCTTTGATTGTCAGTTTATCCTTGACTTTTGTTTAATATCCACGCAACCAATCGCCTGCCACTGCGCGAGCTTAACCGAGGGTTTTTTCGTTAACCGCTCTTTTTACGGCAAATTGCGGGTAAAACCATCGGATCATGAATAATCGATACTTGATTGCCTGGCTGTGGGCGATGCTAGTGCCCAGCCTAGCCTTGGCCCAGTTAAATAACAACCAGCCGTTGTTTGATCCCCTGTTCCAGTTCCAGGGCAACCCGTACCGCACGGCGGCGGGCACCCCCGGCGAGCAGTACTGGCAAAACCGGGCCGACTACCAAATGGAAGTGGCCCTCAACGACCGCAACCACCAGTTAACGGGCAAGGTAAAAATCACTTACACGAACCATAGCCCTCACGCGCTGCCGTTTTTGTGGCTGCAACTAGACCAAAACCGGTTTATGGCCAGCTCGCGCGGTACCCGCACTATGAACATGCAGACCATGCGGTACTTCGGCGACCGCGACGACGGTTACGACAGCCTGCACACCACCGTGGCCCATAACGGCAAAACTTACACCCCCCAGGTGGTCGTTACTGACACCAGGATGCAAGTGCGGCTGGAGCAGCCCGTGGCCGCCCAAGGGGGGCAAGTGGTGTTGGAAATCGCCTTTAAGGCCAACGTGCCGGAGTACGGGGCCGACCGGGCGGGGCAGTTCAAATCGGAGAAAGCCGACGCGGTGGTGTACACCGTGGCCCAGTGGTACCCCCGCATGTGCGTGTACGACGACGTTAAAGGCTGGAACGTGGAGCCTTACCTGGGCGCAGGCGAGTTTTACCTCGAGTACGGCGACTTTGACTACAAGGTTACGGTGCCGTACAACCACATTGTAGTGGGCAGCGGCGAACTGATGAACGCCGCCGAGGTGCTCACCGCCGACCAACTGAAACGCTACGAGCTGGCCAAAACCAGCAACGAAACCGTTTACATTGTGCAACCGCGCGACGTGGGCAAACCCCAACGCGCCCGGCCCAAGCAAAGCGGGAGCATCACCTGGCATTTTAAGATGAAAAACAGCCGTGATGTAGCCTGGGCCTCGTCGGCGGCCTTTATTTGGGACGCGGCCAAAATAGAACTGCCCAGCGGGCGCACCGCCCTGGCCATGTCGGCTTACCCGCCCGAGAGCGACGGCCAAAAACGCTGGTCGCGCTCCACCGAGTACACCAAGGCCAGTATCGAACACTACTCGCAAACCTGGTTCGAGTACCCCTACCCAGCGGCCGTGAACGTGGCGGGCATCGTGGGCGGTATGGAGTACCCCGGCGTGTCGTTTTGCGGGGCCGAAGCCGAGGGCCCGGGCCTCTGGGGCGTTACCGACCACGAGTTTGGCCACAACTGGTTCCCCATGATTGTGGGCAACAACGAACGGCTCTACCCCTGGATGGACGAAGGTTTCAACACCTTTATCAACATTTACAGCACCATTCAATTCAACAAGGGCGAATATGCGTCCAAGTTCAGCCTGGCCCAAGCCTTGGTCAATTACATGAACAGCGAAACCCGCGAGAGCATCAGCACCTACCCCGATGCCGTGCGGGTAACCAACCTGGGCATTACGGCCTACTATAAGCCTGCCCTGGGCTTGTTTTTGCTGCGCGAGGAGATACTTGGCGCGGAGCGGTTCGATTATGCGTTCAAGCACTACATCAAAACCTGGGCGTACAAACATCCCACCCCGGCCGATTTCTTCAATTGCATGGAAAATGCCGCTGGGGAGGAACTCGACTGGTTTTGGCGCGGCTGGTTTTACAGCAACGAACAACTGGACCTAGAGGTAATGGAAGTCGGCTACCCCAACGGCGAGCCGGGCAATGGGGCCAACATTACCCTGCGCAACAACGGCAAGTTGCCCATGCCCTTCCAAATGGAAATTACTTACACCGACGATACCAAGGAGCGCATCAACCTGCCCGTGGAAATTTGGCTGCGCGGCCAAACCTTCACTTACCGCAACATGGTACCCAAAGCGGTAAAGAGCGTTGTGCTCGATCCCGATCAAAAACTGCCCGACGTGAAATTGGACAATAACGCGGCCAACGTAACCAATCCCAAATAAACTTGGCTTAGCAGGATTTTGGGTATCGGAACGGGCGAGTGTCGATCGCGCACATTCCATAACTTAAGGGCGGTTGTACGTTTCGGTGGATGGGTGCGTAGTTAGTAGGCCACTCACCCACCGCAACGTCGGTTCGCCAAATCGACCACCCGGCTTGGCCAAGGGTGCGCAAACTTGTACTTTTGGCCTCGTCATCGCTAGCTGCCCATGAACCCGGACCCGTCCCAACTTTTAGGCGTATCGCCCGAGGAACAATTGGTGCTTACCATTTTGGAACTGGCCGCCGCCCTGAGCAAGCGGGGCGATTTCATCAGCGAACAAGTGGGCATCACCACCCAACAGTGGATTGTGCTGCTGTATATCTACGGCGACCCCAACATCCCCTTCATTGGCAAAAAGCAGCGCGAGGGTGGGTTTGCCCACAACAGCGGGCTGCCCCCCTCGGCCATTGCCGATGCCCTCAACGTATCGCGCGCCAATGTGAGCAATATGGTCAACGGACTGGTTGACAAGCAGTTGGTGATCCAAAGCCAAGACGAGGCCGACCACCGGCGCAAACTGCTTACCCTTACGCCCAAGGGCATCGAGTTGATCCAAACCATTGAGCCGCACCGCCGCAAGGCCAACTTGGCCCTGTTTTCCATTCTCAAAGAAAAAGCCCGCCACGATTTGCTGTTCCACCTCCAACAACTGTTGCAGCGGCTGCACCGAGAGGGTTGATGGTAACATGATTTAATGATTGCATGATTAGAAGATCGTTCTCCTTGTTTATCAATAGACCTCTTGCGAATTAGATTTTTGACTGGGCGAAAGCCCGGAGTTCCGTTTGAAATCCGCCCTTTTTGGCCCCACCCTGGCCAACCGCACTTACTCGCTCAAAAACTCCCGTTTTTGCCGTCCGTCGGGGAGGGGTGATCCGTTCTGTTTTCCGTCCGGTTGGTCAAAGGGAAAGTCCCCTCTTTGAGAGGGGATCTAGGGCTGTGTCGGCGGCCAGAGCGACCACATTTGAGGTGTTGGATGGCTTTTTGAAGCGGCTTCCAACCAATCGGTTTGTTCTTTTTCGGACAAATTCAAGGCT
>JALONO010000231.1 GCA_025454895.1 Bernardetiaceae bacterium
ATATTCCTCAAAATCAAGCATTTAACTTACCTAATGGATTAAGCGCGGTAAGTTTTGAATTTATTTTCGCAAATCCAAATGTTTAAGTGGCGGCGGCGTAGCTAACGGCTAAGCCTAGGCCCAACCCCCAAGGCCGGGCATCGCCGCTGGCCAAGGCCAAGCAGACCAAACAAGGTAAATCCGAAAGGAGACTAGTACGCCGGGCGGATGCTCAGGCCATCTCGAGCACCTTAGCTTGCACCGTGCGCAGGCGCACACGCAGTTGGGCTACCCATACGCCCAACAAAATCCAACCTAATACGGCGGGGTAGAACACCAGCCGCAGCCCGCTGTCCATGTCGTAGGCGTTGAAGCCGGGGTTGCCGCCGCTGCCGGGGTGCAGCGAGTCGGTGAGGCGGGGGAGCACCCAAATGAGCGGAATGTAGGCCGCAAAGGCAAAAATGTTGTAAATGGCCCCAATGCGGCCGCGCCGCTGCTCGTCGTCGAACGCCCCGCGCAGCAACAGGTAAGCAAAGTAAATGAGCATGGCAATGGCCGCCGCGTTTTGCTTGGGGTCGCCGCTCCAGGGCGAGCCCCAGGTAAACTTAGCCCAAATCATGCCGGTGAGGATGCCCAGCGTGCCAAACAGCAGCCCGGCGTTGGCCGCCTCAACGGCCCAGAGATCGTGCCGGGGGTTGCCCCCGCGCAAGTAAAGCACCGAATATACCAGCGATACCACCAGCAGCACGTTCATGGCAAACCACATGGGCACATGGAAATGCAAATTACGGATGGTTTCGTTGAGGATGGCCAACCGGGGGGCCTTGAACAATAAACCCCCAAACACCGAATACATGAGCAGGCCCACGGCCAGCCATTTCCAAGCGTAATTTTTAAGTAATTGCATGGTAATCAGGCGATCAGCCGGGGTTTGCCTAAACCCGGCCAGCCTCGCTTGGCAAAATTAAGGCAAATGCCGCCAACCCGCCCGCCTAGCCGTTTTTTAACTTAATTTGGATATTTGTGGCCTGGGTGTGGCATGGCTTTTGGCCATGTAAGGTATCGGCCGGGGTTTGCCCACTTTTCTTTCCGAATGTTACATCGGTCAACTCGATTTAAAGAAAATAAAACACTGGCTATCAGTTTATTAAAGATCTAACAACTTACCCGCCGATGCATACCGAGTATTATACTTTACGAGTTGTCAGGTTCGGCCGCACCTGCCATTTTGCCCGGCCAGGTCGTTTTTTACGCTAATTTTATCCTTCTCCATGAAAAAACTTCTCTCCAAGTTCCGGCTGCTGGGTGTAGCCATTGGGCTGGTGGCCGGGGCGCAAGCCGCATTTGCCCAGGCCCAAATCAACTTTGAAACCGGCCGCTGGACCGACGTGCTGGCCAAAGCCGAGCGCGAGGCCAAGCCCGTGTTCGTCGATTTTTACGCCGTGTGGTGCGGCCCTTGTAAGTTCATGGCCAAAACGGTGTTTACCGACCCGGCCGTGGCCGACTTCTACAACAAAAACTTCATCTCCTATAAAATTGATGCGGAAAAAGAAGAATTAGACCTGGTGAAACGGGTAGGCCTGGAAGCGTATCCTTCCTTGTATTATTTCGACCCGAAGGGCAACGTGATCGGGAAAAACGTGGGCGCGCTGGATGCGCCCGGCTTTAACAAGTTTGGCCAACAAATGCTGGGCGGCCTGGAGGCGGCCACCAAACTGCCGCCCCTCAAAGCTGCTTACGAGGCCAACCCGCGCGACCCCGCCGCCCTTAAAAACTATTTGGACATGCTGGTGAAAGCGGGCCGCACCGAGGAAGCCCAGCCACTGGCCGCGCAATACTTGCCCAAAGTGGCCGAGGCCGACCTGAGCAAGCCCGAAAACTGGGCCTTGGTGCAGAACTTTGTAACCGACCCCCAAAGCCGCGAGGTGAAATACGCCGTGGCCAACGCGCCCGCGTTCCACCAAGCCGTGGGGGCCGAGTTCACTAGCTACATGATGCAGCGGATCGACGACCTGATCAACGGGGCCATTGGCACCAAGGACCCCAAGCTGATGAAACAGGCCCAAGACTACTACTTTGCCGTGGCCAGCCTCAACTCGCCGCAGCCGCGCCCACGTGAGTATTACGACCTGGCCATTGCCCTGTTTTACCACCAGGGCATCGGCGACTGGCCGGGCCAATTTGCCGCCATGAGCCGCTGGCTGGACACTTACCACGCCGACGACCAGAACGAACTGCTCCAGAAAGCCCTGGAAGTGAGCGAGAAAGGTAAAACCCCCGCCGAGCTGGCCAAAGCCGCCCAGTGGACCCAAAAGGCCCTGACCCTCAACGATAACGACGTGGCCAACTACGCCCACGCCGTGGTATTGCAAAAACAAGGCAAGGTGGCCGAAGCCCTCACTTTTGCCCAAAAGGCCAAAGAAAAAAGCCGCAACGACGAAATGACCGCCTACATCACCGAACTGCTCAACAGCCTGCAAACGAAGAAATAACGGGGCCAAGCCCCTACCCTACCAAACCGCCCGCCACCACGGGCGGTTTTTTATTTGCTTTTTTAATTAAGATGTACTACATTTAGTCCAGCGAATTGCACACCACTGACACCTGTTTACATTCTCAGCTAAAGTTTATGGGTAAGATTTTATCCCTCCTCCCCTTTTCTCTAAAATGGCGGCAATTCGTGATCGGCCTGGCCATTGCCCATTCGTTAATCAGTTGTAAATCAGGGCAAAACCTAGGGCAACCCGCCAAAGATGCCCAAGTGCAGCCAGTGTTCATCCGCAACCATTTTTACTTTACTAAAAAGGCCCGGTCGGTCGAGATTCCCTTCAAATATGTCAATAATCTAATGGTGATTCCGCTGCGGATCAACGGCTCGGACACCATGCGGTTTATTTTGGACACGGGGGTAAAAACCGCCCTCATCACCGGGCTTAGCCACGGCGAGAGCGTGCAGATCAACGACACCCGGCGCATCAAAATCCGCGGCCTGGGCGATGGCTCCGACCTGGACGCGCTGCTGTCGTATGGCAACCGGTTCGATATCAGCACCAACATCCGGGGCGACAACCACGACATCCTCATTTTAACGGAGGACATTTTTTTCCTTTCCACCAAGCTGGGGATGCGGGTGAGCGGCATCATCGGCTACGACGTGTTCAAGAACTTTATTGCCGAAATCCGCTACGAAGAGCGCAAAATCGTGCTCCACCGGCCGGAAAAGTACAAACGCCGCCCGCCCGGCATTATGCTACCACTGATTATTGAGGAGGGCAAGCCCTATGTCGAGACTTTCATCGAACAAGAAAACGGCCAGCGGCTAAAAGTGAAACTTTTGGTGGACACCGGGGCCAGCTACGCCCTGTCGTTGGACCGGCTGTCGGACCCCGGCATTGTGCTGCCCCCCAAAACGGTGGATACTTACCTGGGCCGGGGCCTCAGCGGCGATATTCACGGCCAGTTGGGTCGCCTCAAAAGCCTGGAACTGGGCAAGTATAAGTTCAAGAACTTTACCGCCTCCTACCCCGACTCGGCCTCGCTGCGGCAAGTGGCCGGGGCCGTCCACCGCAACGGCCTGCTCGGCGCCGATATCCTCAAGCGCTTCCACGTAACCCTCGACTACCCCAACAGCCGCCTGTACCTCAAGCCCAATGCCGACTATAAACGCCCCTTCTTCTACAATTTGAGCGGGATGGAAGTAGTCGCGCCGATCCCTGGTTTGCCGTCGTTCACCGTATCGGAGGTATCGGCCAAATCGCCGGCCGCCGAGGCGGGCGTGCAGCGCAGCGACGAAGTGTTGGAACTCAACGGCCGCAAGGTCTATTTCCTGACTTTGAACGATTTCACGGAACTTTTTCATAGCAAACCGGGTAAAAAGGTTACATTAACCGTAAAGCGGGGCGAGCAAGTTCTTAAAATGAGTTTTGTTTTGCGCCAGCCCATTTAGCACCTCATGCAGAAAAAGTTATATTCAACGGCTCCGGTACAACCCACAGCCGTGCTGGTGGCCGTGGTTACCCAACGCCAAAACGACCAGCAGGCCCTCGAGTACCTACACGAGCTGGAGTTTTTGGCCGAAACGGCCGGGATCCGCACCCTCAAAAAATTTAGGCAGAAATTAATGCGCCCCCATGCCAAAACGTTTGTGGGCAAAGGCAAGTTGCAGGAAATCAGCACGTTTGTAAAAGCCGAACAACCCACCATGGTGGTGTTCGACGACGAACTAAGCATCAAGCAAATCCGCAACCTGGAAAACGAGCTCAAGTGCAAGATCATGGATCGCACTATGCTCATTTTAGAGATCTTCTTGCTCCGCGCCAAAACCGCCCAGGCCCGCACCCAGGTGGAACTGGCCCAGTTGCAGTACATGCTGCCCCGCCTCACCCGCCTGTGGAGCCACCACAGCCGCCAGCAAGGCGGGCGCGGCACCCGGGGCGGCCCCGGCGAAACCGAACTGGAAACCGACCGCCGCATTGTGCGCGACAAAATTACCCTGCTGCGCCGCCAATTGGCCGACATTGAAAAACAAGGCCACACCCAGCGCAAGGCCCGCGAGAGCATGGTGCGCGTGGCCCTGGTAGGCTACACCAACGTGGGCAAATCGACCCTGATGCGGCTGCTCACCAAGGCCGACGTGTTTGCCGAAAACAAATTGTTCGCCACCGTGGACTCCACCGTGCGCAAGGTGGTGCTGGACAACGTGCCCTTTTTGCTCACCGATACGGTGGGGTTCATCCGCAAACTGCCCACCACGTTGGTGGAGAGTTTCAAATCCACCCTCTCGGAAATTACCGAGGCCGACCTGCTGCTGCACGTGGTGGACATTAGCCACCCCGCCTTTGAGGAGCACCTAAACGTGGTGAACCAAACCCTGGCCGAAATTGGGGCCGCCGACAAACCCGTGATCTTGGTTTTCAACAAGATAGATGCTTATGAAAACCCGGAACTGATTGCCCCGGAATTCGGTGAGCTGGATTTTGCCGAGGCCGAAGCCACCGACTTTGAGCCTGACGACGAGGACGGCGACGAACTGGTGCCCGCCGGGGCCGACGAGCATTTGCCCGCCCTGGCCCCGGTGCCCGCCACCAAAATGACCCTGGCCCAGTTTAAACAAACCTACGTGGGCAAAACCGCCACCGTGGGCACCACCAAAAACTTGGCCCGGGCCGTGTTCATCTCCGCCACCGAGCGCGACAACATCCAAGAGTTGCGCGAGGTTATGCTCCAAGAAATCGCCAAACGGTATTTTGAGATTTACCCCAACTTCCTCAACAAAGCCTTGCTGCCCGAGTACGTTAAATATGTGTTGCAACCACAGTAAGCGGGGTAAACTTGCCCGTTTTTATCGTTAGTTTGCGAAGCCGCCCCTGGGCTGGTTTAACCTATGCTAAAAACCCACTTCACCACCAAACCCGACCATCATTTGTTAGAAAAAGTAATCCACTTGGATAACATCTCCCTCATCGATTTTTTGGGGGTAGAAAATGTAAACCTCCGCGAAATTTCGCAGGCTTTTCCGCACAGCAAAATCATTTCGCGCGGGAGCGAACTGCGCATCAAGGGCAGCACGCCCGAGATTGTGCGCATCAACGAGGTGGTGAACAGCCTTCTGGCTCACTACCATAAGTTTGGCAAGGTAACCACCGAAAACGTGAGCAGCTACCTGCACCCCGTGCCCAACGAAACCGCCCCCCACGCCCTGGACGATGAGATCATCATTTACGGCACCCGGGGCGAGCCGATCCGGCCCCGCACTGCCACCCAGCGCAAACTGGTGGAACTGGCCATGCAGCACGACCTGGTGTTTGCCGTTGGCCCCGCCGGTACAGGCAAAACCTACTTGGCCGTGGCCATGGCCGTGCACGCCCTCAAAAACAAACAGGTAAAGAAAATCGTCATCACCCGCCCGGCCGTGGAAGCGGGCGAGAGCCTCGGGTTTCTGCCCGGCGACTTGAAGGAGAAAATCGACCCCTACCTGCGCCCCATTTACGATGCCCTGGACGATATGGTGCCCGCCGAAAAGCTCAAGTTTTACCTGGAGAAAAACGTGATCGAGATCGCGCCTATTGCCTACATGCGCGGGCGCACGCTGCACAACGCCTTTGTGCTGCTCGACGAAGCCCAGAACACCACCGCCATGCAGATGAAGATGCTGCTCACCCGGTTGGGGCCTAACTCCAAAATGATCGTAACCGGCGACCGCTCGCAGATTGACCTGCCCAAGAAGCAGGTTTCCGGCCTGGTGGACGCGGTGAACAAACTGCGGGCCATCGAGGGCATTGGAGTGGTGGAGTTCTACGACCGCGACGTAATCCGCCACCGGCTGGTGAAACGCATCATCAACGCCTACGACCGCAGCGAAACCCC